>UQRU01000074.1 GCA_900543475.1 uncultured Eubacteriales bacterium
GGGGGGGGGGGGGGGGGCCCCCCCCCCCCCCCCGCGGCGGGGGCGGCCCCCCCCCCCCCCCCGCCGGGGGGGCGGCCCCCCCCCCCCCCCCCCCCCCCCCCGGGGGGCCCCCCCCCCCCCCCTTCTCCTGCAAAAACAACCTGAAAAAGCGGCCCAAAGCCGCTTTTTCAAAAGGACCCAAACGCAGCGGGCTGTTCTGCTTAGCGCAGGAATACCAGCCGCTGCCCCTCCTCCAATTCTTCCTTGGCGTCCCCCAAGGCCGCTCGCAGGGCGCTACGGGGGATGGCGAAGCGTTTTGCCACATCGTATAGGGTTTCCCCGGCGCCTGCAAAGTACACCACGATCCCCTGGGCCAGTTCGGGCCGTTCACACTCCGTCACGCCGGTGACCAGGACATGGGTCTGTTGTATGGACAGCTCGGCCTGGATCTGCAAGGTATAGCTGACCTCCAAGGCCCTACCGCTGCCGCTGGCGATAGCCGTAGCCCCGGCGCTGGCCATGGCTTCTGAGGCCTCTGGCGCCGGGCAGGCGGTCTCAAAGGGGATATCCTCTGTAAAGGCATAGATGTTGCCCTCCGCGCCTTCATAAAGGATACGGGTCACCAGCAAGCCTTCCATGCAAAGCCGCTCCTGGTTTACGGCGGCGGCGGTGATCACGGGCCGGACCGCGCAATAAACCACCCTTTGGGCTTCGGGCATCCCGCTGGGGATGTTGACGGTCTCATGGAGGGTATGCCGGTGATTGACAGGGCCCAGTTCCCCGCTCAAGCGTAAGGTTTCCTGTTGGCAGCTGAAGGGGGTGCTGGGGCTGAACAGGTCCTGGGGCAATTGGGCCTCCCAGGTCCGCACCGCATAGAGGCATACTTTGAGCCTGCCTTCCACCACCACCAGGCCAAATTCCGGGGCAGCGCGCACCCGTATTTCCTCCAGGGCCAATTCCGCCCGGTATTCTGCCTCGCCCCGGACTTCCAGGTTCTCCGTGAAGGGGATATTTTGATGGAGCTGGAACAGACGGCCTTCCTGATCCTGGACCAAAGCGGAAAGGGTAAGGCTACCGCTAAGCTCCGTTCCCTGTTCGCCGGGCTGTATATCCCGCAAGGCGATCAGCACGTCCCGTTGCAGCACGGCTTCCACGCCGGGCGCGTCCACCTCTTCCCGGATGGGCAATACCTCCCGAAAGACCTCTTCCCGCTTGGGCAGGCAAATATTTTGGCATTGCATTTCTAGATCCGGCACCCCTTCTAGGCCGCATAGGGCTTTGACGGGGCCATGATCCACCACCCGCAGGGTGATGTCCGCCACTGCGTGGAGGGTGATGCGGCCATCGGACAGCTGGACCTCCATGGATTGCAGGGCCGGTACCCCGCGCACCAGCATGCCGGTGGCGACCCCTTCGGTTTGCACCGTATGCCGGAAGGCCGCCCGGGAGGTAAAGGCAAAGACCCCGCTTGCATCCTGGCAAATCAGCTGCAAGCGGATCTCCCCGCCCATGCGTACGCAGCCTTCCGCCGTCTCCAACCCCAGCAGCACCACATCCCCGGTGGCGCTAAGGATGGTATCCGCAAGCCGGTCCTGCAGCTGAGGCACCTCCCCTTCCACCAGAGCCTGGGCTACCCCGCAATATACCACGCGCGCGCCGTTGCGTTCGTTCCAGATCAATTCCATGTTTTTACGCTCCTCTCCTAGCCTAAGCATTAAAGCATATGCCAGGGCGGCGTCATCTTATCACTTTTTGCAGGATTCTTTTTTCCATCCGTCGTGTTTTCTCCCTATAAAAGACACCTTGACTATATTTTTCAAAACCCGCCTTTCCCCCCTCTATATGGGGATATGTTTATAACTTCAGGGGAGTTATCAACATTATCCACATAGTTATCCATATTCAGGGGTATTTTTTGTGCCTACCATGTGAAGAACCGGCGGGGTTATGGATTCCCGCCGGCTTTTTTTGCACCCATGCCTGGTAAAATCAATGTAAACTTGTAAAGTATTTTCATTGGTTTTTTGCAATGATTCCTGCATTTTCGCGGATCATCCGCCTAGAAAGGATGGAGGGGGCCAACCCTTTGCAGCAAGCTCAAATCACGTTTTGGATCTCGGGCCTACCGGCGTTTTCCCGGGCGCTTTCCAGGATGAGCTTATCCGCCACCAGGGCAATAAATTCCCCGTTGGTGGGCTTATCGTTTTTAGAATAGATGTTATAGCCGAAGATCTGGTTGATGTTCTCGATCTTGCCCCGGGTCCAGGCCACCTCGATGGCATGGCGGATGGCCCGCTCCACCTTGGAGGCGGAGGTCTGGAACCGTTTGGCAATGCCGGGATACAGCTCTTTGGTGATGCGGTTGATGAGGGCGGGCTCAAAATATACCATGCGCACCGCTTCCCTTAAATAATGGTAACCTTTGATGTGGGCGGGGATGCCGATGATCAGGAAAATGGACGCGATCTTTTCATCCAAGGTCTGGGGCCGGGCGCCCATGGTACAGGTTTGGGACCGCTGGGTATAGGTATTTTCCAACATATCCAGGATGCGTTTATAGAGGGTGTCCGGCTCTACGGGTTTGGCCATAAAATACCGGGCGCCTAGGGTACAGGCTTGGCGTACCATATCCTCATGACGCATGGCGCTTACCACGATCACGGCGGGGGGGTCCTCGATCAAGCCGCTGCCCAACCGCTCCAGCAGCTCAAAGCCATCCATCCGGGGCATGATCAAATCGCAGAGAAGTACGTCATAGTGGGTATTGGCCAAGGCCTCCAGGGCTGCCTGTCCATCGTTTACCACATCCACCCGTTCGATCTGCTCCTGTATAGAGAGGGAATCCCGAACCAGGTTTTGAAACTGTGTGCTGCTGTCTGCCAAAAGAATACGGTATTTTGCCATCATATGCCTCCATGCTTCTGTATTTGCTCCCCCATATCACGCGGGGGGTAGGGCGCTTTTGCCCGTTTCCTAAATTATCCTTGCGGTTTGTGATGATTGGATTGTAACACCGCTTTTTTCGCGGCGGTAGGGAACAATATTGCCATGTTTTGTCGGCCTTTGGGGAAGCTGGTGCAAACTTTGCCGCCCTGTGCCGAATTGGCGAGCATCCGGCAAAATCCCCTATTTCTCTGGAAAAATTGCAGGTTTTTCACCACTTGCCCCACCAAGATATTCCCATGCTTTGCTTGCGGGCCCCATTATGTGGTATACTATAAAATACGGATGAATAACACGCGGGAGGGCCTTGCGCCATGGAAAATCAATCCAGCCGCTTCCGGTCGTTTCTGGCACGGAAGCAAATCGAAATTAGTTTAAAACGGTATTTTGTAGATGCCATGGGAGCCATGGCCTTTGGTTTGTTTGCGTCCCTGCTCATCGGCACCATCTTCGACGCCATCGCCGACCAGACCGGCTGGGCCTTCCTGGCCCAGGCCTCGGAGTTTTGTTCCGCGGCCACCGGCCCCGCCATGGCGGTAGCCATCGGCTATGCCTTGCAGGCGCCGTCCCTGGTGCTGTTTTGTTTATGCGCCGTGGGCGCGGCGGCCAATAGCCTGGGGGGTCCCCTGGGCACCCTCTTCGCCGCCATTGTGGCCGCAGAACTGGGCAAGGCGGTCTCCAAGGAAACCAAAGTGGATATCCTGGTGACCCCCACCGTGACCATCCTCTTTGGCTGCGCTGTGGCCGCCCTGGTGGGCCCGGGCGTTAGCGCCATTATGTATGGGTTTGGCGCCCTGGTGATGCGGGCCACGGAAATGCAGCCCTTCTTTATGGGCATCCTGGTTTCGGTGATCGTCGGTATGGTGCTTACCCTGCCCATTTCCAGCGCCGCCCTGTGTACCATGCTGGGCTTGACCGGCTTGGCCGGCGGCGCAGCCACCGCCGGCTGCTGCGCCCAGATGATCGGCTTTGCCGTGATGAGCTTCCGGGAAAATGGTTGGGGCGGCGTTGCGGCCCAGGGCCTAGGCACCAGCATGCTGCAAATGGGGAACATTGCCAAAAATCCCCTGATCTGGCTGCCCCCTACCCTGGCTTCCGCCATTACCGGCCCCATCGCCACCTGCCTCTTCAAAATGGAAAACGGCATCGCCGTGGCCAGCGGCATGGGCACCTGCGGCCTGGTGGGGCCCATTGGCGTGGCCGCTGCCCCGGGCTTCGGTTCCCCCATGTCCTGGGTGAGCCTGATCCTGGTTTGCTTCGTCTTGCCCGCCGTCCTGACCCCCCTGATCGCCTGGCCCATGCGCCGGGCCGGCTGGATCAAAGACGGAGACTGTAAGCTGGATCTATAAGTATGTTGATCCCTCGGGCTCCTAATGAATGGGAGCCCGAGCGGCAAATTTTGGAATTTTCGGAAAATTTTTCCGTTAATTACGGTGTACTTTAATCTACTTTAATGCTACTTAATATTTTTCTTGCATTTCTATTCAAAACAAGGTACCATAAACATACAAAGACCAATTGCATAGTTTCTTTTGCAAACTGGCTAATTTTCTTGCCAGGGGGTGTATGATGCGAAAAAAACATTGGGATGCAAAATCTATTATTGGCTTGATTCTGTTAATTACGTTGCTGGGTTCCATCGTTTATGCCGGCATTGGCTGTGCCTTAGCGCCAGAAGCCGCCAGCCAGCCAGGGGAACGCTGCCGCAGCGACTATGTTTTGATGCTGCTCCAATGCTGCCTAGGCTTGGCGGTCATGTTTTTGCCCAACATGTTGCAGAAAAAATGGACGTGGCCCATATCAGACGCCATGTATATCCTATATTTTCTGTTTCTCTATTGTGCGATCTATTTGGGGGAGGTGCGTAATTTCTTTTATGTCGTGCCCCATTGGGATACTTGGCTACACACGTTCAGCGGCGGTATGTTAGGCGCCCTAGGGTTTATCGTTGTGGACCGGTTAAACCGATTGGGACGAAAGTGGGTGCAGTTAAGCCCAGGCTTTGTTTGCCTGTTTGCCCTATGCTTTGCAGTAACAATCGGCGTGCTGTGGGAAATATATGAGTTTACTTTTGATGGATTGCTGGGCCTGAATATGCAAAAGTTCCGCCTGGAGGATGGAACCCAGCTGGTGGGCCGCGCCGCCTTGCAGGATACCATGAAAGACCTGATCGTAGATGTATTAGGCGCTGCGGTGGTGGTAGGACTGGGATATCTGCACAGCCTGCGGGAACAAAAACATCAAAAGCTGGTAAATGGAGATGATCCTCAAAATACAAGCTGTCCTAAATTATAGCTTAATTTTTTATGATAAATACAAAATGTTACTTTTAATGCATTGACAAACATCCGTTAACGGGCTTACTCTATAAGAATGGAATAGAAACAGATTTCACATTCTGCGTATAATATGAGCATGTTAAGGAGGGCGCATATGCCGGAAATTACCGATCGGCGCGTTAGACGCACGCGCAAGCTACTGCAAGAAGGACTTTTGAAGTTGCTGCGGCATAAGACCATTGGAGACGTCACCGTAAAGGAACTAGCTGAAGCTGCCGACGTGGCCCGCGCCACCGTATATGTACACTATAAAGATCCCAAAGATGTTCTTGCGCAGCTGGAACAAACCATGTACAGCGACGTAAACGCCATCCTTGCAAAGTATCCGCCGGAAGAGCTGGCGGATGATGTTACGCCTCTGCTGGAAGCCTTTTTTGCCTATGTGGGCGAAAACCGGGATTGCTTTGAAGTGCTGGCAGGCCCCTATGGGGACGACGCCTTTATGGGGGACATTCGCGCCCTTTGCTGCGAGCAGGCCATGGCTGTGCTGCGGCTGCAGCACAGCGGCATGGAAGAAGCCTCCATCGCTTACCAGGCCACCTTCTTGGTGGGGGGCTATGAAACCCTGCTGGCGCGTTGGATCAAAGGCGGTTGCCGGGAAACGCCCCGGGAACTGGTGCAGCTTTCTCGCCGGATGGACTAAACAGCTTCTTGCCTTGCCAATAACTCTATATAAATAAAGCCTGGGGGCAAAACCCGCTTATGCGAATGCCTCTTGGGCTTTTTTGTTTTTCACGTTTTTCAAAAATCGAAAGTAGTTTTTCATATTCTTGCTAAACTGAAATTTATCTGAATAATCAAATTATATTGAAAGGAATCTATAAAATTCTATTATTTTGTAAACAAGTTTTCATATTGGCATGTCTAAGTCATTTTGATTACGTTTTTATTAAATAATTGCGTTGACTTTATTACAAAAATGAAATAATATTGGATTGTGCAAAGGAAATGGCACAATCCAATTTTTGAAAGGGACAAAAACAATGAAGAAGATTTTTGCTATCGCTCTCGCGGTGGTCATGGTCCTGAGCATTGCCTCCGTGGCTTCTGCTTTCACTTGGTCCAAGCCCGCCGACAGCACCACTGCTGACAACTTTGGTTATTCCATCGACGTCATCAAGTTCACCCGTTCCACCGGCGAACTGGGCTCCTCTTACTTCAAGGCTGACGATGCGGCTACCGCTGTCAACGGCGCTGACGTATACTATGCCATCAAGCTGGTAAAGAACAGCCCCTCTTCCACTGTCGAAAAGTATGCTAAGGTTGACGTTACCTTCACCGCCATCGAGGGCGGCGTAAGCCAGAAGGGCATCGATGTTAGCGGCGGCGGCAATGGCGTGTACTACTATGGCACGATCAATGGCGTATCCCATTTCTACTCCATCGAGAACTTCGTTTCCAACAATCTCGGCATGAACGCTACCGCTGAGACCCCCGTCTTTGCGGCTCGTTGCCTGGATACCGCTACCGCTAAGGTAGAGGCGAAGGTCTATTCCGAGCGGCCTCTGGATGGTTCTTGGTTCGAGGTTGGTTCCTATGAAGTGGCCGTCAATGACCGCATCATTGCTTTCCGCCTGGCTGACACCGATAAGATGGTTGCTACTTTCACTCGTAACGCTGATGATCTGGTTGTTGGTGTTACCTATGGTGATGCCGGTGATACCGAGACCATGAAGCTCTATGAGTGGCTGAACAATGGCAGCGCTACCGATTTCCGCAAGGCTGTTGAGAACAAGGAAGTCTACATGACCAACGCCAACCTGCGGGCTGCCTTCGGCTTCAGCTACAGCCAGAGCGATTCCGCTACCTGGAAGGCCAACAGCACCCCCATCATCCTTGACCCCACCGTGTCCATCCCCAAGACCGGTGACAACGCCAGCGTGATCGGCTTCGCCATGATCATGGTTGCCGTGGTTGCCGCTGCCGTGGCCGTACGGAAGGTCAACGCGTAATTTCACACCCATCTTATTGCGGGGCGGCCCTGGCCGCTCCGCAAAACAAGCGAAAAAACACACTTGCAATTTGCCGTTTCCAAGCACCCGCTGGGCTTAGCCCGGCGGTTTTTTTGCGTTGGGAGGCACGGGGCGTATGCTTTCGCCGCCGGGGGGCGGCGAAAGCATACGCCCGTCTAAAGATCGATGGGAAAATAGCAGCCGCGGAGACGCCCCGCCCCCGATGGGCGGGGCGTAAGCAAAGCGGTTATCTTAAGGGAAAAGCCGATGCGCCAGTTTTCCCCCGCTTTTTTAAAAGCGGGCGGGGGCGCGGGGGCAGCGCCCCCGAAGTAAGGCCCAAGCAGGGCGCGCGCTGCCAAGGGGAGCGAACGCATAACGGCTTTTACCGGCTGCGTTTGTCAAAGCTTTTATATAAGCTCTGGCGAAAGCGCATAAAATCTGTATACCTTTTTAGCAAGAAAAATGTTATGATAGAGGGTAGAATCACTATAAGGAGAGCCAAGGGTATATGAATATCGTGATCGTGGGTGATGGCAAGGTAGGCAGCACCCTAGCGGAGCAACTATCTGCTGAAGGGCACGATGTAACGGTGATCGACAACCGGGCGGAAAGCCTGGACCAATCCATGAACCTGCTGGACGTAAATTGTGTAGAGGGAAACGGCGCTAGCTACACGGTCCAAATGGAAGCAGGCGTACCCAAGGCGGATCTATTGATTGCCGCCACCAGTGGGGACGAGCTCAACATCCTATGTTGTATGGTGGCGAAGAAGCTGGGGGCAAAGCATACCATTGCCCGGGTGCGCAACCCGGAATACCAACAGCAGATGATCTTCCTAAAGGATGAGCTGGGGCTATCCATGGCGATCAATCCGGAAATGGCGGCGGCGGGGGACATATCCCGGATGTTACGGTTTTCCTCGGCGCTGAATGTGGAGCCTTTTGCCAAGGGGCGGGTGGAAATTGTGGAATTCCGGGTAAAGGAAGACAGCCCGTTAATCGGCCTATCGCTGATGGAGTTACCCCGGCGGTTTCGGCAATGCCGCATATTGGTATGCGTGGTAATTCGCAATGGAGAAGCCATCATTCCCAAGGGGGATTTTACGATTGCGCAGGGCGATAAGCTAAGCGTAGTGGCGGCGCCCCAGGATATCAACGCCTTTTTCCGCTCCATGGGCACCATGCACCGGCGGATTAAAGAAGTCATGATTGTAGGAGGCGGGCGTATCGCCTATTATCTAGCTCGGCAGCTTCTGGAATCCGGTATGCATGTAAAGATCATCGAACGGGATGAGGCCCGTTGCCAAGAGCTTTGCGGGCTGTTGCCCAAGGCGGATATTCTTCATGGCGATGGTACAGATCAGGATCTGCTTCACGAGGAAGGCCTGCTCAACGCAGACGCGTTTATTTCCCTGACGGGCTTTGATGAGGAAAACATCATCCTATCCATGTACGCCCAATCCTGCCAGGTGAAGAAGGTCATCACCAAGGTGAACAACTCCCGGTTTTTGAACATGCTGGACGGCTCCGGACTGGAGATTTTCGTATCCCCCAAGCAGATCACCTCCCATCGGATCTTAAGCTATGTGCGGGCGATGCAAAACGCAACCGGCAGCAATGTGGAAACCCTATACCGAATGGCGGACGAACAGGTGGAGGCCCTAGAATTCCGGGTGCGGCCCACCTCCCGGTGCGTAGGCATCCCGCTGAAGAAGATGTCCATCCGCTCGGGCATTCTGATTGGGGCCATCATCCGCAGGGGGCGGTGCATCATACCCGCCGGCGATGATACCATTGAGCCGGGCGATTCGGTCATCGTAGTGACCACCATTCGAGGCCTGCAAGAACTCAACACCATTTTGGACGAGGCATAGTCTTTCTATGAATTACCGGCTCGTAGCCCGTGTTTTGAGCATGTCCCTGCTGACAGAAGCCGCCCTGCTGCTGCTTCCAGTGGGCATTGCTATCTATTACGGGGAAAGCCCCGCGCCCTTTTTGCTGACGATTTTGGCCCTGGTGGTCACTGCGGGGCCTTTGCGGTTATGTAAGGTCCGTTCCCGGGATTTTTATGCCCGGGAGGGGTTTGCCTCCGTGTCCCTCTCTTGGATAGCCTTGTCCGTTTATGGGGCGCTTCCCTTTATCTTTTCCGGCGAAATACCCTCCTTTGTGGACGCTTTGTTTGAAACCGTTTCCGGCTTCACCACCACCGGGGCTTCCATCCTGTCCCAGGTGGAAGGAATGCCCATGGGTATACTATTTTGGCGCAGCTTTACCCACTGGATCGGCGGTATGGGCATTTTGGTCTTTGTCCTGGCCGTGCTGCCCGCTGTGGAGGAACGCTCCATCCATATTATGCGGGCGGAAGTGCCTGGCCCCCAGGTATCCAAGCTGGTGCCTCGTACCCGCAATACCGCGGCGATCCTATATTGTATCTACTTGGCCATGACGGTCTTGCTGATCTTGCTGCTGGTGTTGGGCGATATGCCTTTATTTGACGCTGCGGTCCATGCCTTTGGCGCCGCTGGTACCGGCGGTTTCAGCATTAAAAATACCAGCATTGGCTGGTATGATAGCGCCTATGTGGACGTGGTCATCGGAATTTTCATGATCTTGTTCAGTATGAACTTTAATCTATACTTTTTCCTGCTGCTGGGACAGGTAAAGGACTTTTTCAAAAATGAGGAGTTGCGCTGGTATCTTGGCATCATCGCCGCGGCGGTACTGCTGATCGCCTGGAATATATCTTCCGTCTATGGCTCCAAATCCCTCCTCTATTCCTTTTTCCAGGTCTCTTCCATCATATCCACCACCGGCTATGCTACTACGGATTTCTCCCTGTGGCCAGAGTTCTCCCGGTGCATGCTGCTGTTCGTCATGTTTATCGGCGGCTGTGCCGGCGGTACCGGCGGTGGCATCAAGGTGAGCCGGGCCATTATCCTGGCGAAATCCGCCGGCAAAGAAATCCATCGCTTACTGCATCCTCGCTCCATACGCCGGGTCACAATGGATCAAAAGCCCGTCTCGGATTCTGTGGTCCATGGCACGATGGTGTTTTTTTCCTTATATGTAGGCATTATTATGATCTCCGTGCTGCTGCTTGCCCTGGATAATATGGACTTTGCCAGCACCTTCTCTTCCGTATTGGCGTGCATCAGCAACATTGGCCCCGGGCTTAACGTGGTGGGGCCCATGGGCAATTACGGGTCCTTCTCGGTCCTATCCAAGCTGGTCCTTACCTTGGATATGCTGTTGGGCCGGCTGGAGATATTCCCCTTGCTCACCCTCTTTACCCTGCTGCCAAAGAAAAAGTAGCGGCTGTCCGTCCCCCTTCCTCCTTTTCCCTGGGGATTCATGGTATCTTTTTGGGGGCAGCGGCATCCGGGGCGGCGGGGGGGGGCGGCGGCAGGGCGCGAAGCGCCCAAAAAGCGAGGGGGGAGGGGGCAAAAGGCCCCAGCCCCCACGCGTTTTGCTGTCGAAAAATTT
>UQRU01000075.1 GCA_900543475.1 uncultured Eubacteriales bacterium
CCCCAAAAGCCTTTTGGAAACCGCCAAAGGCGGTTTCCAAGGCCGAGCCATTCGCAGCCCTTGGAGAAGCACCCCTTACACCCTTTGCATCCCCGGGAGAGGCCCACGCCCCTTCCGCCCTCCACTTCCGCCCCGCAACTTCTCAGGGGTCTGGGGGCGGAGCCGCCCCCAGCCGGGGGTCCAGGGGCGCGGCCGCCCCTGGCCTTGGCGGAGCCAATATCACAAAGTATCTCCTGCCCAATCCCTATCGGAATTTACACCTATCCCCTTACCTACACATAAAAAGGCCCCCTTTGGGGCGGTGGCATAGGAAACCATCGCCCCTTGGGGGGGGCCTTTCTCTAAAGAACCCTTAGCGGATCTCGAACACCGCAGTGACCTGGGCGGTGACTTCCATATCGCTTACGGAGATAGGCGCCGCCACAGCGGCTTCATCTTCCGCCTTTTCCTCAGCCACAGCCGCCTCCATGGTCAAGGCAGCCACGTTCCGGTTGGTGCTGGTCTCCTGGATGGAGATCGGCGTCTCCACCAAGGTCACCTGAGCGCCGCCGGCCAGGGCTTCCGCCTTAGCCTGGGCGTCCGCTATGGCGGCGGATAGGGCTTCCAGATAGGCGGCGGAGGCATCCGAAAGGCTGAACTCCGGGCCCTGCACCTCGCTGGCCCCCGCCGCCACCGCCGCGGTAATGGCCTCGCCCACCAGGTCAATATCCCGGAATACCACGGTCAGCCGGCAGGAAGCTTGGTAACCGGTGACCTTAGGCGGCTCCTGGTCGTAATCGTACCGCTCGTAAATGTCCACGGCGCTGGTCTCAATATCCGCCTGGGCCACCCCCAGGGCCAGAAGGGCGTCGATCACCGCCTGGGTAGCCTGGGCGTTTTCCTGCTGGACGGCTTCGGATTCCTCCCCCTGATTATTGATGGAGAAATACACCGTAGCAGTATCCGGCGTCTGGGTGGCTTTCCCGTTGCCGTTGACGGTAATGGTGCTGCGAAGATCCACATAGATGGGGGTTTCCGCCTTTTCCGCCACCTGCTGCTGTTGAATCTGTTCCTCGCTCTTGCAGCCAGTGGCTGCCAGCAGCAGGCAAAGGGTCAAAAGGAACACGATGACGCGCTTGCTATTCTTTCTTTCCATGGTCGTCCTCCGTCTTTTTCTCCGGCAGCTTCCAGGGTGCGGAACTGGCCGGCCGGTTGTTTTTGTTAGGATCCTGCTTATTCTTCCGTTTTCTGCAAATGGCCCGCACGATCAGGATCACCACCAGGGCGATCACCGCCAGCAGGACCAATACGGGCAGGGCGCTGATCAGCCAAACCAGGCTGTTTTCCAGGAACACCCCCACGCCGCTCAGGTTGGAACGGAAGCCTTCGCTGACCCGCTCCCCAAAGCCCTTGGTGGCGGCGGGGCCGGCGATGAGGGATTCCTCGTAAAGGTAAATATGCACGGTGGCGTAGTCGATCAGGTCGTCATAGCGGCGCAGCTGGGTGGTCATCTGCTCGATCTCCAGGGTCACGTCCGAAATGGCCTGCTCCAGCTCGATGATATCCGCCAGGTTGTCGGTTTCCACCAGGATGCTCTGGAGCCGGTCCAGCTGGGCGCGCAGCACCTCCAGGCGGGTCTCCCGGTCGTAATAATCCAGGGTCACGTCCTCCGTATTGACGCTCTGGCGGGCCACTTCCCCATTGCCCTCGGCAAAGGTTAAAAATGCCTCCGCCTGCTCTGCCGGGATGCGGAAGGTCAGCTCCGCCGTGCGGCCGCTGTCCCCATAGACCTCGGGCTTGGTGCCCCATACGTTGCCGTACTGCACATAGCCGCCCATGGCCTTTGCCTTGGAGACCAGGGCCTCATAATGGGCGTCGAAGGCGTCGGTGCGCAGCTCCATCTCATAGGTGGAGATCACCTTGTGGCCGCCATAATTCTGGGAAAAGCTGCTGCCGCTCTCCCCGCCCCCCGCATAGCTTATTTCAGCCTCGCCCGTAACCATCGCCGCCTGGGGCTCGGCGGCCGGGGCTTCCACCGCAAATTCCGCAGTGTCAGCGCCGGCGGACTTAGCCGCACATCCCCATAGGGTAGCCATCAGGAGTAATGCCAATATCCATATGAGCAAACCTTTTCTCATGCTCGCTTCCTCCCTGTTTTTTGGTTGTATATGAATAAAACGCACGAACATCCGATTGGGTTGCATGTATTATAACAAAATTTCTATTTTTTGAAAAGCGCGGCCATTTTGCCTCTCGGCAGGGGAATCCATACGCGCCCTCTTGACAAAGGGGCTAGGTTCCATGTATCCTAAGTTTAATTCTTACTGATTCAGTCGGAATTGATTTCAGGGGATCCTCCCCTAGGTTTCAGGAGGCAACCATGGCCATCGCATCCAACATCGGCGAACTCATCGGCAACACCCCCATTTTGCGGCTGCGCCGCTACGAAGCGGCCCTGGGCTGTTGCGGCAAGCTATTTGCCAAGCTGGAGTCCTGCAACCCGGCCGGCAGCGCCAAGGACCGGGTGGCCCGATGTATGTTGGATGGAGCGGAGAAAAAAGGCCTGTTAAAACCCGGCGGCGTGGTGATCGAGCCCACCAGCGGCAATACGGGCATCGGCCTGGCGGCCCTGGGGATAAGCCGGGGCTACCGGGTGATCCTGACCATGCCGGACAATATGAGCCAGGAGCGGCAGATGCTGCTGCGGGCCTATGGGGCGGAGCTGGTGCTCACTCCGGCGGCAGAGGGCATGGCGGGGGCCATTGGGGAAGCGGAGCGGCTTTCCGCCACCATTCCCGGCAGCTTTATTCCCGGCCAATTCGACAACCCGGACAATCCCGCGGCCCATTATGCTACCACCGGCCCGGAGATCTGGCGGGATATGGAAGGCCAAGTGGCCTGGTTTGTGGCGGGGGTAGGTACCGGCGGCACCCTTACGGGCACGGGCCGGTATCTCAAGGAGCAGGACCCCGCCGTGAAGATCCTGGCCATCGAGCCGGCGGACAGTCCCCTGTTATCCGGCGGCAAGGCGGGCCCCCATGGCCTACAGGGCCTCGGCGCCAACTTCATCCCCAAAAACCTGGATCAAAGCCTGATGGACCAGATCTGCACCGTCACCACGGAGGAAGCATATACTGCCGCTAGGGAGTTGGCAGCCACCGAGGGGGTCCTTGCAGGGATCTCGTCAGGCGCCGCCCTCCACGGGGCGACTTTGCTGGCAAAGCGCCCGGAAAACCAAGAAAGGAACATCATCGTCCTATTGCCCGATACCGGCGAACGGTATTTATCCATAGGATTGTTTGATCGATAAATATATAATCTATGTGGAAACGATTACAAGAGCTTTTGGCGGCTTACCAGGAAAAAGACCCGGCCGCCCATTCTAAGCTGGAAATTTTTCTGCTATATCCCGGCGTTCACGCCTTGATCTGCCACCGGATCGCCCATTGGTTTTATAAACGGAACCGGCGCTTCCTGGCCCGCTGGATCTCCGAGGGCGCCAAGCGCCGCACCGGCATTGATATCCACCCCGGCGCCCAGATCGGCCGCCGGTTGGTGATCGACCATGGCACCGGCCTGGTCATTGGGGAAACCGCCATCCTGGGGAACGATATCCTGTTGTACCAGGGGGTCACCCTAGGGGGCAGCGGCAAAGACGTGGGTAAGCGGCATCCAACCCTGGAAGATCATGTGACCGTTGGAGCCGGGGCCAAAGTGTTGGGCAGCTTCACCGTGGGCCAAGGCGCCCGGATCGCCGCCAATGCGGTGGTGCTTTCCCCGGTGCCCCCGGATGCTACCGCCGTAGGGGTGCCCGCCCGGGTGGTGCGGGTGGCAGGCCGTCGGGTGGACGATCTGGATCATACCCACATCCCCGACCCCATTATGCAGGAGTTGTGCCGGATCAACCGCCGCATCGACGAGCTAGCCCAAGGATGAAACAAAATGTTCACAATGCCATTGCATCCTGCTATTGATGGGAACCAGTTTGTCCTGTAGAATATAGCTAGTCTTTCCTCATCATATAAGAGGAGAGGGGATTCTTTATGGGAGGTTTGGGAGCCTTGCAAAAGCGTTTGCTGCTCATCCTCAACCCAGCCGCTGGTATGCGAAAGGCCAACCGGTTTCTTGTGGACATCATTGCTTTGTTCAATAGCAATGGATATGTTTGCACAGTGTTCTGTACCGCCCGGCAAGGCCATGCTACCGATATTGCCCGTGAAAACGCCCATTCCTTTGATCTGGTGGTCTGCATTGGCGGCGATGGAACCATGAATGAAGTAATGAGCGGCCTGTTGGATAGCGGTGTGGACCTGCCCATCGGCTATATCCCCGCCGGCAGCACCAATGATTTTGCAGCATCCCTGGGACTATCCAAGGATGTGCTGACCGCTGCCAAAGATATAATCGAAGGGACGCCCAAACGATTGGACGTGGGGAGTTTCAATGGCCGCAGGTTCTCCTATGTGGCCAGCTTTGGCGCCTTTACCGAAGCCAGTTACAGCACCCCCCAAAGCTCCAAAAACATGCTGGGGCATTTGGCCTATGTGCTGGAGGGCATGAAGGATCTGCCCAATATCCGGCCTATACATCTGGCCGTGCGCTCCAAAAATGCCAGCTTTGAAGGGGATTATATCTTTGGCGCTATCAGCAACGCCACCAGCATTGGCGGGGTGCTTTCCCTGGATAAGCAACTGGTTTCCCTGGATGATGGCCTTTTTGAGATCACCCTCATCAAGGCGCCTCTCACCCTGAACGCCCTCAACCGCATTGTAGTCTCCTTGCAGACTCGGCAATACGATCCGGAAATGATCCACTTCTTCGTTGCGGATAAGGTCTGGATCGACGCCAACCCCGATATGCCCTGGACCCTGGATGGAGAATATGCCGCAGGTAGCGCAAGCATCCTCGTGGAAAATCTTCATCAGGCCTTGCCGCTTATCCTTAATCAAAAATAGAAAGGGCCGCATGCATATTATGAAATTTGACCTGCGCGCACCGGAAAACCGCCATTGGCTCTGGGCTCTATATCTGCCCGTATACCTGGCGGCTTTCTTTTGGATCGAAAGCTATATCACACCCCAATCCGATTACTGGGTCTCCTATTGGCCCCTGGTGGACGATGCCATCCCCTTTTGCCCACCCTTTGTGCTGGCCTACTATGCCTGGTTCCCCTTCTTGGTCTGCACAGGACTGTATCTAGGCTTTCGCGATGGGGCTTGCTTCCGCCGCTATATGCAGTTCATTGCCTTGGGGTTCACCTTTAGCCTGGTATTTTTCCTTATTTTCCCCAATGGGCAGGATCTGCGTCCCACCTCCTTTGAAAAGGACACCCTCTTTACCCGTATGATCGCTGCCATTTACGCTGCGGATACCAATACCAACGTGCTGCCCAGCATCCATGCCCTGGGCTCGTTTGCCGCGGTGTTCGCCGCCTATGATTGCCCTGCTTTCAAGCCATGGCTCCGCAAGGCGTACGTGGTGATCGCCCTCCTGATCTGCGCTTCTACGGTATTCATCAAGCAGCATTCCATCCTGGATACCCTGGCTGGGCTTATACTGTGCCTTCCCTTTTACTGGGTGGTCTACGGGTTTCATTCCAAAAGACGCGCCAAAGCCTAGTCTCTTCCCTGGAGGTCCCGCCCATGCCCGCCTTGGCCCATGTTTTGCCCATCGTCTGTCCCTTGCTGTTCTTAGCCGGCTTTGCCGACTCCATTGCCGGGGGCGGCGGTACCATCAGCGTCCCTTCTGCCTTGCTGGCGGGAATCCCCATCCATACCGCCTATGGGACCAATAAGCTGGCCATGAGCCTGGGCACCCTTACCAGCGTGATCCAATATGGCCGCAAGGGCAAAATATGCTGGTTTACCGCCCTATTTGCCGCTGCCGGCGCCCTGGCCGGTTCTCCCCTGGGCGCCTTGCTGGCCATGCATCTGAGCGAAAAATACCTGAGCTATTGCCTCATGGCGCTCCTGCCTGCTGCCGCCCTCTTTCTATCCTTGAACAAAGGGTTTGGACAAACCCCCAAGCATCGGGATCTTTCCCGGCTGCAGCAAGCTGTTTATGCCTTGCTCATTGGCCTGGGAGTGGGCGCCTATGACGGATTCTTCGGCCCCGGGGCCGGCACGTTCTATATCATCCTATTCTGCACCGTGCTGGGTACGGACCTGGTGCAGGCCAGCGGCAACGCCAAAGTGGTAAACCTGGCCAGCAATACCGGCGCTTTGGTCACCTACATCCTGGGGGGCAAGGTGTGGTTCGCCGCCGGCCTCCCCATGGCCGTGTGCGCCATCGCGGGTAATTTCCTGGGCAGCCGGCTAGCCATCAAAAACGGCGCCCGGTTTATCCGGCCTATCATGGCCGTCATGATCCTGCTGATCCTTGTGAAGCTCATCTTGGACGTTTTCTAATCCCAATTTAGGCTGCGCGCTATCCTGCGCCCCGGGGGGGGCGGCGGGGGCGCCCAGCGCCCACAAAGCAGGGGCCTTCGCCCCTGCTTTGGTTTGGCTGGGCCGGGGCTTTGCCCCGGCCCGCCAAACGCCGCCGCCCCCCGAAAGGTCCCGGCCCGCTCCCAGGCCAGGTGCAACCAATGGTTGCGCCCGTGTCAAGGGAAGCTGGTTGCTTTTGTATAAGCGCCGCCCTATACTAAAGTAAGCATCCACCAGGAGGAATTGGTTATGCATATTGGAGAGACCATCTACCGTTTGCGGACAGAAGCCGGCTTAAGCCAAAGCGACCTGGCAGAGGCGCTGGGTGTTTCCCGGCAATCCATCAGCAAGTGGGAGACCGGCGCATCGGTGCCTGACCTGGATAAACTGATAAAGCTAAGGGAGCTGTTCCACGTTTCCTTGGATACGCTGGTACAAGGGGAGACGGAGCCGACCGCCGAACATAGCGCCGCCCCTTCCCCGCCCCCTTCCCTTCCAGCGCCCCATACCCGCACCCAACGAATAGGCATGGGCTTGATCTATTGTTCGATCGCAGCGGGCTTGGTATTATGTTTCCTTTTTGGCCTTGTAGGTCTGCTTTTTGTTCTACCCTTCTTGGCGTTAGGTTTGATCTGCCGCTTTGCGAAAAAGCATCCTGCGCTAAAAGCCCTATGGACAGCCTTTCTCCTGATGGACGCTTATTTATGTTTTGCCGCTGGTATTCGGGCCAGCAGCGTGATTTTGACCTTCCAATGGACGCAAGCGTTGAATTACCTGCGGCTCGCTGTTTCTTGGGGGCTATTTTTGCTGGTACTTGGCCTGGTGGTGGGCACCGCCGTCACCCTGCGCAAAACCGTTTGGACAGGGTCGGTGAAACAAAAATGCCTGCTGGTTCTATCCCTTTTATGCCTGGTGGGCACCAGCATCCCCATTCCATTGGAACAGACGTCCTATGAAATGTATGGCGGTCTGCTTTCGTTTTTATTTCTGGGGTTAAGCTGGGCGCGGCTCTGGGCTGTAGCCGTTCTGGCTTGCTTCCTGGCCCAATATCTTTATGCCCGCCGGCACGGCCGGTCCCATGAATAAGGACGGCCCTTTGAAAAATCCCCCTTATAGAGCCATGAAAGGCTTAGCAAAATGGCTTACTACCGCTTTCCCGGCATCCTAAAAGCGCCCCGGCCAAATGGCCGGGGCCCTTTGCGGTAAGGAAAATCGGTTAGTCGTTCTTGTGCCGGATGCAGGCCTGGGCAGCCGCCAGCCGGGCAATGGGCACCCGGAAGGGGGAACAGGACACATAGTTGAGGCCCACCTGGTGGCAGAAGTCCACGGTGGAGGGATCGCCGCCATGCTCGCCGCAGATGCCCAGCTTGATGTCGGGGCGGACGCTGCGGCCCAGCTGCACGGCCATCTTGATCAGCTTGCCCACGCCGGCCACGTCCAACCGGGCGAAGGGGTCAAATTCGTAGATCTTCTTCTCGTAGTAGTAATCCAGGAACTTCCCGGCGTCGTCCCGGCTGAAGCCGAAGGTCATCTGGCTCAGGTCGTTGGTGCCGAAGGAGAAGAACTGGGCTTCCTTGGCCAGCTCATCGGCGGTGAGGGCGGCCCGGGGGATCTCGATCATGGTACCCACCAGATAGGGGATATCCATATCGTTCTCCGCAAGGACTTCCTTAGCCGTCTTGTCGATGATCTTCTTGACGTAGATCAGCTCCTTATCCTCGCCTACCAAGGGGATCATGATCTCGGGGATCACGTTGATGCCCGTCTCACGGCGTACGTTGATGGCGGCCTCGATGACGGCGCGGGTCTGCATTTCCGCAATTTCCGGATAGGTGACGGACAGGCGGCAGCCCCGGTGGCCCATCATGGGGTTGAACTCGTGGAGGTTGGTAATGGTAGCCCGCAGACGCTCCGGGGTGATGCCCATGGTCTTGGACAGCTCCAGGATATCCTCTTCCTTGTTGGGCAGGAACTCATGGAGCGGGGGGTCCAGGAACCGGATAGTGACCGGATGGCCGTTCATGACCTTGTAGATGCCCTCGAAGTCCTTGCGCTGCATGGGCAGGAGCTTGTTCAGGGCGTCCCGGCGGGCCTGGACGTTGGGGGCCAGGATCATCTCCCGCATGACGGGGATACGGTCCTCTTCAAAGAACATGTGCTCGGTGCGGCACAGGCCGATGCCCTCCGCCCCGAACTTCATGGCGATGGAAGCGTCGTGGGGGTTATCCGCATTGGTGCGCACCCGCAGCCGGCGATACTTATCCGCCCAGCCCATGAGCCGGCCAAAGTCGCCGCTGATCTCGGCTTCCACAGTGGGGATCTTCTCGCCGTAGATGTTGCCGGTGGAGCCGTCCAGGGAGATGTAATCCCCCTCTTTGAACACCCGGCCGTCCAGGCTGAAGCACTTGTTTTCCTCGTCCATCTGGATCTCGCCGCAGCCGGATACGCAGCAGGCGCCCATGCCCCGGGCCACCACCGCCGCGTGGCTGGTCATGCCGCCCCGCACGGTGAGGATGCCCTCCGCATGATGCATACCTTCGATATCCTCCGGGCTGGTCTCCAGGCGCACCAGGATGACCCGCTTGCCCCGGCCGACCCACTTGATGACGTCGTCTGCGGAGAATACGATCTGGCCGCTGGCAGCGCCGGGGGAGGCGGGCAAGCCCTTGCCGATGGGCTTGGTGTTCTTGAGGACGGCAGCGTCAAACTGGGGATGCAGCAAAGCGTCCAGCTGCTTGGGGTCCACGGTCATCACCGCTTCCTCTTCGCTGATCATACCCTCGTCCACCAGGTCGCAGGCGATCTTCAAAGCGGCGGCGGCAGTGCGCTTGCCGTTCCGGGTCTGGAGCATGAAGAGCTTCTTCTCCTCGATGGTGAACTCCATATCCTGCATATCCCGATAATGGTGCTCCAGCTTGTCGCAGATATCCACGAACTGCTGATAGGCCTCGGGCATGATCTTGGCCAGCTGGTCGATGGTCTGGGGGGTGCGCACGCCGGCCACCACGTCCTCGCCCTGGGCGTTCATCAGGAATTCGCCAAAGAGCTTCTTTTCGCCGGTGGCGGGATTCCGGGTAAAGGCCACGCCGGTACCGGAGGTATCGCCCATGTTGCCGAATACCATCATCTGCACGTTGACGGCGGTGCCCCAATCGGCGGGGATGTCGTTCATCCGGCGGTAGTAAATGGCACGGGGGTTGTCCCAGCTGCGGAACACGGCCTTGACCGCGCCCATGAGCTGCTCCTTGGGATCGGAGGGGAAATCCTTGCCGATCTTGGCCTTGTATTCGGCCTTGAACTGCTCGGCCAGGGCTTTGAGGTCGTCGGCGTTGAGCTCGGTATCCAGCTTGACGCCCCGCTCGGCCTTCATCTTGTCGATGAGCTCCTCGAAATACTTCTTGCCCACTTCCATGACCACGTCGGAGTACATCTGGATGAACCGGCGGTAGCAGTCCCACGCCCAGCGGGGATTGCCGGACTTGGCGGCCATGACGTTCACCACGTCCTCGTTCAGGCCCAGATTCAGGATGGTGTCCATCATGCCGGGCATAGAGGCGCGGGCGCCGGAACGGACGGAAACCAGCAGCGGATTCTCGTGGTCGCCGAACTTCTTGCCGGTGATCTCCTCCAGCTTGTCCACGTAGGACATGATCTCGGCCTTGATATCGTCATTGATCTGACGACCGTCTTCATAATATTTGGTACAGGCTTCCGTGGAAATAGTAAACCCCTGGGGGACCGGCAGTCCAATGTTGGTCATTTCGGCCAAATTAGCGCCTTTTCCGCCCAGGAGTTCCCGCATTCCACCGTTTCCTTCGGTGAATAGGTATACATACTTGTGAGACATACTTCCATTACCCCTTTCAGTTCTTTGCGTGTGCCATTTTCAATTTTAATGTTGCATTTTTGAATCCTATTTTGTGTCGCTCACACAGTATAACACGGCTCTTCGCAAAATGCAAACCTTTTTGCAATATTTATGCAGAATTCCAAAAAAAGCCGCTTGGGAATATGCAGTTTGACAGCTTTCCTGCAGCACATGGAGGTTTCGTGCCGCAGATGCAAAAAAAGGACACGCTTTCGCGTGTCCTTTGGACGTTTTTGGGTGGTCATACTATTTCTCGATAAAATGGTTAACACCATTTTATCCTGCGAATCCTTCGCAGGCCGCCGGTGGCGGCGAGAA
>UQRU01000076.1 GCA_900543475.1 uncultured Eubacteriales bacterium
TTCATCTTCTTTATCTTACCACGAAAAAAGTAGATACCCATACTTTTTATGAGTGTCTACTTTCATTTTACAGGTGCCCCCACGCTCTATGGGGCCGGGCGCACGAAACGCTGTCAGAAAGGGGCGCGGCAACGGTTTCGCCCCCAGGGCAAAGCCCGGGCCCATGGCCTACGGGCCCGGGCGGTGGAAACCGCCCGCCGCGGGCTACTTGCCCCAGGGCGTCCGCAGCCGCTGTTGCGCGCCTACCAACCTGCGCGCAGCACCGCCGCCCGCGCAGGGCCAACCTGCGCGTAGCACCGCCATGCGCGCAGCACCTAAAGGACTTGCTCGGTGCGGGCGATGATGTCGTCCTGGGTCTGGCGGGAAAGCACGTTGAAGAAGGCGGAATAGCCTGCCACCCGGACGATCAGATCCCGGTGCTTTTCCGGATGGACCTGGGCGTCCAATAGGGTCTCCCGGGAAACCACATTGTACTGGACGTGGAAACCATGGAGCACATCGAAGAAGGTGCGCAGGAGCAGCAGCAGCTTTTCCCGGTCCCTGGGCTTCTCCAGCATGGCAGGGGCCACCTTCTGGTTCAGCAGCACGCCGCCGGTGATCTTATCCGTAGGCAGCTTGGCCACGGACTGGAACACGCTGGTGGGGCCGTTCACGTCCGCCGCGTGGGTGGGAGAGCAGCCCTCCGCCAAGGGGTCTCCCTTGTGCCGGCCGTCCGGGGTGGCGCAGGTGCCTGCCCCCTGGGGCACGTTGGCGGAAATGGAGGAGGTGCCCGCATAATACCGGCCCCCGATGGGGCCCCGGCCATACCGGGTATTGTGGTATTTGGCGATCTCGTCGATATAGCTGTTGTAGCCCTGCACCGTTAGGCTGTCTACATAATCGTTGTCGTTGCCGTATTTGGGGGCGGCCAGGAGCAGCTTGCGGATCCGTTCCCCTTCCGGGCCTGCGAAATCCTCCATCAGGGCCTTCCACAGTTCTTCCCGGGTCATGCTCTGGTCCTCGTAGACGCACTTTTTAATGGCCGCCAGGGAATCCCCCAGGTTGGCGATGCCCACCTGTAAATCGCTGATGAAGTCGTAAATGGCGCCGCCTTCCTTCAGGTGTTTTCCCCGGCCGATGCAATCCTCGGTGAGGGCGGAACAGAGCACATCCGGCACCTCCTGCTCCAACACCATATCCGCCGCGGAATCCAGGATCACCGCCTGGCGGCAGAATTCCCGGATAAAGGTATCCCAGGCGTGCATCACCTGGTCAAAGGACTCCATCTGAAGGAAATGGCCGCAGCCAGGATATATCTCTTTGCCGCTGTCCACGTCCACCCCGTCGTTAAGGGCGATCATCAGGGTCTTGGGGAAGTTGACAAAGCTCATGCCAGTGCAGCGATAACCCCATTTGCCTGGGACCGCCACCTCTACGCAACCGATGGCGCTGTAATTGTAGGCGTCCTCCTTTTTGACCCCCAGGGCCAGGAAGGACGGGATGATGATCTCATCGTTGTTGAAGGCGGGCATACCAAAACCGCAGCGGATCACCTGGATGCAGGCCGCCATAAAGTCGTCGGACAGGCCCTTATGATAGCGAACGGTCAGGTTAGGCTGGGGCAAATGGCACCGGGCTACGGTCTTGAGGATGAGATAGCTTAGGGGATTGACCGCATCCTTACCATCCGGGGTCTGGCCGCCTATGGTGACGTTTTGATAAAGGGGGCTGCCGGCGCTGAAGCGGGTATGGGACCAGCTGCGGATCTTGTTTACCGAATAGGTGCGCAACCACAGGTTTTCCAGCAGCTCGCAAGCCTGCTCCTCGGTCATGCCGGCCTGACGGCTCCTTTCATAATAGGGGAAGCAATATTGGTCCAGCCGGCCATAGGACAGGGAGTGGCCGTTGGATTCGATTTGCAGGATCACATGGAGAAACCAGACGCTTTGCAGGGCCTCATGGAAGGTCTCCGCCGGTTCCATGGGCACCTTGCGGCAGATCCTGGCGATCTCCAAAAGCTCCTTTGCCCGCTCCGGGGTGGCGGAAGCGGCCTGGGCCTGGGCAAGCTCCGCAAAGCGCAGGGCATAAGCCTCCACCGCGTCCAACACGATGAGGATGGCCTGATAGAAATAGCTCTTTTTCAGGTCCTGGAAGTCGGTTAGATCCAGCTTTTCCTGAGCTTCCAAGGTCCTGGCCCGGTAGCCCTTCAGCCCTTCCCGAAGCACCCGGCCGTAATCCACGGCGATGTGGGCGTCCCCAGAGGTGATATTCCCCTCGGTCTTGATGATCCCCAGGTCGTAAAACAGCCTGGCCCGCTGGGGGAATGCGGCATAGCCCTTATCCTGTAGGGTGCGGCCCTTCCAATAGGGATAGATGTCCCGTAGAACCTGCTTATTTTCCTCCGTGATGGTAAAGCGGTCGCCATCCCGCTGGTCAAATTGGTCCAATTCGTTGATGACCCAATCCATGGCATATTCCGGAAAAATCGGGGCGGCCCGGTCCGCGCTGGCCTGGTTGCCCACCAGTAAGGCTTCCGGATCGATGTAAATGGACATGCCTCGCAGCACCGCGTCCAGGGTATAGGCCCGGCGCAGGATCACCTGCTCCTGCTCATGGGCCCGATAGGCCTTGGTGGTAAGAATGGCGCGCTCCGTGCACACCGTAGGCTGGGTATCCAGGATCCGCTCCCGCATACTGGCTGTCCTGGGATTTAACGGGCCGAATGTATCCGTCATGATTCGCTCCTTTCGCAGCCGCTGGCTGCTCTATTCTTCTTTGACCAGCTCCGCAGCGCCGATGATGCCAAAATCCTGCTCCAGCGCAGCAAAGCGGAAGTAGACAGGTTGAGGAATGTGGTTATAGCCATCGAAGATGTCCCGCATGGGGCCAAACAGGACTTCCCCAAAGTTTACCAAGCCCCCGCCAAACACAAATAGGTTGATATTGAGCAGCTGGTAGATATTGAATATGCATACCGCCATGTATTGGGCCATCTGATCTACCAGTTCCTTGGCCAGGGCGTCCCCTTTATGATATGCCTCCAGGATATCCTTGGCGCTGGGCTCTGGGATATGCCGGAGAATGCTTTGCGTCCCTGCATCCAGCCTGGCTTTTGCATGCAGGGCGATATACCGGCCCGAAGCGTAAGACATGAAGCAGCCCTGGTTCTGGCAGCCGCATTCCAGCCCAGCCTCCGGGGTGGCCAGCATATGGCCGCACTCCCCCGCCCAGCCGTAGCTGCCGTGAAATACCTTGCCATCGATGATGATGCCGCTGCCAATGCCGGTACTCGCAGCAATATAAACCATATGCCGGCTGCCTCTGCCCGCGCCATGCCGGTGCTCCGCCAGGGCGGCAACATTGCCATCGTTATCCAGTACCACCCGGGTGGGGAGCCGGGCGGAAATATAGTCCCGCATGGGGAAATCCCGGATGTTGGTCATGGCGGAAGTCAAATAGATATAACCCTGGTCATACAGGATAAAGGAGGGCATACATATCCCGATCCCTTCCAGATCCTCCGGCCCGATGCCTTGGGCTTCTAGCATACGGTAAGCCGTGTCTACCATTTGGTCGGAAAAGGCCGGCCCATCTGCCTGAACATCCGTGGGATGTTCATACCGGCGCACTAGCCTGCCCGATGCATCAAACAGGCCATAGGCCACCTTGGTGCCCCCTGCGTCAATGCCCATGGTATATCGTGCCATTTTTCGCCCTCCTCCGGGTTGCCGCTATGGTTACACCTATATTATAAAAACCTTTTGTTTCAATGTCAACGCGTATACTTTATATCAGAATATTTTTTATTTTCATTCGAAAGTGATTATTCTTGCTTTTGCCGTTTACACCGATCTAGGGATGGTTTATAATGTACAAAAACACCATAGGAGCGCATGGATTATGAAGGGTATCCTGTTCAACATACAAAAGTTCTCCCTCCATGATGGGGCCGGCATTCGCACCACCTTATTTTTCAAGGGCTGCAATCTTCGGTGCCGGTGGTGCGCCAACCCGGAATCCCAAAAAATGGAGCCGGAGCAGCTGGGGGCCGAAACCACCGGCCGGGCCTATACCCTGGAGGAAGTGTTGGCCGAGGCCATGCGGGATAAGCCCTTTTACGACCGAAGCGGCGGCGGCGTGACCCTCTCCGGCGGGGAGCCGCTGTTGCAGGCGGACTTTGCCGCCGCCTTATGCAGGCAGCTACGGGAGCGGGGGGTAAACGTAAGCATGGAGACCGCCGCCTGCGTTCCCCTTGCCACCTTTCAAAAGGTATTCCCCCTGCTGGATTCCGCCCACATAGACCTGAAGCATTACGACCCCGCCAAACACCAAACCTACACCGGGGTAGATAACCAGCAGATCCTGGAAAACATCGCCTATGCCCTTTCGCAGCCCGTCCCGGTGGTGCTGCGGGTCCCGGTGATCCCGGGGTTCAACGATGCGCCGGCGGATATGGAGGCGTTCCGGGCCCTTTTCCAT
The DNA here is from genome assembly GCA_900543475.1 of uncultured Eubacteriales bacterium. Lineage (GTDB taxonomy): Bacteria > Bacillota > Clostridia > Christensenellales > CAG-138 > Pelethousia > Pelethousia gallinarum. Next base: position 4,459 of record UQRU01000076.1, read on the forward strand.
CGGCTGGGGGCCAAGTCCGTCCAGCTGCTTCCCTTCCACCAGATGGGGGAGAGCAAATACGCCAAGATGGGCCTCCCCTATGCCTACGCCGGAGTACCTCAGCTCCATGAAGAGGACCTAAACGACCTGGCCGCCATCCTGGGCCGGGACGGTCTTCCCGTCCAGATCGGCGGCTAGCGGCCCAGGCCCCCGGGGGGGCGGCGGCGTTTTTCCCGGAGGCCTCTGGCCTCCGGGAAAAACCAAAGCAGGGGCGGGGCCTTTCGGGCCCCGCCCCGCCTTTGTGCGCGCTTCGCGCGCCCGCCGCCCCCCCGGGGGCCTGGGCCATACCCTCCTACCGGAAGGGCCCCTTTATCCCTTCCACCCCATCCTAACCCCGGGGTATCCAAAGCTTCCGTAGGGTTCTACTTACCGAAGCCGGACACGGCCAAGGGGAAAACATTCCAACGGGGCATTGTGACTGCGCCGGGGCTGCAAAAGGAAGAGCCCTCGGGCGCTGCCGCCCGAAGAGGCTGGGGTCGCCGGGGCGGCAGCCTGGGCGTAGCGCTCCGCCGCTGTGCTGGCCCAGGCCCCCCCGGGGGCCCGAGCCGCACTGCGAACCCCTGGGCAACCCTACTCCCCCAGGGCCGCCATATGGATGGTCTCCACCCCCCAAAAGGCCGCCTCCTGGGGGTCGTGGGTCACAATGACCAGGGTCCGACCCTGGCTGTGGGCCCGAACATATTCCATGGCCCGCAGGCGGGTATCCGCATCCAAGCCTTTAAAAGCCTCGTCCAGCGCCAGCAGCGGGGGATCGTATAAAACGGCCCGGGCAATGGCCACCCGGCGTTGCATCCCGCCGCTGAGGGTGGAGACCGGGTCCCGAAGGCAACCCCCCAGGCCCAGCTCCTCCAAGTGGGCTTGGATGACCTGCCGGGAGATCTTTCTGCCGGTGACCAGGCGGATATTGGCCAAAGGGGAGAAGCCCTCCAGCAAGCGATCCTCCTGGAATACCGCCCCCATCCGTTCCGGACGGCCAAGGATGCGGCCTGCGTCCGGCTGCTCTAAGCCCAGCAGGACCCGTAGCAAAGTGGTTTTTCCGCAGCCGGAACTGCCCATGATGCAGGTAGCCTGGCCAATGGGGAAGCGGGCTGAAAAGTCCCTGAGCACCGTTTTAGGGCCAAAACGCTTGTCAATATGTTCCATCCGGATATCGTTCATAGCCGTTCCAACCTCCTAAAGCACCGGCGCAGGACCCAAAGGAAAGCCTTTTCAAAGGCCAAGCTCACCAGGATGATCACCACGGTCCAACAAAACAGGTCCGCCATATTGTAGTATATTTTGGATTCATACAGCTTTTCCCCGATGGAGCCGCTGGTAATGCCGATCACCTCTGCGGCGACCCCAGCTTTCCAGGCCATACCCAAGGCAACCCCGCAGGCGGAGAGCAAAAAGGGCTTGATCTGGGGCAAATGGATGAATACAAGCCGGCGGCCAAAGGGCACGCCATAGAGGCCGGCCATTTCCAAAAGCTTGGGATCGGCGGTTTTAAAGCCCTGTAGCACATTGTTGTAAAGGACGGGCAGCACCATCAAAAAGGAAATGAATACCGGCAGCTGGGCGGAGCTAAGCCAGATCAGGCACAGGATCACATAGGAAGCCACGGGTACGGATTTGATGGTGAGCATAAAGGGCCAGAGGAACAGTTCCACATACCGGCAGCGGCCCGCCAGGATACCCAGGCCGGTGCCCAGGAGAAAGGCCAGGAAAAAGCCTCCGGCGATACGCAGCAGGCTAAAGGCAATGGTTTGTAAAAAGCCTGGTTCCAGGCACAGGGTGCCAAAGCGAAAAAGCACCTGCACAGGGGAGACCAATAGCAGATGCTGATCGAGGGCCATGGCGGCGATTTGCCACAGGAGCAGGGCAAATGCCACTGCTCCTGCTTTTTCCAGGGTATGCCTATTCCCCATAATAATAGAAGTCGTCCCCAGGCATGGCGCCGCCTACCGAATCGGGCTTCAGGTCATAGAGGGTTTGCAGGTAACCGGACACAGCGGTCTGCATTTCCTCCTTATCTATGTAGACGATGTTGCAATAGGGGATGGCCTGCTCCGCCACCGCCGCTTTTACGATGTCATATTGCTCCACCAGCTGCGCGGCTTCGGGGATGTTGTTGTTGACGTATTCCGTAGACGCCTGGTATTCCTCCAGGAAGGTGGCCAGGGCCTGGGGGTTTTCCTCCGCAAAGGCCTTGCGTACCACCAGCCCGGCGGTGATGAACTGGCTGCCGTTATCCAGCTTTTCCCATTCGGCGGTAAGGTCCAGGGCCATCCGCAGGCCCTCCACCTGGCCTTGGGCCACGGTGACAAAGGGCTGGGGCAGCATCACAATGGCATGATCCATCTGGGTCATGGCGGCAATGGTCTCAGTGGGTTCGCTCTTCCACTCCACGGTCACGTCCGTGCCCAGCTCCAAGCCATGTTGGCTCAGCAGGTAGGAAAGGGCGAATTCCGGCGTGGTGCCCTTGCCGGTGGCCATGATGGTCTGGCCCTTCAGGTCTTCCAGGCTATTGATCTCCTCGCCGCCCTTTTCCAGGATGTACACCACTCCCAGGGTATTGACTGCCGCCATCTGAACCGCGCCCTCCGTATTGTTGTATAGGATGGCGCCCAAGTTCACCGGCACAGCCAGCACATCCAGTTCCCCTTGCAGAAGCTTGGGGGTCAGCTCATCCGCAGAAGCGGCCATCACAAATTCATAGTTGTTTTGGGTCAGTCCCTGTTCCCCATCGGACAGCAGCTTCACCATGCCCATGGAGGTAGGCCCTTTCAGCCCGCCCAACCGGACGGTAGCCTTTTGCGCCGGGGGCGCCTCCGTCTCCTCTACCGCCGGCGTCTCCTCTGCCGCCGGGGTCTCGGCGGGGGCGGCTTGGGCGGTCTGTTGGGGTTCCTCCGCCGGGGCGGGCTGGGCGCAGGCCGCCGCCAGCAGGGCGATCATGCAGATAGCCATCCATAGGGCAATGCGTTTCTTCATCATGGGTATCTCCTTTCAGGCGGCGTCCAGGCCGCCTTGTTCACTGTATGGATTATACCCGCAGGTAAAGAAAATTTGCGTTGCATCGGCAACGCAATTCAAATTTGTTTTCCAGGGGTTATTCTGGTTGCATGGGTTCTCGCACCGTAAAATGGTTTTTATGGTAATCCAAGATCCCGTCCCGGCGCATACTGGAAAGGGCCCGGGAAAGGGCGGTTCGATTGGCGCCCAAATAGGTTGCCAGGCTTTGCCGGTCAAAGGGGATGGTAAAGGAGGGGCCATATTTTTGCGCATATTGGGATAGGAAGGCCAATATTTTGCCCCGGAGGGTGCTTTTAGAAAGGATCTGGATCCGGTCGTTCATGCTGAGGGTACGCCGGGCCAGCATGGCGGTAAACCGGTGGCTAAGGGCCTGGGTATCGGGGCCCATAGGCGTCATCCGCAAGCTGCCGGGATTGAGCCAGAGCACCGTAGCGTCCGCCGCCGCCCGGATATATACCGGCGCATCGATGCCCAGATAGGCGATGGACTCCCCAAAGGAATCCCCAGGCCCCACGTTTGCCATCAACATGCTATCCCCTTGGATGTCGTCCATGTAGACCTGCACAGCCCCTCGCAACACCAATCCAAAGCTGGCCATGGGGAAAGCGATCCGGTTCAAATAGGCGCCCTTTGGATAATCCCGCTTCACAGCCTGCAGCAAGGCCAAGGTCTGTTGCAAGGCTTCCGCGTCCATGCCGGCAAAGAGCATATGCCCCTGGGCCAGGGCCTGTTCCCCAGGCAGCAGCAGGGGCTGTATGGTACGCGATTCCCGGTTCACAGAGACGTCACCGCCATTTCTCCCGCCAGGAAGCTGGCCACGTCCCCCAGCGCCTTCTGGGGCTGGGGGAAGGCCCGGGCTATGCCGAAATATGTATCCGCAGTCAAGATGGCCTCCTTGCTCCTTTTTATCTGCATGGGGGTTCCTCCTTTCCGGGTTTTGCCGGGCATATTTGTCCTTTGGCGAATGTGCGCCTAGAAAGGATACCGGCTTATGGCCCGGTAACGCATATATAAATTATAGCATATGGAAGAGCATGCCGAAGCTATATTTTCCCTTTTCTTGGTTGGATTCTTCCCCATTAAAATATTTTGGGTCAAGTGAATGGATTTGCGCCGGTGCATCGTGTTGTATATGAAGCTGAAAAAGCAAATGAAATAAAAAGGAGCGTATGAAAATGAAACGCGTACTAACCGGCATTCTGATCCTGATTTTGGTTCTGGGCCTATGTATGGCCACGGCATATGCTGTGGGACCTAGGCGGGGCCGCAATTATGTGGACACGGATCGGGACGGGGTCTGCGATCTAGCGGGGAGCCAATGCAATTGGCAGGATGCAAATGGGGATGGAATATGCGATAATTGTGGTAGGAACCCGGTAGGTTGCCTGGGCTATGCGGACCAGGATGGAGACGGGATCTGCGACAATTGTGGAATGGCCCAAGGCCGCTGCCAACAGGCCGGCTGTCCAGGCTATGTTGACCTGGACGGGGACGGCGTATGTGACAACCGGGTAGCCTCCCGGGGCTGCCACAACCAGGGTAGCGGTTTACGCCACGGCTGTAGACGGTAAAAAGGAGCGGAAGTTTGTATGCGGAGCGAGCAGGAGGTAACCGGAGCCATTGAGCGGTATGGGGATACCGTTCGCCGGCTTTGCATGATTCATCTGAAGAATTATGCGGATACTGAGGACATATTTCAAACGGTTTTTTTGAAATATGTCCTGCGCTCCTCCCCTTTTTCAGATGCCGCCCATGAGCGGGCCTGGCTGATCCGGGTGACCATCAACGCCTGTAAAGATCTTCGTAAAAGCTTTTTTCGAAGCCGAACCTTGCCTTTAGAAGCCATTGGCGAGCAAGCGGCAGACATACCGCCCGACCATAGGGAAGTGCTGGAGGCGGTGCTTTCCCTGCCGCAGAAATATCGGGATGTGATCTATTTGCATTATTACGAGGACTATACCGCCCCCCAAATCAGCAAAATTTTAGGGAAGAATACCAATACCGTCTATACCCTTTTAACCCGTTCCAAAGCCCTGCTCAAGGAAAAACTGGGAGGTGAGGCATAATGCAAGATCGGATTCGGGCGGCCTTTGATAGCGTTCACGCGGAGGACGCGCTCAAGGAGCGCACCCGCCGCTTCTTGGCCGGCAAGACCCGGAACTATGCCCATGGCCCCGCCCCGGCTTACCGGCGGTTGGCGCCGGTTTTGGCCTGTTTCCTGTTTCTGCTGCTAGGGTTAGGGGGGTATTGGTTATATTTCATCCCCACTTCCTACATCAGCATCGATGTAAACCCTTCCATCGAGCTGGGCATCAACCGGTTTGACAAGGTGGTGTCCGTGGCGGGCTACAACGCCGACGGGGAAGCCCTGGCTGCGGCCCTGGATATAAAATACCTGGATTATGACGCAGCCCTCGAGCAGGTGTTATCCAGCGAAGCCATCACCAGCTGCTTATCCCAGGACGGCTTGGTGACCATTGGCGTGATCGGCGGAGATGCGGAGCACTGCCAACACCTATTGAACCAGGTCCGCGCTTGCGCCAAAGGCCATGGAAATACCTATTGCTATGCTGCCAGCTACGACGATCTGACAGAAGCCCACGAAGCGGGGCTTTCCTATGGCAAATACCAGGCGCTGCTGGAGGTCCAGGCCTTAGATCCCAGCATCACCGCTGAAGATGTATCCCACATGACCATGCGGGAGCTCTATGACCTGATCGACAGCCTGTCCGGCAGTGCCTCCGGCGCCACCACCTCCGGCGCCGGCCATGGGCACGGGCACGGCCAACAGCACGGCAGAGGCCACTGATAAACCAACAGGCCGTCCCCCACCGGGACGGCCTGCTTGCAATATCCTCTTGCTATGCCCACCTTATGCTAAAAAGGTACGGTAAAATAAAAAGGCTCTGTCACAACAAATGGTTGATTTTTGACGAGAAATAGCGTATAATAATAGTAAGAAACAGTACCACCGAAGGA
>UQRU01000077.1 GCA_900543475.1 uncultured Eubacteriales bacterium
CCTGGCCGCGCCGTAGGCGCAAGGGAGCTATGAACACCTCGAAAAAGTGGCGCAAGCCACTTTTTCGACAGCCAAACATGCCCGAAGGCAAAGGCCTTCGGGCATGGTACCGGCTGACGGGAACTTAAAGGGTGCCGTTGTAAAGCTGTGTGAGTTGTTCGTCCGTAAGCTCCACGTGATAGAAGAGCTGGAAGAATTCCCGCACCGCTTCATCCACGTCATAGTCCAGGTATTCCGGATAGATCAGGCCGGATAGCCAACGCATACCGACGATGCGGTTGGGTCCCGGAGGCCGGTCCACCCAGCTGAAAGGCGCATTGGGGGTACCGTAGACCGCCCCGTTTTGTACGGCTTTTAGGGTGGCGAATAGGGGATCAGCCAGAATGGCCTCCGCCGCGGCGCTGCCGGTCATATCCGCCTTAGGTTCTCCGTTGACGATGATCACATCCGGGTCCCAAGCCAGCAGCTGCTCCGCTGAGATCTGCACCCGGGAACCGTCCCCCAGCTCCAGATCCGCCACATTGACGGCGTTTACCAGGTCGATGAGCTGGCCATGGGAAGAACCGGCGGGGGCGGTTTCTAGGGAATCTTCACCGTTGCCGTAGTAAATGCGCACCTTTTCTTCATGGGGAATATCCAGGCTGGAAATGGCGTTGAAGGTCTCCTCCGCGTAGGCGGCCAGAGCCTCCGCTTGCTCTTCCACACCGAAGAGCTTCCCCATAAACCGGTAGACTGCCGGCGCATCCAATAGGTCGGAGCTCACCATCACCACCGGTACCCCCAGCTGCTCTGCCAGGGCGTCGGATGCATCGATACTTCCGTCATTGATGCTGGTTACGTTCAGGGCGATGGTGGGGCCGGCGGCGATCACCGCCTCATAGTTGACGGCGTCCCCCTGGCCGAAGTTGGGCAGGTCATGGTATTGCTCCAGGATGATGCTCTTTTCAATGTCATTGAGCGCATAATTCCACCCCAATAGCTTATCCGGAACCAGGGTGTACAGATAAATTGCCGCCGCGGGGCCTGTGGAAAATACGGATTCGATCTCCAGCGGCACCGTCATGGTACGACCGGCCATGTCGGTGATCTCCCGTTCCTGGGGCGCGGCCTCCTCCGGCGGAGCAACCGCATCTTGGGCCGTTTCCGCCCCAGCCGCTTCCTGGGTGGGGACGGCCTCGGCGGAAGCCGCCGGCCCGGCGCTTTGGGCGCAGCCGGATAACAGCATCGCCAGCGGCAACAGCAGGGCAAGGAGCAACGCAAGCCCTTTTTTGTTTCTTCGCATATACAGGTTACACCTCTTTCCTTGCTTTGGTTGTAGGTGGGTTTTTGTAGCCTGGCCAGGCTTTATAGAACAGCCATCGGGGCGCTGCCCATGGGGCTGCCGTCCCTGCTTGCCGGTTCTCAATGATAGAAAAACTGAAATTGACAATTGGAGCGGAATATGCCATACTATCGATATACTTATAAAAGCGATTCGCTTTTTTAAGAATATCGGTTACATGAGAGAACGTATCACAAATTTATTATTCTGTCAAGAGAAGAATTTGGAGGGACCGGCATGGAGACCCAGCCCAGAGAGGCCGCCCGTTCAAGGCGCCGGCATTATCGTTTGATCCTTGTGGGATTGGGCTTGGCATTGGTAGCGGCAGTTCTGCTATCCTTCTGGGTCGGCTATTTTCCCCTTGCCCCCCGGGAAGTGCTGCATGCATTTTTGTCCCGTTTTGGGTATCAGGGCGAGCTTCGGCCCCAAGCCGCCACTATTTTTTGGAATATCCGCCTGCCTCGCATTTTATCCGCGGTGTTTATCGGGGCCTCCTTATCGGTGGCGGGGGCCACTTATCAGGGCATGTTTCGAAACCCCCTGGTTTCCCCGGATATCCTGGGGGTGTCCTCGGGCGCCAGCTTGGGGGCGGCCTTTGCCATCCTCAATGGGGCGGCCAATTGGCTGATCCAGCTGTCGGCCTTTACCGGCGGCGTGGCGGCGGTGGCTTTTTCCTATCTGATCAGCCGCAAATCCGCCCATTCCCAGATTTTGAGCCTGGTGCTTACCGGCTCCATGGTTATGGCCCTGTGCAACGCGGGGGTCACCATGATCAAGTATGTTTCCGATCCAAACGACGTATTGCAGCAGATCACGTTTTGGCTCATGGGGAGCCTTACCAAGACGGATATGGACGCCTTCCGTTGGAGCGCCATCCCCATGGCCTTGGGGCTTGCCATCATCCTGCTGCTGCGCTGGCGATTGAACCTGCTCACCTTAGACGAAGAGGAAGCCCGCACATTGGGCATTCATGTGCGTGGGTACCGGCTGATCTTTATCGTTGCGTCCACCCTGCTCAGCGCCGCGGCGGTTTGCCTGGGCGGGCTGATCGGCTGGGTGGGGTTAATGATCCCCCATATGGCCCGGGCGCTGGTGGGGGTGGATTACAACCGGCTGATCCCTGCCAGCGCCATGCTGGGAGCGGCTTATTTGGTGCTGATGGACGATGTTGCCCGGTCCCTCCTTTCCCTGGAACTGCCCTTAGGGGTGGTTACCAGCATCATGGGGGCGCCATTTTTTGTATATTTGATCATCAAACGAAAGGAGCGGGATTGATATGCTGTTGGAGGTGGACCAGGTTTGGGGAGGCTACCATGGGGTGGACGTGGTCAAAGGCGTAAGCTGTAGCGCCGGCCCTGGGGACGTCCTATGCCTGGTGGGACCCAATGGATGCGGAAAGACCACCCTTTTCCGGTTGCTATTGGGCATTTTGCCCATCTCCGGCGGCTGCATTCGGCTGGAGGGAAAGGATTTGCGCACCTATTCCCCCCGGGAGCTGGCCAGGGAGATCGCCTATATCCCCCAATACCATACCCCGGTCTACGCCTATAGCGTACTGGATGTGGTGACCATGGGCCGGGCGGCCCGGTTCTCCCCCTTTGAGGCCCCTAAGGCCGCCGACCGGGAGGCAGCCTTTGCAGCCCTGGAAAAGCTGAATGCGGCCTATCTGGCCAACCAGAAATATACTTCCTTGAGCGGCGGCCAGCGGCAGCTGATATTGATTGCCCGGGCCATATGCCAGGCTGCCAAGATCTTCGTGCTGGATGAGCCGGCGGCCAATTTGGACTATGCCAATCACCAGCTTTTGATGGAGGTGGTGGTAGACCTGGCGAAAAAAGGGTATTGCGTGGTCATGTCCACCCACAGCCCGGAGCATCCTGCTTCCATCGGTACCAAGGTATTGCTGATGGGACAGGGCCGTGCAGCTGCCTTCGGTTCGCCGGAGACGGTGATCACCCCGGCAAATTTACAGAGGGTCTACGGCATTGAGATCGATGTGGCTACCATTTCCGACCGGTATGGGAAAAAACGAACCATTTGCCTGCCGGTAAAAGAGGCGGCGGCTTCGCCGGCGTAAGGGAGAGGGAAGATGATGGGACAGGAGCAAGCCCTGTGGGGGTTGGGGACGGATCTGGCATACTTTGCAGCCATGCAGGAATCCCAGCCAAAGGACCGGCCGGACCATTCGGCAAAGAAGTGGGACCAGCGGGCGGAAGCCTGGGAAAAGGAGCGGCGGGAGAAACAAAAGGGGGAAGCGCGGGTGCGCAGCGCCGTGGCCTATTTGGAGAAGCAGGGATTGTTGCAGCCGGATTTTCATGTGGCGGACGTCGGCTGCGGTCCGGGGCGGTTTGCGGTGGCCTTTGCCCGGCGGGTCCGCTGGGTCGCTGGCTTTGACCTTTCCCCCAGGATGATCCACTATGGCCTGGAATATGCCCGGCGGGAAGGGGTGGCCAATTTGACCCTGCAAGCGTTGGATTTCCAAACCTTGGAGGTGGAAGCGGCAGGATTGCGCCGGGCCTTTGACCTGGTATTCAGCTCCCTGACCCCCGCCGTCCACGGCCAGGCAGGGCTGGAGAAGATGATGGACATGAGCCGGGCCTATTGTTGCAACATTACCCATTTATATCATCGCAATTCCATCTGCCGGCAGCTTCAAGAAGAAGTGTTCGGCATCCCCCCTGTATCCCCTTGGGGCGGGCGTTGGTTTTATTCCCTGTTCAACCTGCTATTGCTTCGGGGGTATCTTCCCCAGACCTCCTATGACCGGCAGCTGGAGGCGCGGCGTTTTGTCCCCAGCCAGGATTATGCAGCCATGCTGCTGGAACGCGTCCTACCCCCGGCGGAACGGACGGAAAAGAATCAAGCCCGCATCTTTGCCTGGCTTCAGGAGCATACCGATGGGGAAGGGATGCTTACCGAGACCAGCGAAGCCTGTTACGGGCGCATCCTATGGGATGTGCGGGACCGCATCTCAGAAGCCGGATAAAACCAACATGGAGGCATGACCTATGACATCCCTACCTACCCGGGCCCAGGTGTTGGAGACGTTGTTGCAACGCTGGGATCCCGTATCGCAAACCGAGACCATCCCCGTGGAAGCGGCGCTAGGCCGGGTATTGACTCGGGATCAGTATGCCCAGGCGACCATTCCCGTAGCCCGGGCATCCGCCATGGACGGGGTAGCGGTATGCGCCGTCCGGTTTGGGCAGGGTATGCCGGACACGGCAGGCTGGAAGCTGGGGGTGGATTTTTGCCGGGCGGATACCGGCGACGACTTTGACGACCGCTTTGACGCGGTAATCCCCATCGAACGGGTACAGATATCCGAAAAGGGCCAGCTGACCATCCTGGGGGATATGCAGGTGCGGCCTGGGGACAACATCCGGCCCAGGGGCAGCGCCATCCGAACGGGGGAGCTGGTAGCCAGGAAGCACCGGCAGCTTAGGCCCTTTGACCTGGCCTGCCTGGCCATGGGGGGCATCGCCCAGGTGGAGGTTTATAGGAGGCCCCGGGTTGCCTTTATCCCCACGGGCAGCGAGCTGGTACCCTTGGGAGCGCCGGTGGGCCGGGGTCAAACCATCGATAGCAATACCCTTTTGGCCCAGGCCATGCTGACGGAAATGGGGGCGGAGCCCTTGTGCTATCCCATAGTGCCGGATCAGCCTGGAGCCCTGGCCGAGGCCCTAGAGCAGGCCCTGCAAGCAGCGGATATTCTACTGCTCAACGGCGGTTCCTCCAAGGGAGCGGAGGACTATAACGCCCGGCTACTGGAAGAACGGGGCGCAGCCTTGTTCCACTGGGTAGCCGCCGCGCCGGGGAAGCCCCTGTGCGTGGGCCTCATACAAAATAAGCCGGTGATCAACCTGCCCGGCCCGCCCATGGCGGTGCTCTATGGAATGGATTGGTGCGTCCGTGCCATGGTCCATCGGCTGCTCCACAAGCCCATGCCCCGCCGGCAGACCATACAGGGGATATTGACGGAGCCCATCCAAGCCCCCAAGGATATGGAGATCCTGTGCATGATGGAGGTACAGCCCACCCAGGAGGGATATTTGGTGAAGCAAAAGCCCTGGCGGGGGGGCAGCATGGCAGATGCCCTGGGGGCGGGCGCGGTGTACGTTACGGAGCTGGGGCGGGAGGTTTGCCCGGCGGGGGAAACCTTGGAAGTAACCCTTTTGCGGGGCTTAGAGGATTTTTAGTATGGCGCGGCATCTGTTTTTCACCGGGGAAAAGGGCGTAGGCAAAACCACCCTGCTAAAAGGGCTGCTGGCGCAATACCAAGGCCCGGTCGGCGGCTTTTTTACCCTGAAAACAACCGGCGTACGACCGGGGCGGTATACGGTGCATCTGTTGCGGCCAAACCAGGGGGAGAAGCCCAGGGAAGAAAACCTGTTGTTTTGCTGCGGGGACCCTGTCGATTCCCATATTGCCGCCCGGTTTGACGGGCTGGGCTGCGCCGCATTGGCGGCGAAAGAGGACGCCGGCTTGCTGGTGATGGACGAAATTGGGCCCCATGAGCAGGGGGCCCAAGGCTTTTGTAAGGCGGTATTCCAGGCCCTGGACGGGGAGACGCCTATCCTGGGGGTGCTTCAACGGACGGATACCCCCCTATATGCCCGGATCGCCAACCATCCCCAGGTGCGCCTGGTGGAGGTGACCCGGGAAAATCGGGACGGGCTGGCCCATATGCCCATTTGCCTGCGCCAAGAAGGGATCGCCTGTCCCGGGCCAAAGGCGAAAAGCAGGCCGTGACCAACCAAACCAGCAAGACCACAAGGCGCAGCCGTGTTGCACACAACCGGCTGCGCCTTTCGCAGGGGCGGGTCCCCAGCGTGCCGCGCCAAGGCTCCTCTGCGATCCCTTCTGGCCGCCCAAAGATAGGCGCGCATAGGGACCGCCGCCTTTGAAAAAGGCCCCTTTAGGGGCGGCGGCATAGGAAACCATCGCCCTGAAGGGGGCATATTTGGGCAGCTGCATTGTCATCGTCGGGAGGAATACCGCAGCGGGTATGCCTCCCTCCTCTTTCGCGCATCTGCCGCAAATCCGCCCCCTTCAGGGGCGCAGCGTCCATTTCCGTCCCATTTGTTCCGGCGCAAGGCGGGCGGCCGCAGGCAGGGCGGGTCCCCTTCCAAGGCCGGCCAACACAGCGCCGGGGCGAATGGGGCCGAAATGGACCGATGTTTTCCTATGTCACCGCCCCTTTAGCCGGGGCTTTGCATGGAAAAGGGCGCCCGGCCGATCAGAGCCGGGTGCGAAAGGGCGTTTTTTCATTGCCCCCGGGCGGGGGCCTTCGTGGCGGTCTCATAGTCTTGCGGGGATACCGGCTCCTGCCATAGGGTGCCGGTATCCTGGCCGGGCGCCTCTATAGCCAGATGGCTGAACCACCCCTCCGGGCCGGCGCCGTGCCAATGCTTGACCCCGGCGGGAATGTTCACGCAATCCCCAGGTAAGAGCTTTTGGGCGGATTTTCCCCATTCCTGATAATACCCCTGGCCTGCCACGCACAGGAGGATCTGCCCGCCCCCTTGGGCGGCGCGATGGATGTGCCAATTGTTCCGGCAGCCGGGAGCAAAGGTCACATTAAAGATGGGGATCTGGCCGGTAGATATGGGAGCCAAATAGCTTTGCCCGGAGAAATATTGGGCATACCCATCGTTGGGCTGGCCAATGGGGAAGCACATTTGGGCGGCGTGGGCTGCCATGGGATCGGTTGCTTCCTCTGGAGAAGTCCATACCTCCTTCGCCAGGGAAAATGCCGCCCAGGCTTTGGGCCACCCGGCGTAGAAGGCTGTGTGGGTGATGACGCCGGCGATCTCCTCCCGGGTCACGCCGGCCCGCTTGGCATTTTCCAAATGGTATTGTAAGGAAGAATCGGTGACGCCTGCGCTCACCAGGGCGACTAGGGTGATGATGCACCGCAGCTTATGGTCTATGCAGGGATCGTTCCAATCCTCCCCGAATAGGATGTCATCGTTGTAGCGGGCAAAGGCCGGGGCAAACTCCCCTAGAGCATCCCGGCCGGCGGTTTGGACAATCTTTTCCATGATAGGGCCTCCTTTATTGCAGATATTGTAAGAAGAAAGTTGCGATCCGGTCAAAGGGGATCACGTCTCTTCGATCGTACAGATCGGTATGGCTAGCCCCGGGGATCAGCAGCAGTTCCTTGTTATCTCCGGTCAGCTTAGCAAAGGCATCCTTACTAAAGTAACAGGAATGGGCCTTTTCTCCATGCACCATCAGAACGGCGGAACGGATCTCGCTGCTGTATTGGAGGATGGGCATATTGAGGAAAGACAGGGCGGAGGTGATGTTCCAGCCCCCATTGGAATTCAGGGAGCGGGGATGATACCCGCGGGGCGTTTTATAATAGGCATAATAATCCTTCAGGAAGGCAGGGGCGTCCTGGGGGAGGGAGTCCGGCACGCCGCCCGCCAAGGCATAGCTGCCGTTTCGATAGTCGATGGTCCGCTGGTCACACATGGCCTTGCGCTTTTCATAGCGGGCCTGTGGGCTGTCCTCGCTGTCAAAATAACCTTTGGCGTTGACCCGGGTCATGTCGTACATGGTGGAGGCCACGGTGGCTTTGATGCGGGTGTCCACGGCGGCGGCGTTCAGGGCCATGCCGCCCCAGCCGCAAATGCCCAAGATCCCGATTCCCTCCGGGTCAACGTCCGGTCGCACGCAAAGGCAGTCCACCGCGGCGCAAAAGTCCTCGGTATTGATATCTGGGGAGGCCACATAACGGGGGTAGCCGCCGCTCTCGCCGGTATAGGAGGGATCAAAGGCAATGGTCAGAAAGCCTCGCTGTGCCAATTCTTGGGCATATAGGCCGGAAGCCTGTTCCTTCACAGCCCCAAAGGGGCCGCTTATGGCGATGGCGGGCAGTGTTCCGTCCGCCCCTTTGGGACGATATAGGTCGGCTGCCAGCGCAATGCCATAACGGTTGTGAAAGGTGATCTTTTCGTGGGCCACCGTTTCGCTTTTGGAAAAGGTTTTATCCCAGCTGGAGGTCATAGATAAGGTTTCTTGCATGGGTAGGGTCTCCTTTTTAATGGTTGGTTTACATGGGTTCCCGGGTTCCCGTAGGGATCGCCTGGATGCCGGCCTTTTAAGATGCCGGAGGCCTCCCCAAAGGAAACGGCTACAGGTTAGTCGAAAGAAAAGGTAACGCGCACATCCGCCGGTCCCAGCAACGCCATAAGGTCTTGCTGCGATATGCCGTCTATCCTGCCAAGGCGGGTGAGGGAATAGCTGTTTTCCCCATAGTAGATCACCACTTGCTGGCCCTGGTATAGGATCAAATCGCCCGGCTGAGCGGTTATGTCCTCGTTGGTTTGCACCAGGGCCGTCGGCAGGGGGCCAACTTTTTCAAAGCCGCCGTAGTCAGCCATCTCCACGGTGACAGGGCCTTGCGCCAGTAGGTCGGCAAAGGCTTTTGCGGAGGGATTGTCCGCCAGGGTAGCGGATAGGATGGAATCGCCCACCTGGATTTGGATCTGAACCGGCTGGGCCGCCGATGGCTGGGGCATTGGAGAAGAGGCGGCCGAAGGCGGGGCGCTGGGGACAGGCGCCGACAGGGAAGGGGAACCCTCCGGATGGCTGGAGGCTGCGCAAGCCCCCATGCTGAAGGGAAGCAAACATAACAGAAGCATAACCAAGGGTTTTACCATGGATGGGCCGCCTCCTGACCGTTTCGCAAGCAATAGAGTAGATAGTCCAGACACGCTAGCTTTTTTTGTTCCTCGTGCACCGCCGCAAGCAACCCTTTACGATGGGCTGTAAGGGCCTGGTAGGCTTCCTCCCGCAATCCTGCCTCCAGCAGGACCGCGACTGTATCCGCGGTTTTTGCATCGCAGCCAGCATCCAAGAGGGCTTCCTGTAAGGTGCTTTTAACCAGTTCCAAAGCATCACGTCCTTTCTGGGTTTATCGTAAACGAAAGGCGGATAAATATCAAATACATATACAATATCTCAATCCATACTTGAAAAGTATGAAATTAAGGAAATATAATGGTGTCAGAAGGGAGGGAAGTCGATGGACATCCGTAGCCTGGAATATTTTTTGGCAGTGGCCCAGGAGGAAAGCATTACCCGGGCGGCGGAGGTGCTGCATATGACCCAGCCGCCCCTATCCCGGGAGATGAAGGCGTTGGAAGGGGAGCTGGGCAAGCAGCTGTTGATCCGGGGCAGCCGCAAGGTCACCCTGACGGAAGAAGGGATGCTCTTACGGCGGCGGGCAGAGGAGCTGGTGGGGCTCATGGAAAAGACCCGCATGGAGATACAGGCATCCGGGGAACTGGTGGCGGGGGATCTGCATATCGGGGGCGGGGAAACCTTTGGCATGGAGCTCATCGCGCAGACCGTACAGCGGCTATGCAAGCGGTATCCCCTTATCCGGGTCCATCTATACAGCGGCAATGCCCAGGACGTATTGGAACGGCTGGATAACGGCCTATTGGATTTCGGCCTGGTCATCGATCCAGCGGACCTGAAAAAATACGATTATCTCAAGCTGCCATATAAGGATGTTTGGGGATTGCTGATGCCCAGGGACCATCCTTTGGCTGCAAAAGAGGCGGTTTGCCCGGAAGATCTGGAAGGGCTGTCCCTTTTGGTTTCCCGCCAAGCCATGGTGCAGGACGGGCTTTCCGGATGGCTGGGCGTCAACCGCCGGAGCCCGGAGATCGTCGCCACCTATAACCTGATTTTCAACGCTTCCCTATTGGTGCGGCAAGGGGTAGGTTGCGCCCTGTGCCTGGCCCATTTGGTGCCGGAGTATCCAGGGAGCCCGTTGGTATTTCGTCCCTTTGCCCCCCTGCTGGATGCAGGCGTCAGCGTGGCATGGAAAAAATACCAGGTATTCACCAAACCCGGGAGAAGGTTTTTAGAGGCGTTGCAACATGTATTGTCGGAAGGGGCATGGCCCCAGAGCCAATGGTAAACCCATAGCTGGATGCATGGGAAAAGCCGGCGGAGAATACCGCCGGCTTCAGGCTGTCGAAAAAGTGGCTTGCGCCACTTTTTCGAGGTTTTCATAGCTCCCTTGCGCCTACGGCGCGGCCA
>UQRU01000078.1 GCA_900543475.1 uncultured Eubacteriales bacterium
AACTCTCGGATCTTCTCTCGACGGGCATTTTCTTCCGGGGTACGATTCTTTCTGGCCATATAGTAATCCTCCTGTGCGGTGCTTCTATTCTACACCACCCAGGAGGTTTACACAAAACTTGGGACTGTCTCATACAGAATTCAAAATGGCTTTGCCGCATAACTTTTGTCCAACTTTTGGGGAGCACTTCAACGGCCCGCCGCCCTTGACATCCGCCCCCACCGGCGCTATGTTGTTGAAAAGTCGGCAGCCGGCCTTTCCCGGCTACCGCGCTGAATCAATTTTGCTCTATTCGCACCCTGAATGGAGTTTACACAGAATTTGGGATTGACCCGAATGCCGTTTCCCGGCTTTCCCGCCCAACAAATATTTTGCTCTATTTTATGCCATTTTGGTGTTTACACAGAATTCGGGATTGTGCCGTTTGCGCAGCAGGAGGAACATAAGAGCCATATCATCATCGACTTCGGCCACACGCCGAAGGATATTCTGGATTCCTCGTTGATATCCTGCTGTGTACGAACAACGGCTTTAGTCTTTGACAAAAAGATTGCCTTCCTCTTTGTAGAGTTCATAGATAAAGGCGGATCCTTCCAGATAAAGCCCGGTTTCGGGGTCGTGCAGTTTTGAAAAGATATCGCTGGTATAGAACCGCCGCATGGCCTCCTCCAGCTTTGCCCCGGTGTCCTCCATAATGTATGCGACCACATCCTGTACGATGTATTCCATGAGCTGCTCCTGCTTAGACATTATGAGCACCTGCCTTCACAAGAAACCTGATTGCTGCCTCCGTATGGAACGAATATTGATCCGTCAGCTGTTTGTACTCCATCCCCTTTGCAAGACGCTCCATGCTTAAGAGGCCGTTTTCAAAGGCGCGGAACAACAGGGTCAAATCGTCGTTCGCTATCGGCCCGATGACGATATCGTATTTCAAATCATGATTGCACGCCGCACTTCCATAGTCTTTGAATTCTCTGCTGCGGTTGTTCATGATAAACCTTGCCCAATCCTCCGAAGGCCGTTGGAAGCATCGCACCTTCAAAGCGCCAACTGCCAAAGGTTTATCAAAATCGTATTCCGTCACGACGGGCGTCCCACCATAGATGCGCACGACTCGCTTTGCCATCGCCGCTGCCTGCGCAAAGATCGTGGTGCAGTAGAATCCCCTTCCAAAATCCTTATACGGCTTGCACTGCCGCAAATCGATTTCATGTATCTCCGTATTGGAGCCATGGTACAGCTTCATGCGACCTGCCCTCCGTTGTTGCGGCAGACAATGGTCATATCCTCTATTGCGTCATCCAGCGAAAGGGTGTGCTCCGCATCGTAGCATTCATCCAGAAATGCAATTCCCTTGTAGCGATGCAAATAGTGAAACGCCTCTTGTACGGACAAGCCTTTTCTGCGTGCGAACTCATTGACGCACACGATAACATAATTCACTTTTTTCCGCTCCGACAAAGGCATCCGATGCACCCCTTCCATATTCTATAATTTATTATACCAAAGGAAGTATGCCGTTAGCCAGACATATCTGCAATTAGACGATTAGGACATTATGCCGGCCATCAGGCTACAGATGGCGGAAATGACCCTGCCGGACAAATCCAACAGCTGGAATCTGCAATATATAAGGCGGCGCTAGCGAGCAAGCCTTTTTTCGTTTCAGAAAAGGCAAAAGAAAGTGGACGCATAGAGCAAACGCGTTCTGTGCATAGGATGCGTTTCTGACAAGGGCCGCCTATGTTTGACATCATGCAATAAAGCGTTATAATGGAAGCAGGGTTTCCCACTATGGCGATGGTAAGATTATATCCCATGCCGCATAAGCCATCGCATATGCGCATGATTATACACGCTATACCGGCGCGACAGCGCAGATCCTCCGACCGCATTTTGACCGCAAAATCTTTGGAAAAGCAGTAGAATGGATGGAACGGATACAAAATATGGCTCTAAAACAGAATTGATACCACCATATATGGTGGCCAACACGGTATTTTTGTCGAGTGGGATTGATGGCGCCTGAAACAGCGAAAAAGGGGGTAAAAGCCATGGCCACAAAGGAAGAACGTCGTTGGCGCTACAGCCTTTGCAGCTATAAGGCCGGGGAAGCCATGCTGAACCTGCAGGGCCGGCAGGGGAACCGGCTGATCCAGGCCCGCGTGGGGGGCCGGCTCCAGTGGGAAGCAGGGGATGAGCCGGTACAATACCGGGTGATCCTGTGTTCCCCCGGCAAGAAAGAAGGGGAAATCAAAAAGTCGGAAACCCTGGTCGAGAATGCCCAAACGAAAGGCTGGCAGTACGTGGGCCTGCAGGGGGACGCCCATATCTTCATGGCCCCCATGGAGGCGGAACCCATTTTCTCTAGCCCAGGGGCGGAGCTGGAATTTTCCATTCGCAACAGCCTGCGGCGGGTGCAGCTTTTTAGCCTTATCGCGGGCCTGCTATGGGTTTGGCTGCTGGCCTTGCTTCTGCCCAATCTCCTATGGCGCAACCTGGTTTCCAGCAATCTGGCCCTATTGGCGCTCCCCTTGTTGCTTTTCTTGATCGGCAGCACACTTTGGCAGGTTCTTTCCATCCAGCTGTTTATCCGCAAGAGCCGCCGGGCCACGTCTGCGGGCGGGGACATCCCTGCGCCCGCCGCCCAGCAGGCCGGCGCCAGGGGCCGGGCCGGCAATCTTGTGGCCATTCTTTTGCTGGCGGTAATATTGGCGGCGGCGTTTTGGGATTTCCTTATCATCCACAACCCAGGCGCCATGGGCGGGATGCTGCTGCGGGCCGGCTGGATCATGGCCATCCCCATCACCGTGGCTCTATACCGGAACCGGACGTTTCAGCAAAGCCGGTTTCCTTGGTACTTCTTAACAGGGGCGTTGGGGGTGGCCCTGGCGATCCTGGAGCTGGCCACGTCCTCTGCATCACGGGAAACGCCTCCGCCTTCCATGGAGGCCCTTGCCCAGCTGCCCGTGCTCAGCGGCGTGGTGGCGGAGGAGCCGGAACGCGCCCTGACCACCCAGGGCAAAACGCCCCTGGGCGCCGCCTACGCCTACCGGGAATGGGAAGGAAGCAATAGCCTGTATTCCGCCTATTGCCGGGGGGCGTTCCCCAGCTTAGCGGACGCCCTCTATCAGGAGGCCCTGGGGGGCTTTTTGCCCGCCCGCTACCGGCATACGGATATGGAGCCCATCTCCATCCCCGGCTACGACCAGGCGGCCCAAAGCTCCGATGGGGGGAGGCTGGCCCTGCGGCGGGGGCTGGAAGTATACCTGGTCGACTATGACCCGGCCTATTTTTCCCAGGGGGAGATCCTTGCCCTGTTGCCCCGGATGTATGGGGATTAAGGGGCGGGCCTTGGGTTTCCTGCCGGCAAAGGGCAGGAAATAACCGGGCTGCCCGGGGCTAGGGGAAGGAGAGGCGGAATGGAAATGGAAAATAATAGGGGATAGGGGGTAAAAATGAAAAAACGAATGCGGATTTCTTCTTCTGGGGAATTGGCGAGTATGCAGAGAGCGCTTATCCAGCAAGCCGAAGCAACCATAGGGGAAGTAATGGCGCTTTTCAAGGCGGAACCTCCCATTTCGGCTCTCAGCAGATTGAAATTTGAAAAGATCACCACAGATGGGATATTTGGAGAACATCTCAACTTTGTTGAATTCTTGAATCAAACGCTTACATATTTGGTTTGCCTATATGCCGGGAATGTGCTTTTAAAAAGGAACCCCATGGAGGAGGTAATAATCAATTTTGGCACAGCTCCGGGACATGATGTATCGTCTTATTCCGGGACAGTTATATGCGAGTGCTTTGCGGCGACCTCTGTAAAAAGCAACGAGAAGCTGAAAAAGGATATTTTAAGGCTGCATGGCAATCCCACCGCCAAGGAACGACTGGTATTTTATTATAGCCATAACGCCGATGCGGAACGATCCTATATAGAAAAGCTGGCAAACCAATATAAAGACGTTGCCCTGTGGAGCATTCCGTTTGACGCCCTTATATCCGAATATAAATGAAATATTGGCCGGAACAGCAACGCCCCCTGTGTCCGGCCTACACAAAAAAAGCCCCGGCGCGATCCATCGCCGGGGCTATACGCCGTAAAGGGCCTCATTCTTTCGGAGTACATAAATACCATTCGTTTTCATACAGCACCGCCAGGCCGCCCTGCACCTTGGCGTAGGGCATACCCAGATCCCGGTCAAAATTGGTCTCCCCGTTCTTCTGGGGGAAAGCGTCCGTATAGCTGTCCGTATAGCCCAGGATGGCGCCTTCGTCCACCTCGGCGGGCATGGGCTCGTCGGCCTTGTAATAGATGGTATCCTCCGCCATGATGGCGGCTGGGTAATCGGCAGCATTGTCCTGGGCGCAGCCAAAGAGCAGGGCCGCCGGCAGCAGGCACAATAGGCATAGGGCGTAACGCTTCATGGGTCCTCCATTTTGCTGGTATATCCGTTTTACACCGGGAAGGGGAAAAGGGCCTATTCTCCCAACCGCTCCAGGGCGTGCTTATAGCCGTCGGAACCGTAGTTAAGGCATTTGTTCACCCGGGAGATGGTGGCGGTGGAAGCGCCGGTCTTTTCCGCGATGGCGGTATAGCTTTCCCCGGCAGCCAGGTGTTCCGCCACCTGGAACCGCTGGGCCATGGCGTTCAGCTCCCCGATGGTGGCCACGTCCTCGAAGAAGCGGTAGCAATCCTCTTGGGTTTGCAAGGTGAGCAGGGCCTGGAAAAACCGGTCTACAGCAGGGGAAGCAAGTTTACTTTGATACATAAGAAAGGTTCCTCCTTTTAACGAACAGCCTTGAGGAAGCTTTGGAGCCGCGGGGACTTGGGCGCGCCAAACACGGCTTCCGGGGGGCCTTCCTCCTCGATGAGGCCGTTGTCCATAAAGATGACCTGGCTGGATACCTCCCGGGCAAAGCCCATTTCGTGGGTCACGATCACCATGGTCATCTTTTGCTGGGCCAAGCGGCGTATCGCCTGGAGCACTTCGCCGGAGATCTCCGGGTCCAGGGCGGAGGTGGGCTCGTCAAAACAGAGGACATCCGGCTTGAGCGCCAAGGCCCGGGCAATGGCCACCCGCTGTTGCTGCCCGCCGGAAAGCTGATGGGGGTAGGAGCCGAGTTTATCCGACAGCCCCACCTGATCCAATAGGGCCTTGCCCTCGGCCTGGATGGCGGCGAGGATGGCGGCCTTGTTTTGCCGGAAATCCGGCTGTTGGCGGGCCAACAGCTCCGGGGCTAAGGTCACGTTTTGCAGGGCCGTGTACTGGGGAAACAGGTTGAAGGACTGGAACACCAGGCCAAAGTGCAGCCGCTTTTTCCGGACCCCCGACTCTTTTTGGGTGGCGGGGTCCTCCGCGTCGAACAGCCGCTCTCCCTTTACCAGGATCTGGCCTTTATCGGGGGTTTCCAGGAAATTGAGGCACCGCAAAAGGGTGGTTTTGCCGCTGCCCGAGGAGCCGATGATGGAAAGTACCGCCCCCTCCTCCAGGGAAAAGCTGATGCCCTTTAGCACGTCCAGGGTGCCAAAGTTCTTTTCCAGGTTTTTTACCTCTAAGATCGCCATACCGTACCTCCTATACCCGGAAATAGTCCATCTTCCGCTCCAGATACCCCAGCAGCAGGGTAAGGGCTCCCACGAAGGCCAGGAAGAACAGGCCGGTGGAGAACAGGGGCCAGATCAGGCCCTTGGCGGTATACTCCTGGGCCATCATGATGATCTCCTTGCAGGAGATGATCCGGGCCAGGGAGGTATCCTTCACCAGAGTGATCACCTCGTTGCCCATGGGGGGAACGATGCGTTTGATCACCTGGAGCAGGGTCACTTTGAAGAAGATCTGGGTCTTGGTAAGGCCCAGCACTTGACCGGCCTCATATTGGCCCTTGGGGATGGACTCGATGCCGCCCCGGTAGATCTCGGAAAAATAGCAGGCATAGTTGATGACAAAGGCCACCGTAGCCGCGGCAAAGCGGCCGTCTGACCCGGCGGGCCAGGGATTGGGCAGGCCCAAAAGCCCGGGCCCCAGAAAGATCACCAGCAGCTGAAGCATCAGGGGCGTACCCCGGATGATCCATACGAAGGTTTTGATCAGATAGGCCAGGGGCTTGAAACGGCTCATGGAGCCAAAGGCGATGAGCAGCCCCAGGGGCAGGGCGAAAAGCAGGGTCAGCCCAAATAGATTGAAGTTGAGAACGAAGCCTTCCCAAAGGCGCGCAAGGATGGTGGCCATAGTATCCTTCCCCGGGCGGCAGGCGCCCGCTGTTAAGTTGGCTAGGGATGGGCCGCCCCATGGGACGGCTTGAGCCGCCTCCTAAACGGGGGCGGCTCCCAAGGGAGAATCGATCTATGGAGCTTGGCTTATTCCGCCAGTTCCAAGCTGTATTTGTCCGCCAGGGCCTGCATGCTACCATCGGCCACCAGCTCGTCGAAAATGGTATTTACCGCATCCCGCACATCGGAACCCTGCCGGAACCCAACGCCGTAGTTCTCCACCGCCAGCTCATCCACAATGGCTAGGTCCGCATAATCGGTGCCTTCCCCTACCATGGCCTTGGCCAGGGTCAGATCCAGGACCGCCGCGTCCGCAGTACCGGCCTTGACCTCCAACAGGCACTCGGTCTGGACGCTCTTGCCAACATAGCTGGCCTGGGCCAGGTTCTCGTCCCCCTGGATGGTGGTTTCACCCGCGCTACCCATCTCCGCAACCACGGTCTTGCCGATCAGGGAGGAGGTATCGGTATATTCCGCATCCGCCTTCATAACCACCACCTGGGCGTTCTTTACATAGGGCTTGGTGCAGGCCATGTTGGCCTCCCGATCCGCGTCTAGGGTCATGCCGTTCCAGATGCAGTCGATGGTCTTGCCGTTGAGCTCCACTTCTTTGGTGTTCCAGTCGATCTCTTGGAAAACGGGCTCCACACCCAGCTTCTCGCAAACCAAGGTGGCAAGCTCCGTGTCAAAGCCGGTAAATTCACCGTTTTCATCGGTGTAATTCATGGGCTCGTATACGGTGTAGCCGATGATCATATTGCCTTTTTCTTGGATGTAGGCCAGGTCGCTGTCCGCGGCAGCTTCCGCAGCCGGAGCTTCTTCAGCCGGGGCTTCTTCGGCCGGCGCTTCTTCGGCAGGGGCTTCCTCTACAGGGGCTTCTGCAGCAGGCTGGGCGCAGCCGAACGCCGCCAGGGCGAGCATCATAAGGGCAAGGGCAAGAGCTAGTTTCTTCATGGTTTGTATCTCCTTAAATTTTTCATTGTTTCCATGGTATGGACCGGGTTGCATTCCCGATGAGAAGAGTATACTACATTACTTTATCAAAGTAAAGCAGTAAATTGATAGCATGGCAGATTTTTTTTGCAGCGGGAAAGATGGGGAAATATATATAAATATGTAGAAAAAAACAAAACCAGGGAAAAAAACAATTGGGAAACCAGCAGACCCCTTGCGGGAAGATGGGAAAATGGGCTAGAATGAAGCCAAGGGCCAATGGAAAACGGCCCTATGATCAATCGGAATGGATTATATCTACAAACGGAGGCACATCTATGACAAAGTACACCAATTCCATCGGCGTAAAAGTTCCTGCGTTGTTGCTGCCCCGGCCGGGGGTCGACATGACCAAGTGGGCTGTAGTGGCCTGTGACCAGTATACTTCCCAGCCTGCCTATTGGCAGGAGACCGAGTCCATCGTGGGGGACGCTCCCAGCACGCTGCGGATCATGCTGCCCGAATTATATCTAGACGGGCCGGACGAGGCGGAGCGGATCGCATCCATCAACGCCCATATGAAGGAATATATGGACACCGGCATATTGGAAAACAAGGGGGAAGGCTTTGCCTATGTGCGCCGTACGGTGGATGGCAAAACCCGCCAAGGGCTGATCGTGGCCCTGGACCTGGAGGATTACGATTATTCCAAGGGTTCCACCACCCTGATCCGGGCCACAGAGGGCACCATTGTGGAGCGCATCCCCCCCCGGCTGCGGATCCGCAAGGATGCGCCCCTGGAGATGCCCCACATCCTGGTGCTCATCGACGACCCGGGCCGCACGGTGATCGAACCCATCGGCCAGCAGCTGGAGCGGACGGAGAAGCTCTATGACTTCGACCTGATGCAGGGAGGCGGCCACATCGAGGGGTATCTGGTAAAGGAGCCGGCCCAGATCCAGGGCGCCATCCAGGCCCTGGAGGCGCTGGTCCAACCGGGAGCCTATCGGGAAAAATACGGCACCGATCAAGCGCCCTTGCTGTTTGCCATGGGAGACGGCAACCATTCCTTTGCCACCGCCAAGGCCAATTGGGAGCGGATCAAGAAGGAAAAGGGCCTGACCGGCCAGGACGAGCATCCGGCCCGGTACGCCCTGGTGGAGTTGGAAAACGTCCACGACACAGGCATCATCTTCGAGCCCATCCATCGGGTGATGTTCGGCGTACCCCAGGACGCCCTAGCCTGGCTGCAAACCAAGCTGGCGGAGCAAAACGGGGATTGCAAGCTGGTGACCTGTCCAGACCTGGCGGCGGCCAAGGCTGCCGCAGCCAAGGAGAGCGGCCACGCCCTACCCTTTGTGAACCAAGCGGGGGCCGGCTATCTGCTGGTACCCCAGCCTGCCGCCCAGCTGGAGGTGGGCACCCTGCAAAATGCCCTGGACGTAATGCGCACGGCGTTCCCCGATTGCACCATCGACTATATCCACGGGGAAGACGTGGTCCTGGAGCTGGGCGGCAAACCCGGCAACATGGGCTTCCTGCTGCCCCCCATGGATAAGAGCGCCTTCTTCCGCACCGTGATCTTCGACGGCGCCCTGCCTCGCAAGACCTTCTCCATGGGCGAGGCCCACGAAAAACGCTACTATCTGGAGTGCCGCAGCATCGAGGCGTAACGGCCCGGCCCCAGAAAGGGGCGCTGCCCGCGCCCCGGTATACCCTATCCCCAAGGGACCGGCCGCCCCAGCATACGCCGCGGCGCCGGTCCCTTGCCTTGGCCCAGGCGAGACGATTATGCAGAGCTTCCTTCATTCCATTTCCGCTGTGCTGGTGATCCTCCTGCTGGCGGGCACCGGCTATTTGCTGGCCCGGGCAGGTTGCCTTCGCGCCGACCACAAGCCCATGCTGTCCCGGATCACCATCAACCTGGGCATTCCCTGTATCTGCATCTATAATATCACCGGCAATTTTACCCGCGCATCCTTGATCCAAGCCGCGCCCATGCTCTTGGCCCCCTTAACGGCCAATCTGCTTTCTGTGGCCTTGTGCATGCTGGCTGCCCGGCTCCTGGCCCTCCCCCGGAAACGCCGGGGGGTATTCGTGGTGATGGCCGCCTTTAGCAATACCATCTTCATTGGCCTGCCCATGGCCCTGGAGCTCTTTGGGGACGGGGCGGTGCCTTATGTGATGTGCTACTACCTAATCAATACCACCTTGTTCCAGACCCTGGGCATCGCCTTCCTGGAATGGTCCGGACAGGGGGAGAACCGTACCAGTTTGCCCCGAATGCTATTGGGCTTGCTGAAAAAACCGCCCCTATTATCCTTGTTCGTAGCCCTTGGGTTGGTTTGGTGGGAGATCCCCCTGCCAAGGGTATTGGAAAGCTATGCCGGCTATGTGGGGAACCTGGTGGCTCCCCTGGGCCTCTTATATACCGGCTTGGTCATCTATGAGCGCGGCCTCTCCAACCTGCGGCTTCAACGGGGCATCCCCCTTATGTTGCTGCTGCGGTTCGTGGCGGCCCCAGGCCTGTGCCTGGGTTTCTGCCACCTATGGGGGGTGACGGGCCTGGCCCAGGGGGTGTTTACCATGGAATCCGCCCTGCCCACCATGACCCAAAGCGTGGTCATGGCCGGGCTCCTCGGGGCGGACGAGGATTACGCGGCCCTGGGGGCGGCTGTCTCTACCTTGCTGTCGTTTGTGATGATCCCTTTGGTGATGCTGGCGGTATAAGCTGCGTTATTTGTCCGCTCCGGCCGGGGGGGGGGGGGGGGGGGGGGGGGGGGCCCCCCCCCCCCCCCCCCCCCAACACCCCCGGGGGGGGGGCGGCCCCCCCCCCCCGGGGGGGGCCCCCCCCCCCCCACCGCCAGCGACCCCCCCCGCCGGGCGGGAAAGCCCCGGGGCGAGGGAGCCGGCCCCGC
>UQRU01000079.1 GCA_900543475.1 uncultured Eubacteriales bacterium
CGGGGCGGCCCCGGGGCTGCCCCCCGGGTGGGGGGGGGGGGGGGGGGGTTTTGGGGGGGGGGGGGGGGGGCCCCGCGCCAAAAAAAAATGCCGGCGGCGGGGAAACGCCGGGCTGGGGGGGGGTGGGCTGCGCCCACCCGCCGCCGCGCCGAGCCGTAAGCGCTTCCCCCGCCGTTCCGGCGTTAGTCAGGCTGGCCCACCTGTAAGATAAAGGCCATGGGGGTCAAGCCGCCGGCATTGGTGCGGGCCTGGGAAAGGAGGGAGATGGCCGGCCGGTCCCGGAGCAGGGTTTTGAGGAGGGTGAACTCCATGGTATAGAGGATGGCGATGCCGCCGGGCCGGAGCCATTGTGGGAGCCGGTCCAGGATGCCGGCGTAAAGCTGGCGGTTGTTTTCGTGGGAGCCAACCCGGTTGCCGAAGGGCAGGTTGGCGAGCACCTCGTCATAGGGCCGCTTGGCGATGAAGCGAAGGCAGTCGTTGGCCACGAACCGGGCGTTGGACTGGGCGGCGGCGGCGTTTTGCCGGGCCGCGTCGACGGCGGCGTGGGCGATGTCCACCCCGTTGAGGGCGGCGCAGGGGCCTAGAAAACCCCGTTCCAGCAGGAAGGTGCCGCTGCCGCAGCAGGGGTCCAGCACCCGGGCGTTTTTCCGCAGATAGGGGGCGGCCAGGCCCAGGACGGCCGCCGCGGTGGCGGGATGCATACTGGCGGGCAGGGCCTGTTTCCGGTAGGCGAAACGGGTGTCCTGGAGGGTAAATAGCTTGGCGTAGAGGAAGGCTTTGCCATTATCCCGCTGTTCCACCCGCAGTTCCACCTCATAGTCCCCGGGGGCGTTTGCCAGCAAGGGCCCGTCCAGCCGGGCGGCCATGGCCCGGGCAAAGGCGCCCCGGTCCAGGTTTTTGGCCTTGAGTTCGATCCGGTAACCGAAGGGGCCTTCCCCTGCATGGCAGGCGGGCAGGAGCTTGGTAAGCTGCTCCCCGGCCCGGTCTCCCAGGAGGGCGGGGGCCATAGGGAGGTTTTCGGAAAGGGGCAGCAGCAGCTCGAAGAACCGGCGGGCCCGGAACAGGCCGGGCAGGTCCTGGGTATGGAGCCGCACCCGGTCGGCGTGGACGGCGGCGGGGGCATAGCCCAGGCCGGTCAGCTCAGCGGCCAGGGTATGGGCCAGCTTGTCCGGGGCGCGAAGCTCCGCCTCCACCGGAAAGGGCAGGCTGGTAAAGGAATGCTTTTGCAGGTGTAAAAGGGCCCGGCGCGCAGTGGCCAGGGCTTCGGCCTCCGCCTGGACATGGGATTGTTCGGAAGGGTCGGCGGCAGAGGGCGGCTGGTAGGCGGCGAGGAACGCCTGGGCTTCTGGGCCGCCCAGGGCGCCCAGGGCTAGGAGCTGGGAGGGCCGGACAAAGCGCTGGGGCTCCTGCTCCAGGGCCCGGATCAGCATGGGGACGTGGGCGGGGGTGCCGAGGAGCCCCAGGATCCGGGCGGCGTTTTTGCGCAGCTTGGGGGCCGTGGCGAAAAGGGCCTGGCCCAGGGCCTCCGGATGGGCGGATAAGGCGGCCTGGATCCGTTGGCGCAGGCGGTTGGACTTGGCGCAGCGGCATAAGAACCCGCAGGCCGCCGGGTCCTGGTCCTCTAGGAACAGGGCCAAGGCCCCGTCCAAAGCGGCTTCCGCCTGCTCCATCAGGGCGGCGGCGCCGTTGGGGGCCTGGAGGCGAAGGGCCACCTGGTCTTTTGAAAGGGTCTGCATGGGGTTCCTTTCCGGGGGCTATTCCCCTAGGGCGTTGCGGATCACCTGTAAGACCGCGTCGGTGCCGTCCGCCCTGGCGTCGCTGCGCATGGTGGAGATGAAGCGCAGGCGGTTTTCATACAGGGTGGTCAGGGCGTCGGTCAAGGCGGCGGGGGTAAGCTGTTCCTGCTCCATGGACATGGCGTAGCCCTTGCGAACGAAGTAGCCGGCGTTGAGGATCTGATCCCCCCGGCTGGCGGAAAGGGGCAGGGGCACCAACAGGGCGGGCTTGGCGAGGGCCAGGAATTCGAATACCGCGTTGGCCCCGGCCCGGGAGAGGACGATGTCCGTGCAGGCGAACAGGTGAGGAAGCTCGGGGCCGATGTATTCATACTGGCGGTAGGCGGGGGACTCCACCCCAGGGTCCACCTTACCCTTGCCGCACAGGTGGATGATGTCGAACTGGCGGGTAAGGGCGGGCAGGGCTTGACGAAGCACCTGATTGATGGCCTGGGCGCCCTGGCTGCCGCCCATCACCAAAAGGATGGGCCGGGCGCCGTCGAAGCCGGTAAAGGCCAGGCCCTTTTCCGCCTCCCCCTGGAAGAGGGCAGGCCGGATGGGTGTGCCGGTAAACACGCCTTTGGGGCCCACCTTGGCCAGGGTATCCTCAAAGGTGACGCACACCGTATCCGCGAACCGGGCGGCGATGCGGTTGGCCAAGCCGGGGGTATAGTCGGATTCATGGGTGATCACCGGGGCCTTGCCCCGGGCGGCGATCACCACGGGCACGGACACGAATCCGCCCTTGGAGAACACCACATCGGGCTTCACATCCCGGATGATCCGGCGGGACTGGAACACCCCTTTGAGCACCCGGAAGGGGTCCGCAAAATTCTTCAGGGAAAAATACCGGCGCAGCTTTCCGGCGCTGATGGCATGGTAGCAAACGTCCGTCTCCCCTTCCACCAGGCTGCGCTCGATGCCGTCGGCGGTGCCCACGTAGTGGATGGAATAGCCGGCGGCCCGCAGCTGGGGCAACAGGGCCAGGTTGGGGGTCACGTGGCCGGCGGTGCCGCCGCCGGTAAGCAGGATGGTTTTGGTCATGGAACAAAGGCCTTTCAAACAATCTATGTTTCGTTTCTTCATAGTATGCAGAAAAAATGCATTTTGTCTGCGCCCTTGATTATAGCATTCCCTGCCATTCCTTTACAAGTGCGGGGCGCCCGCCTGAAAGGGAAAATCCAGCCCCCAGGGCGTATAGAAAAAGAACGGCCAAAAAGCAATGGTATTGGGGGGAAAAGCCGGGGATTCCCTTGTTCCGTGGGGGTGGATGTGCTATGCTTAATCTGCGTGAATATGGCCGGGCGCGTCCCGGCCCAAGCCCAAGGAAAGAAAGGAAACGATTGCCATGCGAACCTTCCGGGATATGCCGGCGGAGGAGGGGCTGAGCTATGGGCTGGCCCTGTTATACCGGAGCGGACGGGCCGGGGACGACCCGGCGCTGATCCAGCTGCGGGCCCTGATGGAGGGGCTATTGGCCTTTGATCTGACGGGGGCGGTCTACGCCTACCATCAGCTGACCGCCGCCCTGCTGCAAAAAGGGGACCGCCGGGTAAGCGGGGATCTATTCAAGGATCATCTGCTGGGGCTGGCGGTGCACCAGGCCCATGCCTTTGCCCGGATGGCGGCCAAGGGCCAGCGGGACGAGGCCCTATGGATGCTGATGCAGGAGGAATTATCCGTGCTGGGCGGCTTATCCCAGCTTACCAGCCAGGACGTGGCCCGGTATACCCGGGAGCGGCAGCAGGCCCTGGCCATGCGGCCCCGCCAGGGCAAGGACGCCCTGTCCGTGGTGGCCACGGCGGCCTGGGGGGGCGGCAGCACCCGGCCCCTGCCCCGGGAGGACGGAGAGGGTCCCATTCCCCAGCCCGGGCCCTTCCTAAAGGCGCCCTTTGCCTTCACCCCCTGGCAATATGGGGAGCCGGGCCTTACGGACGCCTATGCGGCGGACGAGGCCCTGGAGGAAATTTACCTGCGGCTGCTCTCCGCAAAGGATTGGGGCCAGCTCACAGAGGACCTGTGTAATTTCTTCGCCAGCTATGGATGCGGCCCCTTTTTGCAGCACCGGGGCTTCCGGCTGGAGCCGGACGGAAGCCTGACCCCCCTGCCGGAATCCGCCTTTACCCCCCTGATCCCCACCAGCTTATACGAGGGGGAACGGGTGCGGCTCATGGAAAACACCATCCGCTTTTTGCGGGGGGAACCCAGCGAAAACGTCCTGCTCTACGGCGGCGCCGGCACGGGGAAAACCGCCTATGTGCTCTCCTTGCTCCATGAGTTCCCCGCCGCCCGGCTCATCCTGGCGGACCCAGGCGACCCTACCGCCTTGACCCGCCTGCTCCAAACCCTGGCGGGCCAGCCCCTTCGGTTCCTGGTGCTGCTGGACCACATGGACCTTGCCGCCCCATCCGCCCAAGCCTTATCCGGCCGCCTTTGCGGCGGCAGGCTCCTGCCGGACAACGTGCGCCTTTACGCCACCGCCCGGGAGAATTCCCCCGCCCATCCCCTCTTCCCCCTGGCCCTGCCCTTCCCCTATCCCAGCCTTCATGCCTTTGCCCGGCTGGTGGAAGAGATCTTGGAAGCAGAGGGCGTCCCCTGTGATCCCCAAGCCATCCACCAGGCCTGCGTGGACCATCAGGTGGATGTGCGGGAACGGCTTTGCTTCACCGGCGCCAAAATGCTGGCGGAACAGTTTAAAGGATGATATAATAATTTGATATGCCACACCCGCCTTAAAGGGCGTCCGCCGGCATTTTCCCCCTGCGCCCATCCCCGGTCAGGCCGGCTTCGGCCCGGGGATCATCCATAGAAATCCATACTAGGAGGTTCCCATGCAGATCTATAACACCATGACCCGCAAAAAGGAAGCGCTCATCCCCCTCAAGCCCGGGGAGATCAGCATGTATGTATGCGGCCCTACGGTGTATAATTACTTCCATATCGGCAATGCCCGGCCCTTCGTGGTGTTCGATACCCTGCGCCGGTATCTGGAGCATCGGGGCTATCAGGTGAAATTCATTCAGAATTTCACCGATATCGACGATAAGCTCATCCGCAAGGCCAATGAGGAGGGCTGCACCGTCCAGGAGATCGCGGACCGCTACATCCGGGAATACTACGTGGACGCGGACGCCCTGGGGGTGGAACGGGCCACCTGCAACCCCCGGGCCACGGAGCATGTCCAGCAGATCATCGACCTGGTCCAGACCCTCATCGACAAAGGGCACGCCTATGCCACGGACAATGGGGACGTATACTTTTCCGTGCGCTCCTTCCCCGGCTATGGGAAGCTGTCCGGCCAGTCCATCGACGATTTGGAAAGCGGCGCCCGCATCGATCCCACGGAGCAAAAGCGGGACCCCCTGGACTTCGCCTTGTGGAAGGGCGCCAAGCCCGGAGAACCCGCCTGGCCCACCCCCTGGGGCATGGGCCGGCCCGGCTGGCACATCGAGTGCAGCGCCATGAGCATGGAGCTCCTGGGCCCCACCTTCGATATCCACGCCGGGGGCCAGGACCTGATCTTCCCCCACCACGAAAACGAGATCGCCCAGAGCGAAGCCGCCACCGGCAAGCCCTTTGCCCGCTATTGGATGCACAACGGCTACATCAATGTGGATAACCAGAAGATGAGCAAATCCCTGGGGAATTTCCGGCTGGTGCGGGACATCTCCAAGGAATTCGACCTGGAGGCTGTGCGGCTGTTCCTGCTGGGCACCCAGTACCGGAACCCGGTAAACTTCTCCAGGGAGCTGGTGGAACAGAGCGAAACCGCCCTGACCCGTTTGCGTACCGCCCGGGAACGGCTCCGGGAAGCCCCCGTGGGCCCCGCCACCCAGGAGGACGCAGCCTTCCTGGAGGCCCTGGATCAGCACCGGGCCGCCTTCTACGCCGCCATGGACGACGACCTGAACACCGCCGACGCCCTGGGCGCCCTATTCGACTTTGTGCGGGCCCTCAATACCTTCGTATCCCAGCCCCATGGTCAGGAAGCCCTGGATAAGGCCGCCCAGCTCTTTGACGACATCGCCTCCATCCTGGGCATCCTGCAGCACGAAAAGGCCCAGGCCTTCCCCCAGGAAGCCCTGGATCTGCTGGAGGAACGCACCCAAGCCCGCAAGGCCAAGGATTGGGCCCGGGCGGACGCCATCCGGGAGCAGCTCAAAGCCCTAGGCTACGGGGTAGAGGATACCAAGGAGGGCGCTAAGCTCAAAGCCCTGTAAGCCAGCGTCCCCGGCGGGGGGGGCGGCGTTCGGCCCAAAGGGCCGAACATGGCCGGGGCCAAAGGCCCCCGCCGGGCGGGCTCCGCCCGCCCGCCGCCCCCCCGCGGGACGCTGGCGCTTTTGCCCGGCCTTGGCATGATCCGCCGCCCCCTTCCCGCCCCACGGGATCGGAAGCCGGCCTTTGGTATATCGCCGTCCAAAGCCGGAAAAGCCCGGGCCCACGCCCCCCGGGCCCGGGCGGCACAACCGCGCCGCCGCGGGCTGAGGCCGAAGGACAACCCCGCCCGTTTGTGCGCGACGCTCGCCGTGGGCGTAGCACCGCCGTGCGCGTAGCACCCTGTGTAAACAAAGTTTGAACAATGGGGTTTCGCCAGTCCCAAGCCTTGCAAGGGGAACCACCCATTGGTAAAATAAATTCAAGAAACGAGGGAAACAGACTTGGACAATATGTTCTCCTTATTGCAGCTCATCATCGGCGTATACCTATTGTATTGCGCGGCCATGGGCAAGGGAAAGATCTTCGAAAACGACTACATCAAGGTACCCCGGGCAGAATATGTAAAGAAGCTGCGGATCCTATCGGCCATTTCGGGTACCATATTGACGGTGACCAGCGCGCTGGAATATTTTGGGGTCCTGGTGCCTGGGACGACCCTGGGCTGGATCAGCTGGGCGATCGGCCTTGCTTCCATCATCCCTATGATGGTATACTCCTCCAAGTCCACGGACCGGGAAGCGGCCAAGGCGGGCCGGCCTACCGCGGAAGCGGCCAAGGCCAAGGGCCAGCCCATGCCTGCAAAGGACCCTTTACGGGCAGCCTTCGTCTTTGACGACGAGGAAGACGAACCGGATAATCTTACCGGAAACGGTAAAGAATAATACATAAGGAAACCCAAACCAATTTCTTTAAAAGGAAAGGACAAGACCATGAAAAAGAAACTTCGTATACTGGCCCTGGCCATGGCGACGCTGTTTGTACTCAGCTGCCTGTCCGTAGCCAGCGCCGCAGTATCCCCGGGCAGTACGGTGACCCTGATCACCACCACCAATATCTATCTGCCCAGCAGCAGCGCGTCGGGGACGCTTACCCTGACCAAGTCCACCAAGCAGTTGCCTGCGGGCACCAAGGTGAACGTGTTGAGCACCAGCGGCGGTTATGCCAAGATCATGGTGCGGGATAGCAGCACCTCAACCCCCTACGCTGTCTATATTCCCGAAACATCCTTTACCACCAGCAGCTCCGGTTCCAGCAGCTCCATCGTGGGCGTGGGCTCGGTGACCGGTCCCTCCGGCACCACCGGCACCAGCACTGCCACCGGCACCGCCGGTGTGATCACCAACTGCGTCAGCAGCGTGAATTTCCGTACCGGCGCAGGCACCGGCAACACCCTGCTGGGCACCCTGCCTAAGGGCGCGCCTGTGATGGTGCTCAGCTCCACCACCGGCTCCGACGGCAAGACCTGGTATAAGGTCACCTATAACAACACCACCGGCTATGTGAGCGGCCAGTATGTGAGCGTGACCGGCACGGTCAGCAGCGGTTCCGGCACCACCAGCGGCACCACCGGCGGCACCACCAGCACCACCGGCACCCCGGGCGTGATCACCAACTGCACCAGCGGCGTGAACTTCCGTTCCAGCGCCAGCTCTTCTTCTTCCAAGCTAGGCACCCTGCCCAAGGGCGCTACCATTTCCATCCTGAGCTCCACCACGGGCTCCGATGGGGATACCTGGTATAAGGTGACCTATGGCACCACCACCGGCTATGTGCATGGGGATTACGTATCCACCTCCGGCAGCGTCAGCAGCGACAGCACGGGCGCGTCCGGCTCCTACAATAAGTACGATACCGCCCAGACCATGGTGTCCAAGGACAGCACCATCTATATGCGTAAAACGCCTTCCTCCTCCACCTCCAGTTCCAACGTGGTGAAGAAGCTCACCGGCGTCAAGGGCAAGGCGTTCTCCATCCTGGGCGAGACCGGCAACTGGTATTACGCCCAGTATAGCAGCTACCAAGGCTATGTGCGCAAGCAGGACTTCAGCCCGGCTTCCGCTTCCACCAGCGGCTTCACTTATGCCACGGTGACCGGCACCAGCGCCGACCGTTGGGGCACCATCGTCCAGATCCCCGGCACCAAGATCGGCTCCGCCTACGGCAAGCTGTATGACAACAGCATCTACTGCAACGGCTTGAACTCCAAGCAGACCGATTACTACTACAACACCTACTCCGGTTCCAAGAACTACTTCTTCTCCCTGGTGCCCCAGAACGCGGAGACTGCGGTCATTTCCGGCCACAACATGCAGTCCAGCCAAACCGGCCTCCACGACCTGCACCACGTGCAGAACTACTTCCTGGGCGTGAGCACCTGCGAGGAGAGCAACTGCCGGGCCAGCTGCTCCAACATCGGCGCCAGCTCCACCTTCAAGATCACCTATGGCGGCAAGAGCACCTGGCAGGTGGTAGGCTTCTTCGAGCTGAACCAGGATACCATGAAGAGCGAATCCAGCCGGAAGGCAGCCCAGAGCTACATCCTGCTGGGCGGCTGGAACCTGACCGGCTCCGCCAAGCAGACCTGGCTCAACCAGGTGATGTCCTACGCCACCTCCACCTATAAGGGCAGGGCCCTATCCTCCGCCAGCAGCAGCGACAAGATCATGGTCATGTACACCTGCGGCGACCACGGCAACAGCGGCGCCCGGGCCAGCGCCAACGGCGCAGGCTCCTCCGGCGGCGGCTATCAGAACCTGTACTTCGTGCTTAAGGCGGTAGGCTAAACCCAAACCAACGGACCAACGGCAAGCGGGGGCAATGCCCCCGCTTCAGCTTGTCGAGAAACCCCCGGGGGTTCGGGGGCCGCAGCCCCCGGAGGCTTTGATCGGATTTGGCGACATGCGCGTCAAATCCGCAAAAAGCCTTGCGTAGCAAGGGTTTCCTTGCATAGCTCCCTGGCCGCGCCGTAGGCGCAAGGGAGCTATGAACACCTCGAAAAAGTGGCGCAAGCCACTTTTTCGACAGCCTGAAGCGGGGGCAAATGCCCCCGCTTTTTTACTGCCTGGCAACGGGTTTGCGGGCCATGGAAAACTATGCTATAATGCAAAAATAGGCTGTATACCTGGAAAGGAGACGGTAAATATGGCAAAATTGACCTTGGAAAAAGCCCAGGCCCTGCTAAAAAAGCATGTGACCGAACCCCATCTGTTCAACCATGCCCTGGCTGTGAGCGCGGCCATGGGCGCCATGGCCCAGCATTTCGGGGAAGATGTGGAGCATTGGCAGGCCATCGGGTATTTGCACGACGTGGACTTTGAAAAATATCCCCAGGAGCATTGCAAGCATATCCGGGAGCTGCTCAGCGGCGAGGACGTGGAAGAAGCCGACATCCAGGCCTTGATCTCCCATGGCTATGGCCTTTGCACCCAGGAGGTGGAACCCACTACCCCCCTGATGAAAAGCCTGTTTACCGTGGACGAGCTCACCGGCATCGTGATGGCCGCCGCCTTGATGCGGCCTACCGGTATCTCCGATATGGAGGTCAAAAGCCTCAAGAAAAAATTTAAGGATAAGGGCTTTGCCGCCAAGTGCGACCGGGCGGTCATCCAGCAGGGCTGCGATATGCTGGGCATGGACCTGAGCGACGTGATGGCCCTTACCATCCAGGGTATGCGCACCCAAGCCCAAGCCCTCGGCATCTGAGTACTGCGCGGTCCTGCGCGGACAGCGGTCCTGCGCGGACAGCGGTCCTGCGCGGACGGCGGTCCTACGCGGACGGCGATATTCGCGCACAAGAAGACGCAGTTGTCCGAGGATAGCAGCCCGCGGCGGGGCGGATGGAGCCGCCGCTGCCCGTAGGGCATGGGCAGCGGCTTTACCCTCGTCGCCGCGGACTCCATCCGCTCGGCCCCGGTAAAG
>UQRU01000080.1 GCA_900543475.1 uncultured Eubacteriales bacterium
GCGAGGCGGAAGCCCAGTGAGCAAGGGAGTTGAAGGAAGCCGCTTTAGCGGCGACGCACAACGACCTTTGCGAACTGTTTGGGGGCGGAGCCCCCAACGGGGTCCAGGGGCGGAGCCCCTGGCAGGGTCCGGGGGCGGAGCCCCCAACGGGGGCCAGGGGCAGAACCCCCCACACGTCCAGGGACATCGCCCCGGAGAAAGCCCCGAAAGCTCCCGCCCGTCACCCCAGCGCAGGCAGGGACTGGGCCAGGCGGAGGAGGGCGGGGAAGTCCCCCTGGGGATAGGGGGAGATGTCCAGGTTTTTAGGGTTTTCCAGGTGGCCGGTGACCAGGAACAGGGCGAGGCCCAGCTGGCCTGCGGCCATATCCTCCAGAGGGTTGTTGCCCACCATCATGCATTGCTGGGGGGTCTTGCCGGCTTGACGGAGGATATCCTGGTAATAGGCCGGGTTGGGCTTGCAAAAGCGGCTGTTTTCATAGGTGGTGACCAGGGCGAAGTCCTGGGGGCCGAGGCCCACCCAGCCCAGCCGGGATTGGATGGCTACCAGGGGGAAGAGGGGGTTGGTGGCCAGGACCAGGGTATAGCCCTTGTCCCGGAGGCAGGCCATTAGGCCGGGGGCGTCCGGGGCCGGGTCCATAAGGGATCGGATCTGGTTGAAGTCCGTGGCGTAGAAGTCGGTTAAGGGGTCTTCCAGCTGACGGGCTGTAACGCCCATATCCTGGGCAAAGGCGTCCCAAAACCGCTGTTGAAGGGTGATGGCGCCGTCGTTTTCCAGCATGGCCTTGGTGCCCTTGGCGAGGGCGCCCATAAAGGCGGCGGGGTCCAGGCCCAGCTGGACGGCCCGCTGTTGGATGCGGGAAAAATAGGCATGCAAAAACACGTCTTGGTCCATGGGGATCAGGGTACCGTCCAGATCGAACAGGATGGTATCCAGGGTAGAGGGCATATGCATAAAACTGAAAAAACTCCTTGTAGGGATTAGGATTCCTGCCGGTCGGACAGGTCGGTAAACCGGGTGAACTCGCTGAGCCAGGCCAGGCGGATGACCCCGGTGGGGCCGTTGCGGTGCTTGGCCACGATGACCTCCGTGGTACCGTCGGCGGTTTCGTCGTAGAAGGATTCCCGGTACAGCAGCATGATCACGTCCGCATCCTGCTCGATGCCGCCGCTGTCCCTAAGATCGCTCATCACAGGGCGATGATCCGCCCGCTGTTCCGGCGCACGGGAAAGCTGGGACAAAAGGATGATAGGCACGTTCAATTCACGGGCCAGGATCTTTAAGGCCCGGGTGGTTTCCGCCACCCGGAGGGTTTGACTTTCCCGGCCGCTGCCCATATCCATCTGTTGCAGGTAGTCGATGATGATCAGGTCCAGGCCCGCCTTGGATTTAAGCCGGCGGCTCTTGCTGCGCACCTCCGCCACGGAACAGCCCGGGGTGTCGTCGATGTAAATATTGGCTCCGGCGATGGGCTCCAGGGACTGGGCGAAGCGCAAAAGCTGTTCATCGGTGATATCGCCGGTGCGCACCGCCTGCATGTTTACCCCGCTTTCCGAGCAGAGCATCCGCTGCACCAGCTGTTCCCGGGGCATTTCCAGGGAAAAAATGCATACGGTTTTTTTGCCCCGGGTGGCGGCGTTTTGGGCGATGTTCAGGGAAAAGGCGGTTTTGCCCATGCTGGGCCGGGCCGCCAGGATGATCAGGTCCCCGGCCTGTAAGCCGCTGGTCAGGCTATCCAGCTGGGCGAAGCCCGTGGGCACGCCGGTAAGCTGGCCGGGATGCTGCATCCGCTCTCCCAGCTTATCGTAGCAGGCGATCACGGTTTCCCGGATATGGACCATGGTGTCCTGGCTCTTCTTCATGGAGATGTTGAACACCGCCCGTTCCGCATCGTTGAGGAGGGTCTCCAAGGGTTTTTCCCCTGCCGCCGCCTCCCGGGCGATGGTGGCGCCGGCTTCCATAAGCTGGCGCAACACGCTGCGCTCGGATACGATGTGGATATAGTGGGAAACATTGGCTGCGCTGGGCACGAACAGGGACAGCTCCGTAATATAGGGAGCGCCCCCCAGGGCTTCCAAGGTGCCGGCTTGTTGCAGGGCGGCCAACAGGGTCACGGAATCCACCGCGCCGCCCCCTACATAGATGGCCGCCATGGCGGCGAAGATATCCTGATGCTTGGGCAGGTAAAAATCCTGGGCGGTCAGCGCCTCCACCGCCTGCTCTACAGCGGACCGGGAGATGAGCATGCTGCCCAGGACGGACTTTTCCGCCTCCATGGAATGGGGCGGTATAAAGGGCCGGGTCTGTTCCATGGCCCCGTGCTTAACCTAGGGGCAGGACTTCCACCTTGAAGCGGGCGTCCGTCTGCTCGTACATATGGGCGGTCACTTCCGTGACGCCCAGGTTCTTGATGGGCTCGTCCAGGCGGATCTTTTTCTTGTCCACCGTCAGGTCGTACTGCTCCTTGAGGGCGGCGGCGATCTCCGCGGCGCCTACGGAACCAAACAGACGGCCTTCTCCCGCCTTGGCGTAAACCTTTACCGTCAGGCCGCTCATCTCGTCGGCCAAGGCTTTGGCGTTCTTCCGCTGCTGCTCCTTGCGGTGGGCTTCCGCGCCCTTGCGCACGGTGGCCGCATTGATGTTATTGGCGTCCGCTGCCACGGCCAAGCCCTGGGGGATCAGGTAGTTGCGGGCATAGCCGTCGTTTACGTTGACGATGTCGCCGCTTTTACCTTTGCCTTTTACATCGCTGGTAAGTAATACCTTCATAAAAATGCCT
Source organism: uncultured Eubacteriales bacterium (assembly GCA_900543475.1). Lineage (GTDB taxonomy): Bacteria > Bacillota > Clostridia > Christensenellales > CAG-138 > Pelethousia > Pelethousia gallinarum. The sequence goes on from UQRU01000080.1 coordinate 2,778, forward strand.
CCTTGCTTTCTGCGTGGGGAACGCAAGCTCCCAGCAGGGATTTTTTGTGGATCGAAAAGGGAAGAACCAGCCGCCAAGCCCTTAGGCCTGGCCCATGCCGGATTCCTGCAAATATTCGTGGACCGCCTGGGTGAGCCGGTTTACCGCCGCATCCATGGTGGCTCCCTTCAGCTGGGCCCCGGCCACAGCCAAATGCCCGCCGCCCCCCAGCTTTTCCAGGATCAACTGCACGTTGATCTCCCCCAGGCTCCGGCCCGAGATGCTGATGGCCCCTTCCCGTTCCGCCAGCACAAAGGACGCCTGGATCCCCTTGATGGAGATCAGCTCATCCGCCGCCTGGGCGGCGATCAGGGGGGAGTAGCCGCTATCCGGCGGGCAGGCGGATATGGCGATGCCCTGCTCCATCAGGATGGCGCTTTCCACCACCTTGGCCCGGCTCCGGTAGGTTTGCATATCGTCCTGGAACATCATCTTCACCGTGGTATTGTCCGCGCCGTTGCGCCTTAGGTAGCTGGCCGCCTCAAAGGTGCGGGCGCCAGTGTTGAAGGCGAAATGCTTGGTATCCATCGTGATGCCCGCCAGCAGGGCCCCGCATTCAAAGGTGGTGGGCCGCAGGTTGTCGTCGAAATATTGCAGCACCTCGGTGACCATTTCGCAGGTGGAGGAAGACCCGGCTTCCAAATAGTTTAACGTGGCGTTTTCCAGGGCGTCCACCGGCCGGCGGTGGTGGTCGATGATGACCCGCTTTCTCGCCCGCTCATAGACCCCCGGCGCCAGCACGGAACTGGCCCGCTGGGTATCCACCACGATGGCCAGCGCTCCGGGCCGCATGGTGGCCAACACCTGCTCCGGGGTTTTGATCATATCCCGGTACAGGGAATTATGATGCATGGTATCAATGGCCCCTTCAATGGTGGGGTTCATCTCATCCAGCACAAAGCAGGGGGTGCAACCCACCAGCATGGCGCAGCGCATCAGGCCCAGGGCCGCCCCCATACAATCCATATCCGGGTTCCGGTGGCCGATGATAAACACCTGATCCGTGGTTTCCATCAGCTGGCGCAGGGCCTTGGCGAATAGCCGGGCCTTGACCCGGGAATTCCGGGTGGTCACCTGCCGCTTGCCCCCATAAAAGGCATAGCTGGTGCCCCGCTTCACCACCGCCTGGTCGCCTCCCCGGCCCAGGGCCAGTTGCATCCCGTTGCGGGCGGATTCTTCCGAGGCGGCGATCCGGTTGGCCACCCCCACGGATATGGACAGGGTGATGGATTGGCTGGTGCCGGTATCGATCTCCCGCACCGCATCCAGCAAGGGGAAGCGCTGCCGTTCCAGCTCCGCCAGCCTGGCCGCCTCAAACACCACGAAAAATTTGGATACGTCGTAGCTTCGATACACCCCGTCGATGGAGCTGACAAAATCGCTGATCTTCCGCTCCACCTCGGTAAGCACCGTGTTCCGGTGGAATTGCTTATCCGCGTTCAGGTCGTCATAGTTGTCGATCTGGATGATGGCCACAGTGGGCATCTGCTCTTCATACAGCCGGGAATAATGGAGGGCCTCCGTCCGATCCACCCAATATTGAAAGGTCAAATGCCGGATGCCCCGGCCGGATCGCTGGACAGTCATGTTCATCAGCTGGAAGCTGCGGCCGTTATAATCCAAGGATTGGGCCTTATTGGGATAGCGCGGGTCCAGCCCGGGGATCAGACTACATAGATCCGTCCCCTTGTATAGTTCCCGAAAGGCATGGTTGGCCCAAACGATCTTCCCCTCCGAATCGAACAACAGGGCCGGAATGTCGATGTTGTTGATCACGTTGCCGGCGGCGGTATCGTTCTGGCGGAAGATATCGTCCAAGGCCGTTTCCACCGCCCGGCGATAGGCGGAAAACCGTCCCAGCCCCACAAAGAGGAAGATCAACGCCAGCAGACCGATGGCCAGCCCCATCCAGGCCGGCTGGGTAAAGTAGGCCAACAGCCCGCCTGCCACCAGGCATAGCAACGCCAGGGGGATGAGAGAGCCTTGGGGAGAACGGTTCATGGAGATCCTTCCCTTTCTTTATCCCCGCAATGGGGGTTATGGCAACGGGTTGCGGGCCCGGAACTGGAACAGCCGGTCCAACAGCCCTAAAATCACCAACACATACAGGCTTAGCGGCAGCATCAATACCACCAGCCCATACATCACCACCAGATATCCGGGCCCACGCTTGCGCAGCGCCCGCAAATAGGCGATAAAACTCAGCCCCACCAAGGCCAAGGGCGCGCCCACCAGCAGCTCGATGGCGGAAGCCATGGCCACGCTGTTGTTCAGATCCAGCATCAGCACCACCAGGGCGCCCATCACCAGGATCAGCATTCCAAAGGAAAAGCTCCTGCCCAGCTGCCAATTGCAAAACCGGGCCATTGGCCGCAATCCGTTCCCGCAGCCCGCAGCCAATAACAGGCCCCGGGCCAAAATCACGCATAAGAACCCAAAGGCCATGGCCAGCCCCAGCATGGTGACCGTCAAAAGCTCCGGCGCAGCCAGCTGCAAATAGGCCGCATAATCCTTTAGTTGGGATAAGGCCGAACCTGTAATGCCCATTTGTTCCGCCATTTCCACCAGCTGCCGGGCGATCAGGGCGATGGCCGCTTCAAATTCCCCAAAGGGCCCTTCCCCGGCCAGCAGGGAGGGGAGGCACAGGAGAAAATACAGCCCTACCCCCATGGAGGCCGCCGTCCAGGCCGCGGCATTGCGCCAGGGCTTGCGCTGGATCAGGTGGCCGGCAAGCAGGATGGTTGCCGGCACAAAGGTGCAAAGCAGCAGCAGCCAGGAGCCCAGATCCAGCCCGGCAGCCACCAACACGCACAGGCTGGAAACAAAAACCGAGATCCCCACGCAAACAGGCCCCCACGCCACCGCCACAAAGGCATAAAAGCCCGGCAGGATCATCAGCAGGGGGGAAACAAAGGTTAAAAGCAGGGCTGGCAAGCCCATGAGAGCGGAAAACAAAGCCCGCTTCAGGGAAAATCCTTTCAAGATGTAGCTCCAATCCGGCAGCAGCCGTCCCTGGAAAAGCCGCGGCTAGGAAAAAATCCCTTATTTAGCCCCGGTTCTTCAGGGAAACGCAAAATAAATGAATACAAGATTATTATACAACGGAACCAGGGACCGGGCAAGGGAAAGCGGCCATTTGCCCGGGGCGATCCCTATGGCCTGCGGCCCTGCATCCCCCAGCCTCCCGGGGGGGGCGGCGGCGTTTGGCAGGCCCGGGGGCCTTTGCCCCCCGGGCCGCCAAACAAAAAGGCGTATGGCCGGGGCAAAAGCCCCGGCCATACGCCTTTCGGGGCGCTTCGCGCCCCGCCGCCGCCCCCCCGCCGGGCCCGCTGGCCGCTGGAAAGGCGCGCACCATCCCCTTAGGGATGCTTATAGATCTGCCGGTTATCCAAAGCCCACTGCCGCTCGGAAAACTCACCGGGCTGGACCCCGGCGATGGCCTCATACATTTCAAACAAGCGGGAATCCAACACGTCCACCGTGGAAACGATCTCCGCCTCTGGGAACATGGGGGCTTTAGGGCTGCCGAATTCCGGCTGCCCGTGGTGGGAAAGGAGGATGTGCTGTACCAACACCTTAACTGAATCCTCGATCATCAACTCCGCAGCAGCCCGTTCCACCCGCGCCACGCCGATGTTGATGTGGCCCAGCAGCTGGCCGGCGGTGGAATAGCCGGAGGCCAGCCCCAGCTTACCCACGGTAAGCTCGGGGATCTTAGCCACATCGTGGAGGATCACCCCGGCGCAAACCAGATCCACATCCAAATCTGGATAGATGTCCTTATATAGGCCGCATAGGGCCTTGGCCGCCCGCAGCATAAACAGGGTATGGTATAAAAGCCCGCCCCGCATGGCATGGTGGAGCTTGAGGGCGGCGGGCCAGCGAAGTAAGTCCTCCTTGTTTTCCCGAAGGATGTACTGGGTCAGCATCCGTAGGTCATTGTTTTCAAAGGCTTCCGCGCAGGCGTACAGGGCGTCGTACATCTCCTGGGGCGGCAAGGGCGCGCAGGGGATCAGCCGGGCCATATCCACGGCTTCCCCGTCCTTCAGGTTGCGGATCCGGTCGATCTTGAGCTGTTCTGCTTCCTTCCACAGGGTGATGGTCCCTCGCACCTTGATGATGGTATCCGGTTCGTAATGGCCGTGCTGCTCCACGTTGTAGTCCCACAGCTTGGCGTTCACTTCGCCCCCCGCGTCGCACAGGACAAAGTCCAGATAATCGCTGCCTTTTACGTTGCTTTTCTGTACCACGCTTCGCACGATGCAGAACCCCTCTACCTGGTTGTTGGCGGGGTTGATAATCTGATCCAGCAAGAGCATCCGGCCCATAACATACCTCCAAAGGATAAATTGCCTCCCTCCATTATAGCAGATGCCGTACAGGTAGGGAAAAAGAATTTTCGTCTGAGGTCAGGTAGACCCCGTCAACGCAAAAAAGCGGCATAAAGCCGCTTTTTTTGCACACATTCCCTATTACGGGGTATAGAACAGGGCCAGGAACACCCCCGCCGCAATGGCGGAGCCGATGACGCCGGCCACATTGGGGCCCATGGCGTGCATCAAAAGGAAGTTGCCGGGTTTTTCCTTCTGGCCCACCACCTGGGATACCCGGGCGGCCATGGGCACGGCGGAAACGCCGGCGGAGCCGATGAGGGGATTGATCTTATCCTTGGAGAACAGGTTCATCAGCTTGGCCAGCAAAACGCCGCCGGCGGTACCGCCGCTAAAGGCGATGACGCCCAAGAGCAGGATGGACAGGGTCTCAATATTGAGGAAGGCTTCCGCAGTAGCGGTAGCGCCCACGCTGATGCCCAAGAAGATGGTAACGATGTTGATCAGCTCGTTCTGGGCGGTTTTGCTGAGGCGGTCCACCACGCCGCACTCCCGGAACAGGTTGCCCAGCATCAGCAGGCCGATCAAGGGGGCCGCAGAGGGCAGGAGCAGGGAGACGAAAATGGTCACCACGATGGGGAACACGATCTTTTCCGCCTGGGAGACGGGGCGCAGCTGCTTCATGACGATGCGGCGTTCCTCTTTGGTGGTGAGGGCCCGCATGATGGGGGGCTGGATCACAGGCACCAGGGCCATGTAGCTATAGGCGGCCACGGCGATGGGTCCCAACAGGTGGGGCGCCAAGCGCAGGGTCACATAGATGGCTGTAGGCCCGTCCGCGCCGCCGATGATGCCGATAGAAGAGGCTTCGTTTACGCCGAAATTGATATAGTCCGGGAACCACTGGCCCAGATAGATAGCGCCGATAAAGGTGATGAAAATACCCAGTTGGGCGGCGGCGCCCATGAGGAGGCTTTTGGGGTTGGCGATCAAGGGGCCGAAGTCCGTCATCGCGCCCACGCCCATGAAGATCAAGGAGGGATAGATGCCCAGCTTCACGCCCAGGTACAGGTAATCGATCAATCCGGCGCCATGGCCCAGGGCCGCCCAATCGATAACGGTCTGGCCGTCCACCACCTTAAGGAAGTAGTCCGTATGGAACATTTCCGCGCCGGGCAGGTTGGTCAAAAGCATGCCGAAGCCGATGGGGATCAGCAGCAAGGGTTCAAACCCTTTAACAATAGCCAAGTAGAGCAGCAGACAGGCAATGAGCATCATAATGATGCAGGGCCATTGCTCCAGCAGCAAATAAAAGCCCGTGCTTTGAATGAAATTTTGAATGGCTTCCCCTGTCATGGATTACGCCCCCTTTCCCTTGCCAAGGCAGCACAGCTTGCTCATCAATCCTGTAAGCAGGATCAAGGCGATGAGCCCGATGAATACCGTGGCCATACCGATGGTCATCACGAACCAGGGTGAAATGTTGGACATGTGCTCGATTCTCCAATCCTCGTTATTTCAGTTGCCCGCCGGAAGGGCGGCAAGCGCCGGGCTTCCAGAACGGCAAAGATCAGTCTTCCGTATAATCCACCATCCGGTAGCCGATGCCGGTCTCGGTGATGATGTAGCGGGGCTCGGCGGGATTTTTCTCCAGCTTGCGCCGGATGTTGGCCATGTTTACCCGCAGGATCTGGTTATCCACCGTGGGGCGGCTGCCCCATACGTTGCGGATGATATAATCATAGGTAAGCACCTTCCCCAAATATTGGGCGATCAGGGTGACGATCTTGTATTCGATGTGGGTCAGGTGCACCTCGTTGCCGTCCACCAGCACCCGCCGGGTATCGTAATTGATGCAAAGGCCGCCGTTTTCCAGCTTGCCGCTGGCCGCGCCCCGGCCCCCGGCGCCTTCCGCCCGGCGCAGGGCGGTACGGATGCGGGCCAATAGTTCCGCCGTACCAAAGGGCTTGGTCACATAATCGTCCGCGCCAGCATCCAGGGCGTCCACCTTTTCCTGCTCCCGGCTGCGGGCGGATACCACGATAATAGGCGTCTTGGTCCACTGGCGGACGCTGCGGATGATCTCCAGCCCGTCCATATCCGGCAAGCCTAGATCCAGCAAGATCACATCCGGGCAGTGGGAAGAGATCAGCGCCAAGGCCTCCCGCCCGGTTTGGGCGTGAAGTACCCGGTACTGGTTGGCGCAAAGGACGGTGTTCATAAAATTGACGATGGCTTTATCGTCTTCAATCAGGAGGATAAATGGCGTGTTGTTCATAGCTTGTCCCCTTTCTGGAATTCCCGATCCTCCCTCATTATAATGATTACATTATATACACCGCAACCGCCAAGAAGATGTTAAACTAGCGGCTTCTTTTGTTAAAATACCGCTAAGATTTTTCTGCACGACATAATCACAGCTTATAGATTTGCGCCTTGTTCCCGAGAAAATCAGGGTGCTGCTCCTTTTGCCATAAGAAAACAGCTTGGCAAAACTGTAACAATCCGCTAAGCCCTGGCCCTACATCCGCCATTCCAAGGCCTGCAGAACGCCCTGGCTTCCCTCCCTGCCTTCCCCGCCGGGGCGGCGGTGCAAAATCCCAGCGCCCGGGGGGGCGGCGGCGGGGCGCGAAGCGCCCTGAAAGAGCGCACCCGGGGCCTAGGGCCCCGGGTGCGCTCTTTTGTTTGGCAGGCCAGGCCGCCTGGGGCGGCCTGGCCGCCAAACG
>UQRU01000081.1 GCA_900543475.1 uncultured Eubacteriales bacterium
AGTTTACCCGTCCGTTTTCTACATACCACCAGCCGTATGCGTTCTCTGCCAGACCGGTATAAGATTCATCTACATCACCTTCGGTGAGATACCACCAGATACCATCAATCTCTTTCAAACCGGTAAAAGCTTCATCCTCTTTGCCGTCATCTTTGCCCGTATCGTCTTTGCCGGTATCTCCTTTACCGTCATCCTTGCCGTTATCTTCTTTTCCAATATCTCCTTTACCGTCATCTTTTCCGGTATCTCCTTTGCCGTCATCCTTGCCGGTATCTTCTTTTCCCTCGCTCTGATTGGTTCCGTTCTCTGCATCATCTTTTCCGGTGTCTTTGATTTCTCCCTGAATATCATCTGATGTTCCGGTTCCGGCAGTGCCTTTTTCTGTTGCGGCAGCCTGGACCGTTACGGTTCCGTTCTGTACCGAAGCTGCATCTGTCACTTCTGATGCCATGGCCGGAGAAGCCAGTAATCCTGCTGTCAGAACAGCTGTCATAAGTCCGACACTGAGTTTTTTTAATTTCATGTTTTGTTCCTCCATTTACTTACATGTACACGCAGACTTTTTCTTTCACAATTCCGTGTACCTTTGCATTCCAATATCCCATTTCATATGATCTCACACCTGATCAGGATGGAATCGCTTTCCTGATGACCGGAATCATCTGCAGGAATCTGACTTCCACAGCGGAGATCAGGAAGATTGCAATCGTTCCAAAGATCCGGTACTTGATGCTGGTGATTGGAAATATCTGATAGATTGCCACCATCTGTACTAAATAGAAGTGTACCAGATATATACCAAAAGTCAACGATGAAAATGGTGCGGTCAGTTTTGCAAGGCAGCCCAACGCTTTCTCATTTTTTATATTCTTAAAAAACAGAAATATTCCGGTAGAATACAGAATACACGGAACATTCCGATACTCCTTAAATGTTGTATCCACGGTTCCGTTCTTCAGGGACAGAATCTGTGTTCCCACAAGCATCAAGAGGAAACCTCCCAAGGCAGCGGCGTAGATAACGCAACGCCATTTTTTCGACAGCCTGAAGAGCGGGACCCGGGGCCTTTGGCCCCGGGTCCCGCTCTTTCAGGACGCTTCCACAGTTCGCAAAGGTCGCTATGCGTCGCCGCGAAAGCGGCTTCCGTCAACTCCCTTGCGCACTGGGCTTCCGCCTCGCTTCTTCCGCCACTGGCGGCGCTCGGCTCCGCCCAGCCGCCGCCCCCTCCGTTGGCCGGGCCTTCCCCCAAGCCCGGGAGGAAGCGGGGCAGACGGAAAGGCTATTTTACCACGATCAGCTCATAGTTGCGGCTGCCCAGGCCGATCTTTTCGCCGTGGGCGAGGCAGGTTTTCCACTCGGATTCTGGGGTGGAGTTGACAAAGTGGTCGTGATGGTCCACGAAATCCGGTTTGGCCATATTATCCGTCAGCTGGCTGTTGGCCATGGGGGTGGCGGCCAGGCAGGCGTCTACGCAGGCCTGATCCAAGGCCAAGGGGTCAAAGGAGGCAAACATGCCAATGTTGGGCAGGATAGGCGCATCGTTTTCGCAGTGGCAGTCGCAGTTGGGGGACACATCCACCACCAGGGAGATGTGGAAGTTGGGCCGCCCCGCCACCACGGCCTTAGCATACTCTGCCATGCGGCAATTCAGATCCGCGCTGGCGTTGTCGTTTTCAAAGGCAATGGCGTCGAAATTGCAGGCTCCCAGGCACCGGCCGCAGCCTACACAGTGGCTGGGATCTACGGACATTTTCCGGGTGGCCTCATTGAATACCAGGCCCTGGTTGGCGCATTCCCGCTGGCAACGTTTGCAGCCCCGGCAAAGGGCGGGATCGATCTGGGGCTTACCGCTGCTATGCTGGTCCTTTTTGCCCGCCCGGGAGCCGCAGCCCATGCCGATGTTTTTGATGGCGCCGCCAAAGCCGGTCATTTCGTGGCCCTTGAAGTGGGATAGGCTGATGAACACGTCCGCATCCATCACAGCTCGGCCGATTTTGGCTTCTTTTACATATTCCCCGCCGGGTACCGGCACGGAAACGTCATCGGTGCCCTTCAGGCCGTCCGCGATCAGCAGGGGACAGCCCACGGTCATGGGGGTAAAGCCGTTTTCCCAGGCGCAGGCCAGGTGCTCCAAGGCGTTTTTCCGGCTGCCGGGGTACATGGTGTTGCAGTCTGTCAGGAAGGGATGCCCCCCCAGTTCCTTTACCACATCCACCACCGCCCGGGCATAATTGGGCCGCAAATAGCTGACATTGCCCAGCTCGCCAAAGTGCATTTTAATGGCTACGAACTTCCCTTCCATTTCCAGATCGCCGATACCGGCGGCGGTTATAAGCTTTTTGAGTTTTTGAGGGAGCCCCATACCAAAGGCGATCGTGCGAAAATCGGAGAAATATACCTTTGCTTTTTCCATCCTATTCATCTCCAATCCAAATGATGGGCTTTTCACCCGGTTGCCCAAATTTTATAAAACACACGATTGCTTGTTGGGAAGCCTTGGGTGAAAAACCAAAAAATGAACCATACCTATGTATATTATTGAATATGATACAGGGCCCTGTCAAGGGTGGAAATGGCATGGCGCAGGGGGGAATCTTTACCCTTTTGCCTCGTTCTATCCGTTGCGTCGGGGCTGGTGCGTGGCTACAATAAGTATGGAGATATTCCCATAGACCCTATCTTCATAGGAGGATACGTATGCAACAAACCATAGACCTATCCATATTGCTCCCAGAAAATGCAAATAACACCCTGTTGGAACAGGGGATCGCCCAGTTGCAAGAATATCAGGCCATGCGGCAGCTCTATAACGGGGCCATCCGGGAGATCACTACCAAGCTGGAAAACTTGGATGATGAATTTAGCACCCGCTATGCCCATAATCCCATCCACCATATGGAAAGCCGGCTGAAATCCCTAAAAAGCATCGTGGGCAAGCTACAACGCAAAGGCCTCCCGCTAACCCTCGCCAGCGCCCAGGAGGAATTATTTGATATTGCCGGGGTCCGGGTGATCTGTAACTACATCGATGATATCTACGACTTGGCCAACATGTTGTGTAACCAAGGGGATGTGGCGGTGCTGCGGCGGCGGGATTATATTCAGGAACCCAAGCCCAATGGTTATCGAAGCCTTCATCTTACCGTGCGGATTCCGGTTTTCCTTTCCACGGGCAGCGTAGGCGTGCCGGTGGAGATCCAGATCCGTACCATTGCCATGGACTTTTGGGCCAGCTTGGAGCACCAGCTGCGGTATAAAGCGGAGCATACCGTGCCCCCTTCCCTGCGCGCCCAGCTCAAGGTCTGCGCGGAGGAAAGCGCGGCGCTGGACCTGCGGATGCAGGAGATCTACCGGCAGCTGTCCAAGGAGGGGTAAGGCCGGCGGAAGCCCAGCGGGCGCAGGCTGCCGGGACCTTCCCGGGGGGGCGGCGGGCGCGCCCAGCGCGCACAAAGCAAGGCTGGGGCCAAAGGCCCCAGCCTTCAGGCTGTCGAAAAAGTGGCTTGCGCCACTTTTTCGAGGTTTTCATAGCTCCCTTGCGCCTACGGCGCGGCCAGGGAGCTATGCAAGGAAACCCTTGCTACGCAAGGCTTTTTGCGGATTTGACGCGCATGTCGCCAAATCCGATCAAAGCCTCCGGGGGCTGCGGCCCCCGAACCCCCGGGGGTTTTTCGACAGACTGAGCAAGGCTGGGGCCAAAGGCCCCAGCCTTGCTTTGGTTTTGCGGCCAAGGGCCGCAAAACGCCGCCGCCCCCCCGGGGAGGTCCCGGCATAGGCAGGGCCTGGGGGCTAGCAGCCAGGCAGGTTTTCTAAGGCCACCACCTGGCAGACGATCAAGACGCCGTCCCGGACATGGAAGCGCACGTCAAAGCCGGCATATTCGAAGCCGTAGCGAATGGCAGGGTCGTCCTGGTAGCCGGGGCGGGGGTCCTGGGCCAGGGAGGCGATAAGGGGGGCCTGCTTATCCGGGGGGATCATGGCCAACCATTGCGGGGGAAACTCCACGGCCAGGGCATGGCCGTACCGCTCCCCGGCAAAGCCGTCCATTGCATCCGGATGGCAGTCGGTGAAGGAGAGATAGGGCTTGATATCATAGATGGGGGTGTTGTCCATCAAATCGGCGCCGCCTACCAGCAAGACAATGCCTTGGCCGGGGCGGGGCTCCATGCCCAGGAGCCGCACCGAGGAGAGGCCCAGGGGATTGGGCCGGAAGGGGGAGCGGGTGGCGAATACCCCCATGCGTTTGTTGCCCCCCAGGCGCGGGGGCTTTACCATGGGGGACCAGCCGGTTTGCCGGATGCCGGAAAAGCCCCAGATCAGCCACAGGTGGGAATAGCCGGAAAGGCCCCGCAGGGCGTTGGCGTCCCGGAAGGGGGGCTCGAACACGATGGTGGCGCGCTGCTCCGGCACCAGGCCGCTTTGGCGGGGGATGCCAAACTTGGTGGTAAAATCGCAGTGGAGCCGGGCGATCACCCGAAGGGAGAAGGTATCCTCCATAGCGCCTCCTTTCCGCGGGACAGGGGCCCCGCTAATCCTGGCTGGGGCCGGTTTCCGCCAGGAAGGCCTCCAGCCTGGCGGCCGCGTCCCCCACCAGGGCCAGGCAGGGCCGCTGGGCGTAATACCGGGGGGAGCGGGGCTCCGGGTCCGGGCCGGGGACAGTGGGGATATCCGCCAGCAGCTCCCGGCACAGAATGGCGCCATGGGCCTGGCCAAAGGCTTCAATCAGGCCCCGGACCTGGGCATAGGTGCGGGCTTTCCCCGCCTGGTCGTCGGGCAGGGAATAGCCCCGGGCATAGCCGGCGATCAGGGCCATGGCGCTCACCGCTCCGCAAAGCTCCCGCAGCCGGGCCACCCCGCCCCCCATGCCGGAGCCCAGCCGGGCCGCCTGTTCCTCGGTCATGCCCAGTTCTTCCTGAAAGGCCACCAGCACCGCTTGGCAGCAATTGTACCCTTTGGAAAAATTCGCCTGGGCTGCTTCCTGTTTTGTCATAGGCAGATCCTTTCTCAATTATAGATAGCGGGTGGGCCCGTGATCCGGAATGGCCCCGGTCATCAGGCCCGCTTCACTGGGGGTGGCGCCAAATACCTGCTTGAAGGCCCGTAAAAAGGAGGAATAATCCCCAAAGCCGCAGCGCTTGCCCGCCTCCACCACCGGCACCCCCCCCCGGATCAGGGCGGCGGCCCATAATAGGCGCTTTTGCCGCACGTATTTGTGGGCGCTGCAACCGGTCTGCTCTTTGAAGCGGTGCATCAGGTAGGATTTGCTGATGTAAAACCGCTCTGCAATGGCGTCCAGGGAAAGGTCCGCATCCAGGTTTTCGTTGATATAGGAAAGGATCTCCTCGATTTTCGGGTCGCTGCGGAAGGCGTCCGGGTCCAGGTTGGTGGCGTCCCGCAGGGCGATGCGGTTGACCGCCACCATGAATTGCAAAAAGCCGGACCGAGCCCATAGGTCGCTGCCGAATTCCCGGCTGATCAGGGCGTCCTCCACCGCGCCCAACAGGCCCCGGATCTGGGGGCGGGCGGCGGCCTCCAGCCGGAGCAGGGCAAACTTGCGGGCCTCCGCCAGGCGGAAGCATTGGAGCAGGTCCGCCTCCGGGGTGCTATGGGCCTCCAGGTAATCGCTGTTGATCCAAAGGATGATGCGCTCATAGGGCTCGCTGGGATCGATGCTGGGCCAATGGATCTGGCCCCGGGGCACCAATAGAACGTCCCAGGGCTGAAGGAAATAGGACTTGCCCTCCACCACATAGGTGACCTTGCCGGAGAGGAATACCACGATCTTATTGAATTCATGATAATGATAATGCAGCTCCAGCTCCACCTGATCCCGGATATGGAACAGACGAAAATCCTCGTGGAGATAGCCGCGCTTGGCGATCTCTTCCATAGACCATCACCTCCCAGGGGCCTTCCAGGGCCAATTTAGAACATTCCAACCCATTCTATAGTAAGGATACCCCATTTTGATTCGCTGCACAAGGCATATTCCCGCCTTGACAGGGCCGGGGGCTTCGCCTATCATAAAAGTACAAACATAGTATGGAAAGGTGGCGCCTTTTTGGAGTCGGTTCGGTAAAGCGGATGGTTGCATAGGCTGGAGGCATCCGGCCTGTTCCCGCCTGCCTTGCCGCAGACCCAAAGGGCGTTTTTTTGTTGCCCGGGGCTGCCATGGGGGGCATGGGCGGGCCCCTTTTGGATGAGAAAGGATCGTATATATAATGATAATTTACGGAGAAAACGGAGACTTTACCCAGGAATTTTTACGGGAAAACAGCATGGGCCCCAACCCCCTGCGGATGCTGGAAGAACTTTTGACGCAGCAACCAATATCCCCGGGGGCGCGGGTGCTGGATCTGGGCTGCGGCAGGGGGATCACCTCCATGTACCTGGCCAAGGTGTGTAAGGCCCGGGTATTTGCGTTGGACCTTTGGATCCAGGCGGCGGAAAATTACCAGCGGTTTTTGGCGGCGGGGCTGGGGGACGCCATCGTGCCCCTCCACGGGGACGCCAACGCCCTGCCCTTTGCCCAAGAATATTTCGATACCCTGGTCTGCGTGGACGCCTACCATTATTTTGGCCGGACGCCGGGGGTCATGGATGAAAAGATCGCGCCCTTTGTAAAGCCCGGCGGCCATATCCTATTGGCCATACCCGGGATGGTGCGGGATATTCATGGGGATATCCCGGCCGCCATGCTGCGTTCCTGGAGCCCGGAGGATCTGGATACCATCCACGACGCCCAGTGGTGGGGCCGGCTGCTGGCCGGGGAACACCGGGTGAAGGTGGAACGGATCTGGCCTATGGCTTGCTACGAGCAGGCCTGGGCGGAATGGCTGGCCTGCGACAACCCCTATGCCATTGGGGACCGGGCGGCCATGGAAGCGGGGGCCAGCCAATACATGAACCTATTGGGCATCGTCCTCAAGCGCATATGATCCGTCCCAAAGGGACGGGATACTAAACCGGCCCCATCCTGCATAGGATGGGGAGAGAGGGCGGCGGAACCATTCGTTCCCCGCCCCGTTTTTATGGAAAAGGATGTGAAAGCGTGTCCCTACAGATCATTGCGCCCTATGCGCCCTTGTATTGTAAACCCTGCCCTGAAGCGGAACGGGATGACGAGATCTGGTTCGGCCAGGGGGTGGAGGTGCTGGAAGAGCTGGAGGATGGCTGGCTGCGGGTACGGACGTGTTATGGATATGAAAGCTATCTGGAAGCCCGGTATATCGGGGAGGAGCCCCAGGGGGAACCCTGGATGGTGCTGTCCCCCTGGGCGGACGTGCTGGCAGCCCCCAAGCATCAGGCCCAGATCCTGTTGACCCTGCCCCGGGGCAGCCGGGTACGGGCCTGGGGGGAAGCCAAGGGCTGGGCCCGGGTGGCTCTGCCCGGGGCGGGGGCAGGCTATATCAAGCAGGTCCATCTCGGCCCCCTGCCCCAGCCGAAAACCCTGGAGGAAAGCCAGCTGCGGGCCAAACTGGTGGACGGGGCCCTGGCCTATTTGGATTGCCCCTATCGGTGGGGCGGCCGTACCCCGGCAGGGGTGGATTGCAGCGGCCTGTGCCATACCGCCTACCTGCTCCAGGGGCTTCCCATCTACCGCAATTCCCGTCTGGCGCCTGGTTATGGGGTCCGGGAGATCCCCCGGGAGGCCTGCCAGGCGGGAGACCTGCTGTATTTTCCAGGGCATATGGCCATGTATCTGGGAGGCGACCGGTTCGTCCACGCCTCCGCCCGGGCGGGGAAGGTGTGCTGCGGCAGCCTCCGGGACAATGCGGAAGGCTATTGGGCGGATCTTGCAGAACGCCTCTTTTGCATCGGCAGCATTTTTCCGTTATAATATAGGAAAAATCCAGATCCATGGAAAAAGGAGGCGCCACCATGCGAGATATTTCCACCATTCCGCGTATTTCCCTGGCCCAGCTGCCCACCCCCCTTTACCGGCTGCCCAATATCAGCGCCCGGGTCGGCAAAAACGTATACATCAAACGGGACGATATGACCGGCGTAGCCCTGGGCGGCAACAAGGTGCGCAAGCTGGAGTTCCTGCTGGCCCACGCCCTGCAGGAGGGCTGCGACTATGTGCTTACCACCGGCGGCGCCCAGAGCAACCATGCCATGCTCACCGCCGCCTGCTGCAACCGGTTGGGGCTACACTGCATCCTGGTGCTGAAAAAACGAGGCGTCTGGGAAAAAAAGGGCAACCAGCTGCTGGACGACCTGCTGGGGGCGGACGTGCGGTTTGTGGATACGGACGATTACGCGGACGTGTACGCGGAGATGGACCGGATCTGCCAGCAACTGCTCCAAGACGGGCATAAGCCCTACAGCGTGCCGGTGGGAGGTTCCGTGGCCCTGGGCTCCCTGGGCTACGCCCTGTGCGTCAAGGAATCGGTGGAGCAGGCCAAAGCCCTGGACGTTCACTTTGACGACATCGTGTGCTGCGCCGGCTCCGGCGGCACCATGGCGGGGGTGCTGTTGGGCTCCATGCTCTATACCCCGGATACCCGGGTCACCGGCATCGTCATCGACCCGGACGACTTCGCCACCATCGTTTCCGACCTGGTGAACCAACAGGCCCAGCTCCTGGAAAGCCCCATCCGCATCCAGCGGGAGGACGTGAACCTGTACGATTGCTACGGGGCGGGCTATGCCATCCCTTCCCCCGAGGGGGAGGCCGCCATCCGCACCATGGCCACCCAGGAGGGCCTGATCCTGGACCCTGTGTATACGGGCAAAACCTTTGCCGGTTTCCTTCAGCTGTGCGAACAGGGCTATTTCCACGGCCGGGAAAACATCCTCTTCCTCCACAGCGGCGGCGCAGGCGGCCTGTTTGCCATCGGGGTACAGTGACCCCTTGCCTTTGACAGGGAGCCGCCTCCATGCTATACTGGGCCAAAACCCCAAAAGGAGGCCACCCAGTATGGGCCCCATCATCGGCCTAGTGCCAACGGCCACCCTGTTTACAGGGCCGGACCCCTTCAAGGATCAATACGTATTCGTCAACAACTACCCCAAACGCATCCAGCAAAACGGCGGCGTGCCCATTGGCCTGGTGTCCGTGGACGGCAACTTGCCCCCCCAAGCCCTGGAGGTGTGCCAGGGCTTTCTGCTGTGCGGCGGCGGCAAGCTTTGGCCCTACCATATGCAGGTGATCTCCCATGCTATGGCCCGGCATAAGCCCCTGCTGGGCATTTGCCTGGGAATGCAGGCTATCTGCGCCTGGTATCAGGTACAGGCGGAGGCCCGGCGCCGGGGGTTTGCCGGCGAGGCCGCAGACCTGTTCCAAACCATGAAGGAAGAACGCTTCATGTTTAACCTGCCCGTGGAAGGCCATTGGCCCGTGCCCATCACCCGGGACAACACGGAGGAAACCAAACATCCCGTCGCCATCTTCCCCGGCACCCTGCTCCATACCCTCTTGGGCCAGGACCAGGTCTGGGGCTCCAGCCTCCATCACTACCGGGTCAACGGTTTGGCCCCCGGCCTTATCCAGTGCGCCGCCACCCCCGACGGCACCATCGAAGGCGTAGAGGCTGGCCCGGATGTGCTGGGGGTCCAATTCCATCCGGAGGTGGAGGAGAACCTTTGCGCCCTGTTTCGGCATCTGGTGTGCCGGGCCGGGATGGCTGCCCGGTAAGGCGCGGATGCTATTTTGTAAGGCAGATAGAGGCGAGCCGCCCGTTTTTCGGGCGGCTCGCCGTTGGCTGTCGAAAAAGTGGCTTGCGCCACTTTTTCGAGGTTTTCATAGCTCCCTTGCGCCTACGGCGCGGCCAG
>UQRU01000082.1 GCA_900543475.1 uncultured Eubacteriales bacterium
GGGGGGGGGGGGGGGGGGGGGGGGGGGGGGGGGGGGGGGGGGGGGGGTGGGGGGGGGGCGGGTGGTGTGGGGGGGGGGGGGCGCCCCCCCCCCCCCCCCCCGGCCGCCCCCCCGGCGGAACGCTGGGGGGATAAAAAAGGCCGGAGGCCAGCTGAGACCTCCGGCGAAGAAGCGAAAGGAAGGGGAGAAGGGGTCAGCGAAGGAAGGCCAGGGCGTCCGGGCCAGCGGCCAGGGAGAAGCGCAGGTCGGTCTCCAGCTTTTCCCCGGGGGCCACCACCCGCAGGGTGCCGTTTTCTCGCTCCTTGGACACCCCTTCCGGGTGGCAGTTGGAGGGCTCGATGCCGGTTACATAATCCCCGGCGGCCTTGCACTTCCAGTGGATGAGGTAGGGAAGCTCTTTGTTGTCAAAATCCACGGTAAAGGCCAGGGCCTTGTCCGGGTTTACCATGGTAGCCTGGCAGCGGCCCGCCTGGGCCCGCAGGGTGTGATAGAACACCTGCTCCACATAGCCGGTTTCCGGGGCGCCAAACACCAGGGGACTTTCCGCAGCCAAGCCTTGGCGGGTGATCTCATCCCGGCAGGCGGTGGAAACAGCGTCCATCACCAGGCGGCTGTTGGCGTCCAGGAGAGGATAGCCTGCATTGCAGTGGTACATGAGCATCAGGGGCGCGGGCTGTTGGCCTTCGTTTTCGATCTGGTCATGGACGCACAGGGCGTCGTCCCCCAGGCGGGCGGTGATCCGGCGGCGGAGCACCAGGTTCTCGCCAAAGAGGGTGGCCTCCCGCATCTCGCCAAACAGCTCGATGTAGTATTCGTCCCCATCCCAGTAGCCCCGGGCGCCGTGCTGTAGGGCGGGGGTGGTGCGGATGAAGCCGTGCTGGGGCTGTACGCTGCCCCCGGGTACGGCCTCCAGGGGGCCCACATTGCCCAGGCCGCAGGTGAACATCATGCCGCCCATGATGCTGCGGGGGGAGTTGGGGCCGTCATACCAGTAGTTGTTCCCCATGACGCCGGGCCGTGAGAGGAAATACATGGGCATACCATCGAAATACAGCTCGCCCACATCCATACATTTGTCAATGTACACGGTAAACCGCAGCCGGCCGCAGACGACCTCATAGGCCTGCATCCCCCGGCCCCGGCCCTCCTCCAGGGTCACCCGCCTGACATTCGCCAGGGATTCTATGCTGCCCACCCGGGCTAGCAGCTCCGCTTTGGTCAACTGGACGCCAAATACCTTTGCCATAGTGCCTCCTGCATGTTTAGGGTTTTATTTTTGATCGAATGCTTACGATTTGTAGGGACAAACTAAATCTTTTTCGGGAACATCCGCCACGGCGCCCACAAAGGCCTCCACCTCCGCCCGGAAGGAGTTGCCCTCCATGGGGCCCCGCTTTTCCACGGCCTTGGCGCCGGCCGCGCTGGCGAAGCGGGCGGCCTTGCGCAGGGGCGCGCCCTCGCACAGCATGGCCAGGAAGGTGGCGTCAAAGCAATCCCCAGCGCCGGTGGGATCCACCTCTGTGGCGGGATAGACCCCCATGGAGAAGGCTTCCTGCCGGGTGTAGACGCTGGTGCCCCGGGAGCCGTCCTTTACGGCCAGGACCCGGTCCTTCTGGGCTAATAGATCCTTTACGGCCCCGTCTGGGTCCCCGTATAGGAGCTTGAGCTCGCTCTTGCCGGTGAGGAGCACGTCGCTGGCGTCGATGATCTCCTTGTAGTAGTCCATGATCTTGCCGTGGAGCAGCTCGGGGCGGATGTTGGGGTCAAAGCTGACCTTCACGCCGTTTTTCTTGGCCAGGCGCACCGCCTGCATAATGGCTTCCCCCATGGTGGGGCTGCCGGTGATGGAGCAACCCATGATGTGGAGATACCGGGCGCTTTTGATGGCCGCTTCGTCCACGTCCGCCGGGCAAAGCTCCCCGCAGGCCGCATGGGAAAAATGGAAGATGAACTTCCGCTCCCCATCGGAAAAATAGGTGACAAAGGCAGTGCCGGTGGTGTTGTCCGGGGTTTGGATCACGTGGGAAACATCCACCCCATCCCCAGCCAGGCGGGTTAAGTTCAGCTTGCCGAAATCGTCCTGGCCTACCTTGGCGATGATGGCTGCCTTGGCGCCCATGCGGGCCGCCTGGTCGATGCAGATGGCAGGGGCGCCGCTGGGGAAGGGCCCCAAAAGGGTTCCGGGGGAAGTAAAGGCCTGGTCAACCTTTTCGGTCAGCACTTCCGCCAGGATCTCGCCGATAGTAATGATGTCCAGCATAATGCATTCGTCCCTTCCTTTTTAAATGAAATGATAGAAGATTGCGTGCGGAATGGAGGTGCAAATTGATCGTATTCGTTCAACGGATGGAGCCAAAGAAAAAAGTTGATCGAAATCGAATAAAAAATGAATCTATTCCTTGACACACGCTGGTTACGATGCTATTATAGCATCATAAACGCAAGCAGACAATCACAAAAATAAAAAAACGAAAAGAAAAAAACAATAGTTCTACTTTACTTGATTCCAGTTTCAGCAATTCGCTGAATTTAAACAATCCATCATTCAGGAGGAAAACAGAACATGAAAAAGACGTTGGCTATTTTGCTGGCAGCTGTGATGATGCTGGGCATGGTTGCTTGCGCGGCCCCCGCGGCCACCGAGGAAGCCCCCGCTGCTGAGGCCCCCGCTGATGAGGCCCCCGCCGAAGAAGCCCCCGCTGAGGAAGCCCCCGCTGAAGAAGCGGCGCCGGCCGTTGCCGACCTGAAGCTGGGCTTCATCCTGGGTTCCCGTGAGCACGCGTTCTACTGCTCCATCGAAGAAGGCATCAATGCCGCTGCTGCGGAAATGGGCTTTGAGGCTGTGGTTCTGGAGTCCGACCTCAACGGCGCCATCGCCAGCGAGCGTATTGAGAACCTGGTGGTAGAGGGCTGCAACGCCATCTCCCTGTCCGTCAACGATCCCACCGGTTGCACCCCTGCCATCGAGGCTGCCGACGCTGAAGGCGTGCCCATGTTCGCCTTTGACTGCACCTCCAGCGAGACCGACGTGATCAAGTGCTTCGTAGGTACCGATAACTTCCAGGGCGGCGTAGTTGGCGGCGAGGCCACCATCGCCAAGCTGGAGGAGCTGGGCCTCACCGATGGCGCCACCGTAGGCATCATCGCCTATCCCGAGCCCCAGTCCTGCATCGACCGTGAGGCTGGCTGGTACAGCGTCATCGATCAGTACACCGAGCAGTACAACCTGAACGTGGTCAACATCGGCAACTATCGCGGCGATGCCGGCACTGCCGAGAGCCTCATGAGCGATGCGTTGACCCAGTATCCTGACATGGCCGTTATCTTCACCGTGGGCGATCCCGCCTGCATCGGCGCTCTGGCCGCCATCAAGGCTGCTGGCGCTCCCACCACCATGATCGGTTTCGATGCCAACCCCGAGGCCCACGAGGCCATTCTGGACCCCGAGAACGGCAAGATCTGGTTCGCGGATGTGGCGCAGAACCCCTATGAGATCGGCTATCAGATCGCGAAGCAGATGGTGAAGTACTGCACCGAGGGCACCGTGGATGATACCACCATCCTCATCGCTCCCTACCTGGTAGACGCTTCCAACGCTGTCGCCCAATAAGCCGTCTTAACACCGACAACACAATATTAGCTCAACGCATGTGCCCGAGCGCGAATCCGTTCGGGCACATGTCAAGATGAAACCAAGGCAACCAACCAGCATGAAGCAAGGAGAGATGTTATTATGGAGCCAAACCTGCAGGCAATCCATATCGACAAGCGTTTTCCAGGCGTAAACGCCTTGACCGACGTTTCGATCGACTTCTATCCCGGCGAAGTCCATGCGCTGCTGGGTGAAAACGGCGCGGGAAAATCCACGCTGATCAAGATCCTTTCCGGCGTTTATACCCCCACTTCGGGTAAGGTGGTTTTCGAAGGGAATGAAATGCATTTTACGGCGCCAGGCGAGGCGCTCAATAAGGGCATTGCGGTGATCCATCAGGAATTGAGCATCGCCAATGACCTAACCGTGGCGGAGAACGTATTTTTAGGGGCGGAGCCCCGGATCAATAACGGCCCCCTGCTGGACCGGGCCAAAATGAACCGCGACACCCAGGCCCTGCTGGATTATATGAAGGTCACCAACATCAAGGCTACGGACATAGCCCGGGATCTGACCGCCGCCCAGCAGCAAATGGTAGAGATCGCCAAAGTTATCAGCAAAAAGGCCAAGGTCGTCATCATGGACGAACCCACCTCATCCCTGTCTGAGCACGAAATCAACGCGCTGTTTGAGCAGCTGGATAATCTGCGCAACAATCAAGTAACCGTTATTTATATTTCCCACCGCATGGCGGAGATCTTCCGCATGTGCGACCGGGCCACCATCCTCCGGGACGGCTGCAAGGTAAAGACCTGCATGATCAAGGACACCACTGAATCCGAGATCGTAAACAGCATGGTGGGCCGGGAGATCAAGGACTATTATAACCGCCAGGCGCATACCCCCGGCAAGGAAATGCTGCGGGTGGAGGGCCTGACCCGCAAAAAGGAATTTAAGGACATCAGCTTCACCGCCTATGCCGGCGAGATCCTGGGCTTTTACGGCCTGGTAGGCGCGGGCCGCACGGAGGTTATGGAAACCATATTCGGCGCTCGCCGGGCGGATGCAGGTAAGATATTTGTAGAGGGCAAGGAGGTCCACTTCCGGAGCCCCAAGGACGCCATTGAGCACAACCTGGGCATGGTCACCGAGGACCGCCGCCGTACCGGCCTGATGCTCCAGGCCACCCTGCGCCACAACATCGTGCTGCCCAGCCTGCCCTATCATCACCGGCGCTTCGGCTTCCTGGACAACAAGTGGGAAGCGGACATCGCCCAGGAGATGACCCAAAAGCTCCGGGTCAAAACCCCATCCATCCAAACCATCATCGCCAACTTATCCGGTGGTAACCAGCAGAAGGTCATCCTGGCCAAGTGGCTCATCGCCAATTCCAAGATCCTGATCCTGGATGAGCCGACCCGGGGTATCGACGTGAACGCCAAGAGCGAATTCTATGCCCTGATGAACGATTTCGTGGCCGACGGCGGCTGCATCATCATGGTATCTTCCGAACTGCCCGAGATGTTGGGCGTGGCGGACCGGATCATCGTCATGCGGGAAGGCGTACAGGGCGGCGAGATCTCCGGCGCCGATGCAACAGAACAGTCCGTGATCCAGCTTGCCAGCGTGCAAAGCAATGTTTAGACATCAGAAGGGATGAGATCAAACTATGGAAAAGGTTAAGAGTTTTACAAAAAAGAATATTATCGTATTCGTTCTGATCTTCCTTTGCCTGGGCTTCGGCTTGGGGAATAAGTCCTTCCTAAGCGCCCAGAACCTGGTGAACCTGACCACCCAGATGGCCATCAACGCCATGTTGAGCGCTGGCCTCACCTACGTGATCATTCTTGGCGGCATCGATATTTCCGTGGGTTCCGTGGCGGCTCTGGCCGGCGTGTGCGGCGCCCTGGTGGCCCGGGAAAACCCGGATGCCTCCATTTTCGTGGCCTCTTTGATCTGGATCGGCGCGGCCCTGGTGGTGGGTGCTCTCTGCGGCGCGTTCAACGGCTTGATGATCGCCTACTTCAAGGTGGTGCCCATGATCGCCACCCTGGCCATGTTGAATATGGCCCGTGGCCTGTGCTTCGTGCTGTCCGGCGGTTCTTCCGTATCCGGCGTCAAGAGCAACTATTCCTTCCTGGGCGCTGCCCGGTTGCTGCAAACCGCGGATAAGCCCACCGGCTGGATCCCCATCATCACCATCTTCGTGATCGTGGCCGTGTTCATCGTACACATCCTCCTGTCCAAGACCGTATTCGGCCGGCACGTATATGCCACCGGCTCCAATAGCAATGTGGCCCACTTGAGCGGTATCAATACGGCGAAGATCACCTTCCTGAGCCATGTGATCTGCGGCATTATGGCGGCCATGGGCGGCGTGCTCAACGCCTCCAAGCTGCAAAACGGCCAGCCCGGCGCCTGTGACGCCTATGAAATGTACGCCATTGCCGCCACGGTATTGGGCGGCACCAGCCTTTCCGGCGGCAGCGGTTCCGTTGGCCGGGCCATGATCGGCGTGGCGGTTATCGCCGTCATCAACAACGGCATGAACCTGCTCCACATCGATTCCTATTGGCAGAAGGTGGTCATCGGCATGATTATCCTGCTGGCGGTCATCTTGGATATGGCGCAAAAGAAACAAAAGGCGTAAAATATATATAGCATGAATTAAAGGAGCGGGAGCATGATTTGGAATACGGACCGAATGGACTATTTCGCAGCGGATTTTTTCCAGGGAATGGGCCTAGCCATGCCGGACCGTTGGGAGCCCCTGATCGGCGTACGGAACGCCGGGGCCATCGTGCGAAAGGGCTTTGACCCTACCCGCTTCGCCATTATTATCAGCGGGGGCGGGGGCAACGGCCCCCTGTTTCCCGGGTATGTGGGGGAAGGCTTGGCGGATGCGGCGGTGATCGGCGCGCCCTTTGCCGCCCCCAATGCTTATACCATTTACGAGACCGGGAAAGCCCTGCGCCCTGAAAAAGGGGTATTGCTGCTGTATAATAATTTTGCCGGGGATTTTCTCAACAACGACATGGCAGCCGAATTTTTGCAGATGGATGGTATTCCGGTGGAAAGTGTGATTTCCAACGACGATATCGCCTCTGCCGTGGGGGAAGAACGCAGCGCCCGGGGAGGCCGCTGCGGCATCGCATTTTTAATGAAAATGGCGGCAAATTGCGCCAAGCGGGATATGTCCTTGCAGGATACCGCGGCGCTGTTGCGGGGCGCCCAAAGCCGTTTGGGTACGCTGAGCATCCATTTGGACTTCGGGAGCCGGCTGATCGCCTATGGAGCGGGCTTTTCCGGGGAATCCGGGGTGCGCACCGCAACCCATATGGATATGGGCCGCTGCGCCCAGGAAGCCTGCAACATGCTGCTGGAGGACCTGGAGCCCCAAGCAGGGGAGCGGCTGTATGTGCTGGTGAACCGGCTGCGGTATACCAGCTATGCGGACGGGTACATTTTTGCCAACCTGGTGCACCGGTATTTAGCCGCGCAGTACCCGGTGGAGCAGATGCGGGTCGCCAATTTCTCAAACATTATTGATGTATACGGCTATAGCGTTACCATCCTGTGCGCGGACGCCAACCTGCGCCCCTATCTGGAGGGTACCTGCTATACCGATAGCTTTATCCTATGACAAAGGCGGTATAACCCATGTTTGCAGAAGAACGGCAACAAAAGATTTACGATTTGATATGCCAGGAGAAATCCATGCGGGTGCAGCAGCTCAGCAAGCTGCTGAATACTTCGGAGGTGACGGTGCGGCGGGACCTGGAGGAGCTGCACCGGCAAAAGAAGATCATCCGCACCCACGGCGGCGCGGTAGCCTATTATCCCGTCGGCAAAAGCATCAAGGTGCCGGAGCTGATGGCGGATACCCGGCAGCTGCTGGCCAAGCAGGCCATCGCCCAGGCGGCCTATGGATATATCAACGACTATGATACCATCCTATTGGATGGGTCCAGCACCGTGTATGAGCTGGTGAAGCTGCTGGCCCGCAACGAGAAGAAGAACCTGATCATCATCACCACCTCCGCCCTGACGGTGGTGGCCCTTTCCGGGCTGGATTCCAGCCGGGTCATCATGGCGGGCGGTACGGTGAGCTACGCCCACAATACGGTGGAGGGCCACATGACCAGCAAGTTCATCCGGGATATCCGGGTGGATAAGTGCTTCATCGGCATCAACGGCATCGACGAGGATTTCGGCTATTCCACCCCCCGCTTTGAGGATGCGGAGCTGAAGGTACTATCCATGGCCTCGGCCAACCAGTCCTTCATCCTGGCGGACCATACCAAATTCGGCAAGGTGTATCTCACCCGGGTGGACGCGGTATGCGATTACCTGATCACCGACACCCGGCAAAGCGGCTATCCCTACGAATCCCTTGAGCCGCAGACCACAGTGGTGTTCGTGGATGAAGAAAAGGGGGCGCAAGGCGAATGATGCAAGCCTTGACCGTGGAGCAATTGCAACAGGCGTTGATCCAAGCCAGCCAGGTCATTATCGCCAATGAACCCCTGCTTACCCAAATCGATTCCAGCATCGGGGACGGCGACCATGGCACTGGGATGCGGGACGGCTTCTCCGTTTTGCAGGAAACCCTGAAAACCACCAAGTATCCGGATATCTTTGCCCTGATGCGGGATGCGGGCATTGCCCTGGTCAAGACCATGGGCGGCGCGTCCGGAGTCATCTTTGGCACCATGTTCATCGCCGGACATGAAGGGGTGCGGGACCGTACCCAAATGGATGCCCGGGAGCTGGTGGAATTTTTCCGGGCAGGGGCCGCTTCCATCGCCAAGCGGGGACGCACATCCCCCGGGGATAAGAC
Organism: uncultured Eubacteriales bacterium; assembly: GCA_900543475.1. Taxonomy (GTDB): domain Bacteria; phylum Bacillota; class Clostridia; order Christensenellales; family CAG-138; genus Pelethousia; species Pelethousia gallinarum. The sequence continues at coordinate 8,433 of UQRU01000082.1, forward strand.
CATGCTGGATGCCCTGCTGCCCGCTGTGGACGCCATGGAGCAAGCCTGTGCCCAGACCCAAGACGTGGTCCAGGTGCTGGCGGCTGCTTATCAGGGGGCCCTGGATGGGGTAGAGGCTACGAAGAATATGCTGTCCCGAAAAGGGAGGTCCAAAAATTTCCGGGAAAAAACCTTGGGCATACCGGACCCTGGCGCGGTTTCGGTATCCCTGATCTTCAAAGGCATGTATGATTCCGTTGCCGGCCAGTAGGCCCCGGCGGATACAATAGAGTTTCAAATCAAGAAAAAGGAGAAAAAAACCATGAGCCTGGAAAAAGTGAGCGATATCTTGAAAATGGCCGACAAAGCCAAAACCTCTGCCATCGCTTACAACTGTACGGATTACAACACCATTTACTCTGCCATCACCGTTGCGGAGGAAATGAACAAGCCTGTCATCTGCATGCTGTATCCGGAACATGCCCAAAAGAACAACTGGTGCAACCCGAAGAGCTTTTCGGAGACTGTCCGTTCCATCGCCCGGAACGTACGGGTGCCGGTGGGCCTGCATCTGGATCACTGTACGGATCCGGACTATATCCTGGCTGCCGTAAAGGACGGCTTCACTTCCGTCATGTATGATGGTTCCATGCTCAGCGTGGAGGAAAACATCAAAAATACCCGGGCCATTGCGGACAAAGCGCACGCCATGGGCGCCGAGGTGGAAGCGGAACTGGGGCGGGTAGGCTTTGCCTCTACGGTCACCGATCAGTCCGATACGGATATGTATACCAAGCCCGAGGTGGCGGCGGCCTTCTGCGAGCAATCCAAGTGTGACAGCGTGGCCGTAGCCATCGGCAGCGCCCATGGCTTCTATAAGGAGACCCCCCATCTGGACATCAACCGGCTCAAGGAGATCAACGCAGCCACAGACGTGCCCCTGGTGCTCCATGGCGGCAGCGGCATCCCCAACGACCAGCTGGCCATCGCCTTCCAGGAGGGCATCAACAAGTTCAACGTGGGTACGGAATACTTCTGGCTTTACTTCCAGACCCTCAAGAAGTTTACTGCCGATCCGGACGCCAACTTCTTCCAGCTCCCCGAGGTGGTGCAGGACGCCCTGATGAACTATCTGCGGCAGAAGATGCTCCTTTGCACCATGACGGTATAACCTCCATTTTCCCACAAACAAACGGGCAGCCTGATTGAAGTGACCCCAAAAAGTTAGACAATATTTGAAAGTAAAAATGTTTAAGCAGCCGAAAGGGCTTGTTGTCTGTGAA
>UQRU01000083.1 GCA_900543475.1 uncultured Eubacteriales bacterium
GGGCCTTGCCGGGGGCCTCCCCCCCGGCCCCGGGTTTCCCGGGCCCCCCCCCCCCCCGCCGCCGCCCCCCCCGCGGGCCCTCGCAACCCCCCCATCGCGCCCCTTTCCCCCGCCCCTCACCAGCATACCCTTGGGATAATAAGAAACCGCAGGGCTCCCTTTTCCCTGCGGCCGCTTGTAGGCGCTTGTACGCATTTTCCTCCTTGTCCCCTACGCATCCTCCCCCTCTTCTTTGATCTCGCCGTTTTTTTCTTCAAACTCCCTTACGATTTTCCGTATTAAATAGAGGATCTGCCCATTCGCTGAGCGTCCCTCGTGCTTTGCGATATAATGCAGCTTTCTGTGCAATTCCGGATCGACTTCTATGCCCAAATGTTTATTCGCCTTATTTCGCATGTTTCCACCATAATTTTTCTTTTTCATCTTTATTTTATGATTTTTTTATGGGGAAATGTTGGCAGTCTACTTGTTTTAAGTATACCATTTTTTGGTTTTTTGCCTAAACAGAAGGGGTTGTTGCTATACTAAGGAAACCATTTCACTCTATTAAAGAAGCGTGACTTTATGACTTGTACCTTCTTTGGCCATCGGGACGCGCCCCAAGAGATCGAAGGGATATTACGGCAGGTGCTTGTAGCGCTCATCGAGGCCCGGCAGGCGGATACTTTTTATGTAGGGAACCAGGGCAAATTTGACCGTATGGTGGCCCGGGTACTTTCCGGCCTCCAGCTGGAGTACCCCCATATTACTTATGCGGTGGTGTTGGCGTATCTGCCGGGGAAACGGGCGGCGGCAGGGCAAAATACCCTATATCCCGAGGGTATGGAAGGCGTGCCGCCCCGTTTTGCCATTGCCCGGCGAAACGCCTGGATGCTTCAGCAGGCGGACTGGGTCATCGTTTATGTAAGCCGCAGCGTGGGCAACGCGGCCAGCTTGCAGGCCCGGGCCGAAAGATCCGGCAAGGCCGTGATCAACCTTTGGGAACTGGGGGAACCGGAGGGCGCAGGGCGGGGGAATTAAAAAAAGCCCGGGGATCCATCCCCAGGCGTCCAATCGAAATGGTTACATGGTATGTTTGACCCGGTCGGCTTCTTCCGCCCGCTTGGCGTTGTTCCAGTGGCGCATATCCCCCACCAGATAGCCGGTGATCCGCCGGATGCGCTCAAAGGGCTGGTCCGCCAGATAGTAGTTGATGTCCACATATTCCCCGTCCACCGTGATCTCCATCCGCTGGATCTCCCGGCCCGGATAGCTTTTTTTGCCGTGTTCGATATAGGCTTGGATCTCTTCCTGGGGCAGCTCGCCCCCTGTGACCTGTACCTGGGTGGTCATGTTCCATCCCCTCCTGTTCGTTCATGGGAATAGTATAGCCCTTTCTTCGAGAAAAATCAAGAATGATTATTCTTTTCAGACTTTAGAGGGTCCTGTTGAAGGGCGAAGGTAGCGGCCAGCAGGGCGCCCATGATGCACAGCACGGAGAGTTCCGGGAGGGGCGCTGCCAGGAAGGCGGGTTCGGGGAAGAACAGGTCCTGGGCGATATGGAAGGCCAAGGGCAGGGCAAACACCAGCTTTTGGGGCAGGAGGCTGGACGCCACCCCCAGGGCAGTGATGGTGTAAAGGATGAACACCAGCAAATACAGGAGGGTACACAGGATGGTATGCCAAGCGTGGGCAAAGCCCTGGGCCTTGATGATGAAGAACAGCACCCCCAGGAACACGGACAGCACGGTGATCAAATAGCCGCCTTTTTTCAGGGCGCCGTAGCAAAACACCCCATTGGCCAGCAGGGGCACGAACAGCTGGGTGACCAAGGTAAACCAATCGGTATCGGCCCAGCGGGGGATGAAATGGCCCAGGCGAAGGGCGGCGGAAAGCAGCATCAAGCCGCAGGCCAGGTAGCAGAGCCAATTTTTCTTGAGGGAAACTCGGTAGCGCATAGCAGATCTCCTTGGATGATTCCTTAAATAAGATAAGATGAACGGGTTCGGGGCAGCGGCATGGGAAGCCGTCGCCCGGGGGGACAATATGGAGGGGACTGGGCAGCCGTCGTCGGGCGGGATAGGCCGCCTTTGGGGCGGGGGGTTATGGGGCGTCCATCTTCAGCAGTTCCCGGGCGATGTCGAATTTGGTATTGGTGTAGGCGCCGGTGGTAGGGATCTCCAGCATCACCAATATCAGCCGTTCCTGTTCCGGCTCCACGTCGCAGCGGTAGCCGGCGAACCAGGCGATTTCCCGGCTTTTATCGTTGCCGATTTCCGCGGTACCGGTTTTGGCGGCGATCTGGCAGCTGGTCACGTTCAGGGACCGGCCGGTGCCGTTGAGGCTGGGTTCCACCACGTCCTCCAGATAGGGGACGATCACCTCCAGGGCATGGGGGCTGATGATGTCCTCCCGCCAGGTCTTGGGCACGTGCTGGTATACGGTTTCGTAGCGGTAGCCGTCCTCCTGCTTGATGGTCTCGATCAAGTAGGGTTCCGGCACATCCCCGTCGTTGGCAAAGGCGCAAAACAAGGTGGCCATCTGCAAGGGGGTGATTAAGGTCTGGCCCTGGCCGTAGCCGCTTTCCGCCAGGAGCATCAGGCTCAGCTCCGCGTCCTCGTTATGGATCTGGGAGCTGGCCACCGGCAGGTCGAAGGGCAGGCTGGAGCCCAGGCCCACCTGCTCCATATAGGCTTCAAACTTGTCCCAGCCCATGAGCAGGGCGGCGTTGGCAAAGTAGATGTTATCGGAATATACGATGCCGCTGTGCATATTCAAGTAGGGCAAATACCGGTATTTGATGGTTGCCCGCTTGATCTTGCTGCCCACCCAGGGGCCAAATTCCGTGGGCAGCCAGTAATCGTCCTCGATCTCCCCTTCAAACACATAGTTTTCATCCAGGGTGCCCGTATCCAGGGCCGCGGCCGCGGTAAAGGCCTTGAGCACGGAGCCGGGAGGATATTGGCCCTGGGTCAGCCGGTTGTAAAGGGGGGTATTGCTCTGGCCGGTAAGCTTGGCGTAATCCGCGCTGGAGATGCCCCGGGCAAACAGGTTCAAATCATAGCTGGGCCAGCTGGACATGGCCCCGATCGCCCCGGTCTTGGGGTTCATCACGATCACCGCCCCGGCGGTCTCCTCGTCCATGAGGAAGCATTCCAGCACGAAATCCAGCCGCTCCTGCAGCTCCATGTTGATGGTCAGGTGCAGGTCCATGCCGTTTTCCACCGGCTTGGTATATAAGGTGCGGCGGCTGAGGCCCTGGCTGGTCTGGATGTAGATCCGGTAACCGTCCTTGCCCCGCAGCTGCTCCTCATATTGGCTTTCCAGCCCCAGCTTACCCACCTGGGAGTCGGTGGTATACAGGCCGTCCTCCGGATCCCGGCCCTGGTTGAGCTGATCCACCTGGGCCAGGGTATCCTCGGCGGTCTCCCCGCTGACGATGCCCGTATACCCCAGGATGTGAGCCAGCATATACCCTTCCGGGTATTCCCGGGCCTGGGCATAGTTCCCCCGGTCGATGCCGATCCCCTGGATGGAGAGCAGCTGCTCCTCCACCGTAGCGGTCAATTCATCCGTATGCATTTCCTTGAGCACCGCCAGATCGTTGTAGGCCCGGTCCAACCGGTCCAGCACCGCCTCCTCGCTCATGCCCAACAGCACCGCCGCCTGGGCGGCGAACAGCTCCACATCCTGGATCTGACTGGGCACCGCGTAAACCGACAGCTTGCCCACCGTAGTGGCCAATAGCACCCCATCCGCCATAATGTCCCCCCGGGTGGCGGGCAAAACGGCCTTACGCACCGTGTCCCCCCACTCCATATCGGAGAAGATCAGGTTGGGCGACCATTCCACCACCCACCGGTTGCCGGTGCGCAGGATGATCATCGCAAAATCCTCCCGCATTTCCCCGCATAGTTCGCTGGTATAAATGCCGGTAAAGGTGGCGGTGGTAAAAATATCCCCCTCTTGGATCTGGATGTTTTCATAGGCCACGGCGGTGATCTTCAGCAGGTCGAAAATGTCCGTATACTTGCTGACAAACCGTTCCCGGGTGATCTGGCCCTTGGTTTCCAGGGCCAGCTCCTGGTCCTTGGCCGCCTGGATATCCGCAGGGTTTTCGCTATCCGCCTGGATGGGGTCCGCCTGGACGGCCGGGTCCAGCAGGTCATAGGCGGCGTCATAATCCCCTTGGGAAATGGCGGTTAAAAAGGCCGTACACACCTGCCGGCCGCTGGCGGCGGTACAGGCGGTGGTGGGCAGGGCCAGGGCCAAGACGAGCAGGGTACAAAGCAAACGTTTCATATAAGGACCTTTCCATATGTTCCAAGGGAACGAATCTCCCTGGAGGCTGCTGAAAAACAAAAATAGCCGCTTTCCCAGCCGGGTGGCCAGCCAAAGCGGCGCCGGCCCACAGTCGCGCCGGCGCGAGCCCGGCGCAACAAGCGCTTCTATGGCCGGACAAGTATATATCCATTATAACTTGGCAATGCTTCCCTGTAAATGGAAGCCACGGTTTGTTTACAGGCTGGGAGGGCCGAAGAAATTGACAGATCTGCGGGAAGCCTGTTAGAATAAGGCTATCTGTGGGGATAGCGCCCCAAGGGGCATCCCTGAAACAGCCGGCTGGCATTTGCCCTGGCGTCAATTGAAATAAGGAGTGAATCCATGGCACGACGCAGAAGAAAACGCCCGTTTCAGGATATACGTGCATTCCTGCAAAGGCGGGCTGCAAGCATAGCGGGGTTTTTCGCCCACATTGCCGAAGGCGTTCGGGGGCATTTGCCTCGCAAGCGCAAGTCCCGTGGGCAACGGGCTGCCAGCCAGCCCGCCCCCGCCGCCCCGGTAAAGGAAAAGGCCCCTTTGTGGCCCATGATCTCCCTGGCCTGCGCCGGGGTGCTGGCCGCCGCCTTTTTCTGCTTTGCCGCCACCCGGCCGGACCCCCGCACCCAGGTGACCCTGCTGGTGGACGGGGTGGAAGCGGATTTTTCCCTTCAGGGGGAAACGGTACAGGCCCTGTTGGATGCCGCCGGCGTGACCTTGCACGCGGGGGATTCCGTATCCCCCGATCTAGACGCGGCCCTGGAGCCCAACATGCGGGTGGAGGTGACCCGGGCGTATCCGGTGGCCGTCCAATCCGGGGGCCAGGTGCAGGTACTGCATATGAGCGAAGGCACCGTGGGGGAAGCCCTAAGCAAGGCCAAGGTCTCCTATTCCTCTGGGGACGAGCTTTCCCAGCTGCCCTTTGCGGATGTGGAGCCGGGGATGCGCATCACCCATACGGCGGTGGATATTTCCTATGAGGTCAGCTACAAGACCCTAGAATATGACGAAGTGGTCATCAAGGACGAGGACGAATACGAGGACTTCAAGGAAGTGGAGGTCGAGGGCGTCAACGGCAAAAAGCAGGTGACCCAGCGGATCACCGTCAAGGACGGGGTGGAGGTATCCCGGGAGGTGGCGGACCAGGTGGTGATCGCCCCGGCGGTGGACGAGGTGGTGCGCATTGGCACCAAGATCAAATACCAAACCAATTACGAAGGCGAATTCCGCCGCTGGAAGGAAGCGCCGGTGGCCGGGGAAGACGGCTGGGTGGAAATGACGGTGGACAAGATCACCGCCTATTGCACCGGCACCCGCACCGCCACAGGCACCACCCCCAAGCTGGGGACCATTGCGGTGAATACCTACTACATCCCCTATGGCAGCGAAATCTATATCAAGGGCTATGGCTACGGCACCGCCCAAGATACCGGCGCCTTTCGGAACTATATCAACGACGAGGGGGAACCCATGAACCAGCTGGATATTTGGCTAAACACCCGTTCGGAAGCCATGCGATGGGGCACCAAATACGATGTGACGGTCCTGGTGCGCAAATGATGCAGGACGTCCAGCAAGTAAAGGCCCTGTTGGCCAGGTTTGGCCTCAGCCCCAACCGGGGGCTGGGGCAAAACTTTTTAGTGGACGGGGACAAGGCGGAAGCCATCGCGGCGGCGGCCTGCCCGGAGGGCGGCCCCGTGCTGGAGATCGGCCCGGGGCTGGGGGCGTTGACAGAGCCCCTGCTGGCCCGGGCCCGACGGGTGTGCGCCGTGGAGATCGACCCGGCCCTATGCCAGGCCCTCCAGGCCCTCTTCGGCCAGGAGCCCCGGTTCACCCTGCTTCAGGGGGATTTTCTCAAGGCTGACTGGGAAGAGATCCAAGCCATCCTAGGGGAGCCCTTTTCCGTGGCGGCCAACCTGCCCTATTACGTCACCACCCCCATTTGCCTGCGGCTGCTATCTTGCGGCCTGCCCATCCCCCGCATGGCCCTCATGGCCCAGACGGAGTGCGCCGACCGGTTCTTTGCCCAGCCCGGCTCCCGGCAATACGGCCCCTTGGCCGTGCTGGCCCAATACTATTACCAGCCCCGGGCGCTGTGCTCCCTTTCCCCGGCGGATTATTACCCCCAGCCGGGGGTAGATTCCCAGGTGGTGGCGCTGGAAAGCCGAAACCGCCCCTTCCTCCCCCAGTTTGCCGGGTTTTTGCAGCAGGCCTTCGCCATGCGCCGCAAAACCCTTCGCAATAACCTAAAGGCCTATCCCGGCCTGGAGGACGCCCTGGAAAGCCTGGATCTTGATCCTGGTTGCCGGGCGGAAGCCCTTTCGCCTCAGCAGCTGGCCAGCCTGTGCATGGCCCTGCTTCCATAAGATATACGGCGTATTTGCCTGAGAATTTATAAATTCTTGGGCTTTTTTTTGAATTTTTATTGTTTAATTTCTAAACATCTGTTACAATTATCCATATTTTGCAGGGTTCTTCTGCATTGGCATTATCAAAAGGGGGTCTTATTTATGCAAGAAGGCAGTCTACAGATCCTCGTCGCCATGGTATGCTATATGGCGGTGGTCATTGGGATCGGCATCTATTTTGCCAAGCGTTCCAACCAGAGCAGCGAGGATTATTTCCTGGGCGGCCGGTCCCTGGGGCCGTGGGTCACCGCCATGAGCGCCGAGGCCTCGGATATGAGCGGCTGGCTGCTCATGGGCTTGCCCGGCGTGGCCTATTGGTGCGGCTTGAGCGACGCAGCCTGGACTTCCATTGGCCTGGCCCTGGGCACCTATATCAACTGGCTGCTGGTGGCCAAGCGCCTCCGCCGCTATTCCGCCGTGGCGGGAGACGCCATTACCCTGCCGGATTTCTTCTCCAACCGGTTCCATGAAAAGAAAAAGGTCATTATGACCCTTTCCGCCCTATTTATTCTGATCTTCTTTACGGTTTACGCCTCCAGCTGCTTCGTCACCTGCGGCAAGCTCTTTAGCACCCTGTTTGGGGCTTCTTATCAGTCCATGATGATCGCCGGCGCGCTGTTCGTGGTGATCTATACCTTCCTAGGCGGCTTCCTGGCGGAAAGCGCCAGCGACTTTATGCAAGCTGTGGTGATGATCTTTGCCCTAACGGTGATCCTCATTACCGGCACCTTGGCCGCCGGCGGCCTCCAGGCCGTGGTGGATAACGCAAAAAATATCCCCGGCTTCTTCACCTTCTTCGGCATCGCCAGCCCCAGCGTGGACGCCAACGGCATCCAACAGGTGGCCAATGGCGCGCCTGTGTTCGGGGAAGCAGGTAGCTATGGCTTCTTGACCATCATCTCCACCTTGTCCTGGGGCCTTGGCTATTTCGGCATGCCCCAAGTGCTGCTCCGGTTCATGGCCATCCGCAAAACCGATGAATTAGTGCGGGCCCGCCGCATCGCCACGGTTTGGGTGGTGATCTCCCTGGCGGCCGCAGTGCTCATCGGCTTGATGGGCCGGGCCATGTTCCCGGTACACGAGACCCTTAACACCGCCAGCGGTGCGGAAAACGTATTTATCGTGCTCTCCCGCCACCTGCTGCCTCCCCTGCTGGCCGGCCTGGTGATGGCGGGCATCCTGGCCGCCACCATCAGCTCCTCGGATTCCTATCTGCTTATCGCCGCCTCCGCCGTCTCCCTGAACATTTTTAAGGGCATCCTCAAAAAGGACGCCTCGGACAAACAGGTGATGACCATGAGCCGGATCATCCTGCTGCTGATCGCCGTGGTGGGCGTGATCATCGCCATGGACGAAAACAGCGTCATCTTCACCATCGTTTCCTTCGCTTGGGCAGGCTTCGGCGCGGTGTTCGGCCCCATCATGCTCTTCTCCCTGTTCTGGAAGCGGACCACCCAGGCAGGCGCCATCGCCGGCATGGTTACCGGCGGCGTGATGGTGTTCCTCTGGAAGCTAGCGCTCAAGCCCTTAGGCGGCGTATTCGGCATTTACGAGCTCTTCCCCGCCTTTGTCCTCAGCTGCCTGGTTATCCTAGTGGTCTCCCTGCTGACCCCTGTGCCCAGCGCCCAGATCCAGCAGGAATTCGACCTGGCCCGCAATCCCCAGGCATAAGTTTCCCGGGAAATATCCCCGCGTTTTTTCCCATCCATGCCGCCCCGGAGGGATCCGTGGCGGCCTTTGCTTTTTTCGCCCGGCATTGCCCGGGCAATCGGGTTATCCTCAGCCGGACGGCCGATTTCCCCGCCATCGCCTTGACTTTCCGTCTGGCCTGTGCTTTACTGTTCCCAGAACTTGTTTTCCCCATTTGCGGAGGTGGTTTTATGTCCCTACTGTTGCACGTTTGCTGCGCCCCTTGCTCCGTTGCCTGCATTCAGCAGCTCCGGGAAGAGGGCTTGGAGCCCGTAGCCTTCTGGTATAACCCCAACATCCATCCCTTTACTGAATACCGGGCCCGCCGGGATACCGCCCGGGCGTATTTTCAATCCATCGGCATTCAGCTCATCGAAATGGACCAGTACGGCCTGCGGCTCTTCCTTTCCGCCCTGCCCAGCTGGGACGACCGCTGCGCTACCTGCTATGCCCTCCGGTTTAACGCCGCGGCCCAATATGCCGCCCAAAACGGCTTTGACGCCTTTACCAGCACCCTGTTCATCAGCCCCTATCAAAACCACCCCCTCATGCAGCAGGTGGCTGGCGCTGCCGCCCAGGCCCAAGGGGTCTCCTTCCTTTACCGGGATTTCCGGCCCCGGTTCCGTTCCGGCCAGCAGCAGGCCCGGGAGGCCGGCCTTTACATGCAAAAATACTGCGGCTGCATCTTCAGCGAGGAGGAGCGCTATACCAAGAGGAAAAAGACTACCCCAGGCGAAGGAGCCTCAATGCAACCCCAAAATGAGGGTGCAAGCGAAAAAAGGGAAGAATAAAAGAGCAGGAGCGGTTTTGCTCCTGCTCTTTTATATCACTGGTGGCTTGGGGAATGGAAGCGCCGGTGGATGGCGTCCTTTTCCAGGTTCATATCCCGATGCTCGATAAAGACCCGGTTGCCCAAGGCCTGCAGCCTTCGATAAAGCTCCTGCCCCATGGCAACGCTGCGATGCATTCCCCCGGTGCAGCCGATTCCGATGGTGAGCTGGCGCTTGTCCTGCTCAAGATAATAGGGAACAAGGTGAGTCACCAGTTCGATGGCAGTCTTTAAAAAATATTCCGCTTCCGGGAAGGAAAGCACATAGCTGCTTACATCCTGTTCCAGCCCAGAAGAGCGCCGCAGCCGCTCCACATAGAATGGATTGGGCAGAAAGCGCATGTCGAAGACGAGATCCGCATCGATGGGAATGCCCCGTTTATACCCGAAGGTGACGACGGAAATGGGCAAGC
>UQRU01000084.1 GCA_900543475.1 uncultured Eubacteriales bacterium
CCCGGGCCGGGGCGCCCGCGCCCCTTGGTGGGGGGGGGGGGGGGGGGGCCCCCCCCCCCCCGCCCCCCAAAACGCCGCCGCCCCCCGCCCGGCCACCGCCGCCCTTGGGAAAAGCGCCACTCCCCCCACTGATCGCCGGAACCCTTTCGCAAGCCGCGATATGGCGCCTTGGGAACAAAAGCCGCCTGCATCCAACGGATGCAGGCGGCCGAGCCTTTCTACAAAAACTGGGGCGGGGCGTTATCCCTGTTTTTGCGCCAAACGCTTTTTCATGGTCTTTTCCACGGCGTTGAGGATGTTCTCATAGCCGGTGCACCGGCACAGATGGCCGGAAAGGAGCTTGCGCAGCTCGTCCCGGGTATATTCCTTGCCGGATTCCAGGATCTCCACCGCGGACATGATGAAACCTGGGGTACAGAAACCACACTGCACCGCCGTCTCGTCGATGAAGGCCTGCTGGATGTCGGAAAGCTCCCCGTTGGGGCCCAGGAGGCCCTCCAGGGTACGGATATTCTTGCCGTCCGCCCAGACTGCCAGATAGATGCAGCTATTGAAGCACTCCCCATCGATGAGCACATTACACGCGCCGCACTCCCCCACCTCGCAGCCCTTTTTCACGGAGGTCATCCGGTAGTCGTTGCGGAGCATATCCGTCAGGGACGCCCGCACGTCCACCATGGCCTCCACAGGCTTGCCGTTGAGGGTAAATTTCACCAGCTTATATTGGATCTGCTGCATTACGCTTCACCTCCTGCAAGTCGAATGGCTTCCCGCAGGGCCCGCTGGGCCAACTCCTTTGCCAGGTGCAGCCGGAATTCCCGGCTGGCCCGCCAGCTATCCCGGGGATTGACGTCAGAAAGGGCCGCCTGGCCGAAGCCTTCGATGGTGGCGTCCTCTATGGCCTTGCCCCGGGCGAATGCCTCCGCATGGGGCGCCCGCATGGGCACGGGGCCCGCCACCCCATAGGCGAGGCGGACGTCCTGGATGGTGGTTTTATCCGGGCTGAGCTTCACGTTCACCGAGCAGCCGGTGGTGGCGATATCCATGGCGTTGCGCATGGCGTACTTGATATAGTGGCCAAAGTAGCCTTCATAGCTTGCTTTGGGGATCCGGATGGCGGTCTGGATCTCCGCCGGCTGAAGGGAAACCTTGCCGGCGCTTACATACCATTCCTGAATGGGGATCAGGCGCTGGCCGTTGGGGCCTTCCACCTCCATGACGGCGTCATAGGCCATGAGGGTGGAGCCGCTGTCCGCGCTGGTAACGCCGTTACAGGTGTTGCCGCCGATGGTGCCGATGTTGCGGATCTGGGGGCCGCCCACCATATCCACCGCCTCTCCCAGCACATTGATATGGGCCTGGATGATAGGGTCCTTGGTGATGTGGGAAAAGCTGGTGAGGGAACCGATCCGGATGGCGCCGTCCGCCTCCAGGGTAACGCCCCTAAGCTCGTCCAGCCCATAGATGCTTACCAGCTCGCAGCCTGCCAGTTTGCCCTCCCGCATCTTGATGAGCACATCGCTGCCCCCGGCGATGATATGGGCCGCCGGATGGGCCTGCAAAAGGGCGATGGCGTCCTTTACGCTCGTGGCTTCGTAGAGTGCTTTGATATCGTACATATTGGCCTCCCCTCCTTACAGCAGCCCGGCCTCTTTGAACTTGGCAAAGAGGACATGGGGCGTGATGGGCGCGCGGTCAATGGCCACGCCCGTGGCGTTCAAGATGGCGTTGCGGATGGCGGGTGCGCCGGAACAGGCCGGCGGCTCGCCCAACGCCTTGGTCCCAAAGGGGCTGGTGGGCTCATAGTTTTCCACAAACCGGGCCGCCAGATCCGGATGGTCCATGGTGGTGGAAAGCTTGTAATCCAACAGGTTGTTGTTGAGGGGCTTACCGGTCTTGGGATCGAAGAGCAGCTGTTCGGACAGCCCGTAACCGATGGCCATGCTCATGCCGCCGTGTACCTGGGCTTCCGCCAAGGCGGGATTAATCAACCGGCCGCAATCGTGTACGTTCACCATGTCGATGAGCTTCACCTTGCACAGGGGGATATCCACCTCCACCTCCGCGAAGCTGCACCCAAAGGAATAGGCGTTGTTTTTGATCTGGTAGGTGCTTTCCGCGGTCATATGCTGGCTATGGGTCAGGCTATAGAGGGCCTCGGTGGCCAGCTCGCCCAGGCTCATGAGTTTGCGGCCGTCGGTGGTGCGCACGATATACCCTTCCTGGATATCCAGGTTGTTCACATCCTGGCGGGTCAGCTCCTTGGCGTATAGGAGGATGCGCTCCTTGAGCAGCAGCCCGGTCTGCTTGATGGCAAAGCCGCCCACATAGGTCTGCCGGGAAGCGTATGCGCCGGTGCCAAAGGGGGTCAGGTCCGTATCCTGGGTGGAGACGGTATGTACCATGTCCACCGGGATGCCCACCGTATCCGCCGCCATCTGGGCAAAGGCCGTATCCGCCCCCTGGCCGATCTCGGTCTCGCCCAGCTGGAGCTGAATGGAGCCATCCTGGTTGAGCACCATCCGGCAGGAGCTGGACTCCAGGCTGATGGGCCATACCGCCGTGTTGTACCAGAACAGGGCCATGCCCACCCCCCGGCGCACCGGGCCGGTCTGGTTGGCGTATTCCTTCCGCTTGCGTTCATAGTCCAGGTATTCCATGCCCTTTTCCATGCACTGGCCCAGGCTGTCCGCATAGTTTTCATTTTTGCTAAAGCCGTCCACATATCCTACGGGCATCCTGTGGTCCTTGCGGAACTGGATGCTATCCGCCCCCAAGGCCCTGGCCACGTCCTCCATGTGGCACTCGCCGGCGAACATGGCCTGGGGAATGCCGTAGCCCCGCATGGCCCCTGCCGCAGGCTTATTGGTAAAGACGCTATAGGCGTCCCCTTCCACGTTGGGGCAGGGATACAGCTGGGGGAAGGCCCCCATGCCCTTGGCCACCACCCCGTGGCCATGGGAAGCGTAGGCGCCCTGGTCGGAGAAGCATTCGATCTTGCGGGCGGCAAAGGAGCCGTCCGGCCGGACCCAGCTGATGATATGGGTGCGGATGGCATGGCGCACCCGGTTGCAAACGAAGGTTTCCTCCCGGCTCACGTCCAGCTTTACCAGCCTGCCGCCCACCACCGTGGAAAGGTAGGCGCACAGGGGCTCATATAGGGCGTCCTGCTTGTTGCCGAAGCCGCCGCCGATGTAGGGCTTGATGATGCGCACATCCCCCCAGGGGATGCCCAAGGCCTGGCCCACGATCCGCCGGACGATGTGGGGGATCTGGGTGGAGGCGACCACCGTGATCCGCTTGCCCTCCTGGTAGGCGTAGGCGATGTGGTTTTCGATGTGACAATGCTGCACGGTGGGGGTATCGTACCAGCCCTCCACCTTGATGAGGCCGGGCTCCTTGATGGCCTCGGCGTAATTTCCCAGCCGGATGGAGGTATGGTTGAGGATGTTGCCCGGGTATTCCTCGTGGAGCTGGGGCGCCTCCGGCTTCATGGCCTCCTGGACGTCCAGCACGAAGGGGAAGGTCTCATATTCCACCTTGATGGCCCGCAGGGCCTGTTGGGCGGCCACCTCGTCCTCCGCCACCACCGCTGCGATATCGTCCCCATAGAACCGGATGTGCTTTGTGAGCAGCAGCCGGTCCGCCACATCCTGGTGGGCGGGGTCCGTGCTCCAGGGATGGCCGGCGGTGGGGAATTTATACGGGGGCACATCGAAGCAGGTAACCACCTTCACCACGCCGGGTATGGCCTGGGCCGCGGAAACATCCATGGACTTCACCTGGCCGTGGGCAATGGTGGCGTGGAGAATTTTCGCCACCAGGGCGCCTTTATCCGCCAGGTCATCGGTATATTTGGCCCGCCCTGTCACCTTATCCAGGGCGTCCACCCGCTTGACGCTTTGACCTATGCTCATTGGCAAATTCCTCCTATTTTATGAAACTCATGGTAGTTACGTCAAAGAGCCCTTCATCCGTGAGCCGGATATCCGGGATCACAGGCAGGGCCAGGAAGCTTAAGGTAACCAGCGGGTCGCTCTGGCCGCTGCAGCCGATGCTGGCTGCCGCCCCCAGCAGGGCCTGCTGCCGGGCCAGCACATCCTCCACCGGCGCGTCGGTCATGACCCCGGCGATGGGCAGGGGCAGCCGGGCCAATACGATGCCCTGGCTTACCACGCAGAAGCCGCCCCCGCATTCCTGGAGGGCCTCCGCCGCCATAAGCATATCCCGGTCGTTGTCCCCGGCGATCACCAGGTTGTGGCTATCATGGGCCACCGTAGAGGCGATGGCGCCGTTGTGGATGTTGAGCCCCTCCACGATCCCCAGGCCAATGCTGCCGGTGCGGTGATGCCGTTCGATCACCGCCAGCTTGTTCAGCTTCCCATCCGGCTGGAAGAAGCCCTGGGCATCCCGCTGGACCTTCCGGTCCAGCCGCCGGGTCACCAGCTGGCCCTCCGTCAAGCCGATCACCGGCATGACCTCCTTGGCCTTGAGGGCCAGGTCCGCCGCATACAGCCGGCCCAGCCGCACGCTGTTGTAAACCGCCGGGGGCAGGATGGGCGCGGTCATGGTAAAGCCGGGATCATAGGGCTTGCCAAACCGGGTGAATACCTGCAGGGCCTTGAAGTCCTTCAGGTCCTCAAAGAGCACCATATCCCCCTTATACCCCGGGGCAATGGCGCCGATGTTCCTTAGGCCGTAGGCCCGGGCGGCATTGTAGCTGGCCATGCGCACCGCCTCCACCGGGGAAACGCCGCAGCGCACCGCCAGGGCGGCGATGCAGTTGATATGGCCCTCGGAACGGATGTTCTCCAAATGCTTGTCGTCGGTGCAGAAGAACATATTGTCCGTGGGCAGCTTGTTTTCCACGATCTTCCGAAGCAGCTCCTCGATGCCGTTGGCCGCAGAGCCTACCCGGATCAGGATCCGCATGCCGGTGCGGAGCTTTTCCAATACCTCCTCATAGTTGGAGCATTCGTGATCCGTGGAGGGGCCGGCCACCCGGTAGGCGTTCAGCTCCATGCCGGAAAGCAGGGGAGCGTGGCCGTCGATGGGCTTGCCCTCAAACAGCCGCAGCTTATCCAGCATTTCCTTGCTGCCGTTCACGGTGGACACATAGTCCATGACCTCCCCCAGGCCCAGGATGCGGCTCTTGTGGATGAATTGCTCCATGTCCTCCGCCACCAGCTCCGCGCCGCTGTGCTCAAAGGGCGTGGCGGGCACGCAGCTGGGCATCATAAACATGACCCGAAGGGGCAGGTCGTCCGTAAGCTTATACATGGCCCGCACCCCGGCTACCCCCGCCACATTGGCGATCTCATGGGGGTCTGCGATGATGGTGGTGGTGCCATGGGGCATCACCACCCGGGCAAAACTCTCCGGGATGACCATGGAAGACTCGATATGCACATGCCCATCGATGAAGCCGGGGCATAGATATGCCCCGTTTGCCTGTATTTCATGCTGGCAGCTGTACTGCCCTACGCCGATGATGGTATCCTCATAGAGGGCCACGTCCCCCCGGATGATCTCCCCTGTAAATACGTTGACCACATTGGCGTCCTTGATGACAAGGGTAGCCTTTCCTGTTAACGCAGCATGGATCAGTTCGTGTTGTTTCATAAAAAATAGCACACCTCCATTTCCATGATGTTAAGTGGATGGTTCCAGCCAGGCGTAATTTTACGCCGGATTGTGAAGAAAATAGCAGAAAATGTGTTTGGAGGAAATAAATATTTTGAGCCTATTTCTTTGTTATCCTGTAGTATAACACAGCCATTCATGGATAGTAACCCCCCTGGCGTAAATATTTTTGGCGGTTCGTTATCCTATCGCCAGAACAGCGTCCGCAGCCCTGTGAACCTTTTCCTTGCAAAGCCCTTTATAAAATGGTATCCTATATTTGTGACAGGACGCATATAGGTTCGCGGATCCGGCGCGGACGTTTCTACGGGCATCTTTTCAAGCCCCCTATGAGCGCCGCCGCGGTCTTGGCCCGGCCGGTCGCTTTTTTCTTACCGGCCTTCCCCATGCTTTTCTTTTTCAGGAGGCTTCCTATGCAGACGCTCATCAAAAACGGAACCATTGTCAATCCCCAAGGCCGCTCCAAGATGGATGTATTGGTAGAAGATGGCCGCATTATTGCCCTTGCCCCGGAGCTGCGGGCCCCAGGCGCCCAGGTGATCCAGGCCAAGGGCTGTTATGTATTTCCAGGCTTTATCGACACCCATACCCATTTCGACCTGGATACCGGCAGCGCCGTCACGGCGGACGATTTTGTCACCGGCACCAAAGCCGCCGCCTTGGGCGGTACCACCTGCATATTGGATTTCGCCACCCAAGAGCGGGATGGTTCCCTTCAGCAAGCATTGGATACCTGGCATGAAAAAGCCCAGGGCTCCAGCTGCAACTATGGGTTCCACATGGCCATTGCCCGGTGGGATGAAGGCGTCCGGGCCGAAATGAGCGAGATGTCCCGGCAGGGGATCACTTCCTATAAAATGTACATGGTCTACGACGCCCTGCGGGTGGACGACGGCCAGATCTTCCAGGCCCTGCAGGAGGCCACCCGTCTCGGCGCTCTCATTGGGGTACATTGTGAAAACTGGGACGTGCTGCTGCAAATGATCCAGCAGGTAAAGGATGGGGGCATCACCGGCCCCTATGGCCATCCCCTTTCCCGGCCCGCCGAGGTGGAGGCGGAGGCCGTCCACCGGTTCCTGCGGATCGCCCAGCTGGCCCACGCCCCCGCCTATGTGGTGCATCTTTCCACCGCCCAGGGCCTAGAGGAGGCCCGCCGGGCCAGGGCTCGGGGCCAGAAGGTTTTTTTAGAGACCTGCCCCCAGTATTTGCTGCTTACGGATCAGCGATATCAAGATCCCGACGGGGCAAAATATGTGATGAGTCCTCCCCTGCGCAAAACCTGGGACAATGAAGCCCTGTGGCAGGGCCTCAACAGCGGGGAGATCAATACCATCGGTACGGATCACTGTTCCTTCACCATGGCGCAAAAAGCCATGGGCGCCCATGATTTTTCAAAAATTCCCAATGGCGCCCCTGGGGTGCAGCATCGGGCCCAGCTCCTCTACACCTACGGCGTATGCGCCGGCAGGTTGAGCCTGGAGCAGATGGCGGCCCTGCTTTCTTCCAACGCAGCCCATCTGTTCGGCATGCCGGACCGGGGTTTGGTAGCCTTAGGCCGGGCTGCGGATCTGGTGGTATGGGATCCCAGCTATGCAAACTGCATTACCGACACCAATCATGCGCATAATTGTGATAACTCCCCTTATGCCGGCATGCAGGTGCAAGGCTTGGCCCGGGACGTGCTCATCAATGGCAAAGCCGTGGTGCGAGACGGCCAGCTGGTTGCGGACGGCCAGGGGAAATATATCCACAGAAGCAGGTGTTCCATCGATTGAAAAAAAAGCTGAAATTGGGCTGCGTCCTCATGGCGGCAGGCAATGCCACACGCTTTGGCGAAAATAAGCTGTTGGCGGAGTTCATGGGACGGCCCTTGATTGAATACGCCCTACGCGCCATCCCTAAAGACGCCTTTAAACGGGTAGCGGTGGTAAGTCAATATGGCCCTGTATTAGACCTAGCGGGAAAATATGGATTTATTTCCGTAGAAAACCAAGACCCAGCTGCGGGGGTGAGCCACACCATCCGCTTGGGCCTGGACGCCCTCCAGGAGATGGACGCCGCCATGTTTATGGTAGCGGATCAACCTTGCCTTCGGCCCGAAACCGTTCAAGCCCAGATCGATTTCTTCCGGACCAAGCCCAACTGCATCGTGGCCATGGGCTATGGCAAGCGACGGGGCAACCCCGTAATTTTCCCAAGTTATTTTTTTCCCCAGCTCCGCGCCCTTTCCGGGGATCGCGGCGGCAGCCATGTGATGTCCGCCAATTCCGATGCCTTGCTGCTCTACCAGGTGGCAGAGGATCTGCAATTGCGGGATGTGGATCGAAAGCAGGAACTGGAACAGCTTAAAAGCGAACTATCCCGCCCATTTTAACCATTGTTTCCCGGCAAGGGCCCTATCCTTGCCGGGGCGTTCTGCCATCTACACCATTTCTTTTCCCTACAGACCAGTTTCCATTCTTTTATCCATTTATTTCTCGTTTTAAAGGAGGTCGTTTTATGGAATCCATGCAAGGGCTGTGCGCCATCCGCGGTAACCTGGTCTATGCGCCCGCCTTGGGTCAGCTCACCACCCTTTCCCCGGGCTATATCATCACCCGGGACGGCCTGGTGGAAGGCGTGCTGGACCGACTTCCACCCCATTGGGGCGGCGAGGTGGTAAATTATGGGGACGCGGTCATTACCCCTGGCTTCTGTGATATGCACCTGCACGCCCCCCAGTTCCCCATGCTGGGCCTGGGTATGGATCTGCAGCTGCTGGAATGGCTCCAAACCTATACCTTCCCCACCGAGGCCAGGTTCGCGGATGTGGAATATGCAAAAATCGTCTACCAGCGGCTGGCCAAGGAGCTGATCCGAAGGGGTACCACCCGGATCTGCGCATTCTCCAGCGTCCATCGCCCCGCCACCCATGTGCTCATGACCCAATTGGAAAAAGCCGGCGTGACCGGCTACGTTGGCAAGGTGAACATGGACCGCAACGGCGGGGACTTGCTTACCGAGGATACCCAGGCTTCCATCCGGGAGACCCGGCTTTTCCTGGAGGAGTGCAGCGCCTATCCCCATCTAAAGCCTATCCTTACCCCGCGCTTTGTCCCCAGCTGCTCCGACGCCCTGCTGGATGCCCTAGGCAAACTGGCCCAAGAGTTCCCCCAGGTACCCGTCCAGTCCCATCTTTCCGAAAATCTGGATGAAATCGCCTGGGTTCGGCAGCTCCACCCGGATTGCAAGCAATATTGGCAGGCCTACGATAAATTCGGCCTGTTCCAAAAAGGGACCTTGATGGCCCATTGCGTATACAGCGATGAGCAGGAGCGCAAAGCCATTCGGGACGCCGGGGTGGTAGTGGTCCATTGCCCGGATTCCAATACCAGCGTAGCCAGCGGCATCGCCCCGCTACGGCGCATGTTGGACGAGGGCTTAAACGTGGTGATGGGCAGCGACATTGCCGGCGGCGCCAAGCTCTCCATGCCGGACGTGGCCACGGAGGCCATCCGGGTATCCAAACTGCGCTGGCTCCAAAGCGGCAAGGCCGAACCCTTCCTTACCGTCCGGGAGGCGTTTTATCTGATCACCACCGCCGGCCAGGCCTATTTCGGCGCAAAGCCGGGCTTCGGCATCGGCGAACCCCTCCACGCGGTGGTGTTCAACGACAGCCGGTTTGCCTTCAACCCCACCATTTCCCTGGAGGAACGGCTGGAGCGCATCCTATACCTGGGAGACAAATCCAACATTGTAGCCGTATACAGCGCCGGCAGGCTGGCGGACATTTAAGTTCCGTCGTCCGTTGTTGAAGCGGCCCCCTGGGCTTCTTGCCCAGGGGGCCGCCGTCGCCTTGGGGGATTTCCGGCGCCGCGGGGGGGCGGCGGCGTTTTGCGGCCCGGGGGGGGGGGGGCCCCCCCCGGCCCCACCAAAACCCCGGGCCCCACCCCCCCCGGTTTTTGGGCCCCCCCCCCCCCCCCCCCCCCC
>UQRU01000085.1 GCA_900543475.1 uncultured Eubacteriales bacterium
CGCCCCCCCCCCCCCCGGGGGGGGGGGGGCGGGCGCGGCCCCCCCCCCCCCCCCGGCCCCCAAACCGCCGCCGCCCCCCCCGCTGGGCCGATGGCCCTCCCGCCGCCAGGCCCCGTCCCCCGCCGCGCCCGCCACGCGAGCCGCCCCCGATGGGCGGCTCGCCGCACGCTCCGCCGGGTTTCTACCCGCCTGGGCAGGGTAAAACGGCGGCTTGCCCAGCCCTGCAACGGCAATACAGCGTTGACTTTTGCCTCTGGCCGTCATATAATTAGTGGATTGTTTTTATTGCCTTAGGACAGTCCGGGGGCCAAAATTCCCCCTGGAAATACATTTTATTTTATAAAGGAGAAGGACCATGAGCATTCCCGTAACCTTCGGCGAACTGGTATTCAACGACGCCGCCATGAAAGCGCGGCTTCCTGCCCAAACCTACCTGGCCCTCAAGGACACCATCCGCTGCGGCAAGCCCCTGGAAGCGGACATTGCCGGGGAAGTGGCGGCGGCCATGAAGGACTGGGCGGTGGAAAAGGGCGCCACCCATTATACCCACTGGTTCCAGCCGTTAACCGGGTGTACGGCGGAAAAGCACGACGGGTTCCTCTCTCCCGGCAAGGACGGGGGCGCCATTTTGGAGTTTTCGGCCAAGGAGCTGATCATGAGCGAGCCGGACGCCTCCAGCTTCCCCTCCGGCGGGCTGCGGGCCACCTTCGAGGCCCGGGGCTATACCGCCTGGGACCCCACCAGCTACGCCTTTATCAAGGATGAGACCCTGTGCATCCCCACCATCTTCTGCGCCTACAGCGGGGACGCCCTGGATAAAAAGACCCCCCTGCTGCGTTCCATGCAGCTGATCGACCGGCAGGCCCGGCGTATCTTGGCCCTGTTCGGCCATACGGACGTGAAGCGGGTGATCTCCACCGCGGGACCGGAGCAGGAATACTTCCTGGTGAACAAAGCGCTCTTTGATTTGCGGCCGGATCTTCGGTTCTGCTCCCGCACCCTGCTGGGGGCGCCCGCCCCCAAGGGCCAGGAGCTGGAGGATCACTACTTCGGCGCCATCTCCCCCCGGGTGATGGACTTTATGCGGGATGTGGACAATGAGCTTTGGCGGCTGGGGGTGTTCGCCAAGACGGAGCACAAAGAGGTGGCTCCCGGCCAATATGAGCTGGCCTGCGTGTATACCGACGCCAACACCGCCACGGATCACAACCAGCTGGTGATGGAGGTCCTGCGCAACACCGCCCTGAAACACGGCATGGTATGCCTGCTTCACGAGAAACCCTTTGCCGGCATCAACGGCAGCGGCAAGCACAACAATTGGTCCCTGTCCACGGACACGGGGATAAACCTATTGGAGCCCGGCAAGAACCCTAAGGACAACCTGCAATTCCTGCTGTTTTTGGCCGCCATTATCCAGGCGGTGGACGAATACCAGGATCTGTTGCGGGCGGCGGTGGCCGGTGCAGGCAACGATCAACGGCTGGGGGGCTATGAAGCGCCCCCGGCGGTGATCTCCATGTTCCTGGGGGACACCCTGGAGGAGCTTTTGCGCTCCATTGAGCGCAAGGAGGATTATGAGGAAGGGGCTGTGCGTATGCTGGAAAGCGGCGTATGCGTGGTGCCCACCCTACGGATGGATACCACGGACCGGAACCGCACCTCCCCCTTTGCCTTTACGGGCAACAAGTTTGAATTCCGTATGCCCGGGGCCAGCCATTCCCCGGCGGACGTGAACACGGTATTGAATACCATCGTGGCCCAGGTGTTGGACCAGTTTGCCGACAAGCTGGAAAAGGCCCCGGATTTCCGCATGGAAGCCTTCCGGCGGGTGCGGCACGCGGTGCGGGACCACAAGCGGATCATCTTCAGCGGCAATGGCTATAGCCAGGAATGGGTCCAGGAAGCGGCCCAGCGGGGCCTGCTGAACCTGCCCACCACCGCGGACGCCCTGCCCTGTCTGGTGACGGAGAAGAATATCCGTCTCTTCACCCACTATGGCATTTTCAGCGAACGGGAGCTGCGCAGCCGCTACGACATCCAGATGGAAAACTACGCCAAGGTGGTGCGCATCGAGGGGGCGACCCTTTTGGAAATGGCCCAGCGCAGCATTCTGCCCGCCATGATCCGCTACCAGAAGGAGCTTTTAGAGGTGGTGGCCAGCAAGCGGACGCTGGGCATAGACGACCAGGTGGAAACCGCTTTGGCCGGCCGTCTGTCCGATGGCTGCATCGCCCTCAACGCCACCGCCTGCGCCCTGTCCGAAGCCCTGGGCAAGCTGCCGGTAGCCGCCTACGAGGCGGCCCTTCACTGCAAGGACGCCATCCTGCCCGCCATGGGGGCGGTGCGCAAGGCTGCGGACGCCCTGGAGGCGCTCTCCTCCAAGGACGCCTGGCCCCTGCCCTCCTATGAAGAGCTGCTTTTCACCCTATAAGCCCTGCAAATAGGCGCGCCGGGGAATTTTCCCCGGCGCGCTTTTTGCCTGCTTCTGTTCTAGTCTTTGGCTATTTATCCCCCTCCAGGAAAAAGATCTCCTCCACCGGCCGGCCCAGCAGCTTTGCGATCTTCATGGCGAGTTCCAGGGTGGGGTTGTATTTGTCGTTTTCAATGGCGATGATGGTCTGCCGGCTGGTGCCCAAGGCTTGGGCCATATCCTCCTGCCGGAGCCCCGCCTGCTTGCGCAATTGTTTGATGATGTTTCGCATGGCAGCTTAGTTCCGTATGACAAAATACGCCCCCACCGATAAGAGGATCGCCGTAATGACCACCGTCAAAAGGATGGTCCTGGCCAGCCGGTTTGGGGCCTGGTATTCCGCATCCCCTTCCACCATCTTCTGGTTCATGGCCACCTGGGAAAAGCTCTGCACGCTCACCCCCAGGCACAGGATCTGCGCGGGCAAAGGCGCATACGCCTCCCCCCGGAAAAACGTCTGCCAACAATTATACAACACCCAAAGGGCCAGCGCCAACACAATGGCCCGGTATCCCCGCTCCTCCGAAAGCAGCTGGATCTGGCGGTCCATTTCATCCATTCTTTTCTTCATATTAAATCCTCTCTCTCCTGGTCAATCATAAAAAATGTAAAAAGCTCTTTACATTTTGATTATAACCCACCTCTATAAAATGTCAAGAGCTTTTTACATTATTCCTTTGCCCCAGCTGCCCCTGCCCCGGGCGCGCAGGGTTGCCCAGCAAAATCCCAATGAATGGGGCTTCCAAAACAGATGACGTCTTTACCCTCGGCCCGTTGCAAAATCCAGCCCTACCAGCAGGGGATTTTTCCTTGCCGGCCAAGGAAAATCCGTAAGTCCGACCTGTAATTGCGCTTTCTTTCGCCCCTGGCGGCCCGGTCATACGGTCCCGCGCTTTTTTGCAAGATTATAATTTTGCAATTTCATTTTGCGGATTTCAAGAATAATTCACATTCATTTCCGGCGGTTTGTATTGACAGATTTGCTCCTGGGAATTATGATACAAACATAGACATGCAATTTTTCCTTCTTTTTTTTGCCTATCTTTTCCCCGCCCAGCGGGAATGAATAACCAACCATGTGTGGAGGTAACGAATGAACGCGTACATTGAATCAGTTTTGGAAAAGGTAAAACAGCGTGACGCCAACGAGCCGGAGTTCATCCAAACCGTAGAAGAAGTCCTCACCAGCCTGGAGCCTGTGATCAATCAACACCCCGAATATGAAAAGATGGGCCTGCTGGAGCGGCTCACCGAGCCGGAGCGCACCATCGAGTTCCGGGTGACCTGGGCGGACGACGCCGGCAAGGTCCATGTAAACCGGGGCTATCGGGTGCAGTTCAACAGCGCCATCGGCCCCTACAAAGGCGGCCTGCGCTTTGCCTCCCACGTTAACCTCTCCGTGATGAAGTTCCTGGGCTTTGAACAAACCTTCAAAAACAGCCTCACCTCCCTGCCTATGGGCGGCGGTAAGGGCGGTTCCGATTTCGATCCCAACGGCAAGAGCGATGCGGAGATCATGCGGTTCTGCCAGGCCTTTATGACCGAGCTCCAGCGGCACATCGGCCCCAATGTGGACGTGCCCGCCGGCGACATCGGCGTAGGCGGCCGGGAGATCGGCTATCTATTCGGCCAGTATAAGCGCATCCGGGGCGCCTATGAAAACGGCGTGCTCACCGGCAAGGGCATGTCCTACGGCGGCAGCCTGATCCGTCCCGAGGCCACCGGCTTTGGCGCCATCTACTATGTATGCGAAGTGCTGGAGCACGAGAAGGATACCATCGCCGGCAAGACCATCGCCATTTCCGGCTTTGGCAACGTGGCCTGGGGCGTAGCCACCAAGGCGGCCCAGCTGGGGGCCAAGGTGGTCACCCTGGCCGGCCCCGACGGCTATATCTACGACGCGGAAGGCGTCACCACCCAGGAGAAGCTGGACTACATGCTCACCATGCGCAATTCCGGCCGCAACAAGGTGCAGGATTATGCGGATAAGTTCGGCGTGCCCTTCTTCCCCGGCCAGAAGCCCTGGGGCCAGAAGGCGGACATTTGTATGCCCTGCGCCTACCAGAACGAGATCGGCATGAAGGAAGCCGAGCAGATCCTGGCCAACGGCACCAAGTACTACATCGAAGTGGCCAATATGCCCACCACCAACGAGGCCCTGTACTTCCTCATGGGCAAGGGCCTGATCGTGGCCCCCTCCAAGGCGGTGAACGCAGGCGGCGTGTCCGTATCCGGCCTGGAGATGAGCCAGAACTCCGAGCGTCTGGCCTGGAGCGCCGAAGAGGTGGATAAGCAGCTGCACACCATCATGAAGAACATCCACGCGGCCTCCGTCCAGGCGGCGGAGGAGTGCGGCCTGGGCTATAACCTGGTGGCCGGCGCCAACCTGGCGGGCTTCAAGAAGGTGGCCGACGCCATGATGGCCCAGGGCTTGGTCTAATCCACTCCCAGGTCTTTCAGCAAACCGCCAATGCCGGCAGCCATGCTGCCGGCATGTTTATGTTCGCTTAGTTTTCTTTTGGTTTGTCCCCTTTGCGATCTTTCCCTTTGCGGGTCTTGGGCCCAAAAAGCCCCTGGGTGTTTCACAGCCCAGGGGCTTTTTTCTATGCGGCGGTTTCAAGCCTTCGTCCCGCTGTCTGCACAGCCTAGGCTGTGGGTCAGGCCCCTTCCGGCGCCTGGTTTTTTTTTGCGCAACCGCCCGCACTCCCAAATGCTCATGGGTAAGGTCAGGCAGAAGGTGAACGCGTCCGCCACCGGCTGGGCCAGCTGGATGCCCAATAGGCCCAATGCACTGGCCAGCACCAGCAGGATCGGCAGGAAAAACAGCCCTTGCCGGGCAATGGACAGCAGGGAAGCAAAGCCCGCCGCCCCGATGTTTTGAAAGAGCATATTGGCGATGATCACATATCCCATCAAGGGTAGGGTGATGCACTGGAAGCGAAGGGCCGGGGTGCCGATGGCGGTCACCGCCGGATCGTCCCGGAACAGGCCCACCAGGGGCTGGGCAAAAAGCAGGCCCAAAGCAGCCAGCAGCACCAGGGATAGCACAGCGGTCTTGATGCAAAACCCATAGCCCTCCAGCACCCGGTCAAACCGGCCCGCCCCGTAGTTGAAGCCGCATACCGGCTGATAGCCTTGCCCAAAGCCCAACACCGCAGAGTTGGCAAAGCTCATCAGCCGGGAAACGATGGCCATGGCCGCAATGGCCGCATCCCCATAATCCCGGGCGGCCCAGTTGAGGGCGATGGCGGCGGTAGCGCTCAACAGCTGCCGGGCCATGGAGGGGAACCCGGTGCGCAGGATCTCCCAAGCCGCCGCCCGGGTCAGGGCGAAATCCCGGAACCGGATGGGAAGATTGCCCCCCCGGGTGCAGCCATAAAGCAAGATGCAAAAACTGCAAAACTGGCTGAGCATGGTGGCCAACCCCGCCCCAGCGGTACCCATATCCAAAACGAAAATGAAGATGGGGTCCAGCACAATGTTGATCAGCGCCCCGGCCATGATGCCGAACATGCCGTTTTTCGGGCTCCCCTGGAACCGAAGCTGGTTATTGAGCGTTAAGGACGCCGCCATAAAGGGGGTGCCGATGAGGATATATTGCATATACCCGCAGGCATGGGGCAAAATGGTTTCCGTAGCCCCCAGGAGCCGGGCCAGGTCTTCCATGAAGATGAGCCCCACCACGGCAATTACCACGCCTACCCCAAAACAGCAGAAAAACCCTGTGGATAGCAGATGGGATGCCTCCTCCTGCCGTTGCTCCCCCAGGGCCCTGGATATGGCGTTGCCGGAACCTTGGCCAAAAAAAAGCCCCGTGGCCATGATGATGGCCATGAGGGAAAATACCACCCCCACCGCACCGGTGGCGCTGGTGCCGATAAACCCCACGAAATAGGTATCTACCATATTATAGATGGCCGTGACCAACATGCTGGCCATGCTGGGCACCGCCATGCGGAGAATCAAACCCTTGAGCGGACTTTGGGTCATTTGAATAAACCGGTCTTGCTCCACGTGCATCCTTCCTTTCCTCTTAATAAGTATAACGCGCCAATAAAAATTTGCATAGACGGGTTGACAAAATTCCAAACGTTGCTATACTGTTATTGTATTAACTATAACACTTATAACAGAAAGGACAGTGGCTATGAAGCTGGTACTCTCGCCAACCGGGGATTCGCCCATTTACGCCCAGCTCAAGGCCCAGATCCAGGCTGCCATTTTCTCCGGGGAACTCCAAGAAGGGGAGGCCCTGCCCAGCCTGCGGGCGGTGGCAAAGGAGCTGCGCATCAGCGTGCTGACGGTGACCCGGGCCTATACGGAATTGGAGCAGGAGGGCTTTGTGACCAACATCCAGGGCAAGGGCTGCTTTGTGCGGCGGGCGGACAACGCCCTGCTGCAGGAGCAGCGGGTGCGCCAGGCGGAGGAACGGCTGCAGGAGGGCATCCGCCTGGCCAAGCAGGCGGGCCTGGACCCGGCGGGGATCCGGCAGCTGCTGGACATTCTATTACAGGAAGAAGGAGCGGAAGTATGAACGCGCTGGAACTGCAAAACGTGACCAAGGAATACCCGGGTTTTTCCCTAGCGGACATCAGTTTTTCCCTGCCCAGCGGCTATATCATGGGCCTGATCGGGGAGAACGGCGCCGGCAAGACCACCACCCTCAAGGCCATCCTGGGGCTGATCCACAGCCAGGGTTCGGTCCAGGTGTTGGGCAGGGGCCGGGAGGACATCACCGCCGCCAAAGAGCAGGTGGGGGTGGTGCTGGAGGACGCCACCTTCCCGGACCCCCTCAACGGCCGGGATGTGGCCCGGATCCTCAGGGGTGTCTATAAGACCTGGGACCGGGAAAAATTCATGGGTCTGCTCCAGCAGTTTGACCTAGACCCGAAAAAGAAGGTCAAGGATTATTCCCGGGGCATGAAGATGAAGCTGTCTTTGGCGGTGGCCCTATCCCACGACAGCCGGCTGCTGCTGCTGGATGAGCCCACCTCTGGCCTGGACCCGGTGGTGCGGGAAGAGGTGCTGGATATGCTGCTGCAATTCATCCAGGAACCGGACCGTTCCGTGCTGTTTTCCTCCCATATCCTCAGCGACCTGGAGCGGGTGTGCGACTATGTGACCTTCCTGCACCAGGGCAAGGTGGTTTTCTCCATGCCCAAGGAAGCCCTGGAGGAGACCTACGGCATCTATCGCTGCGACCGGGAGGAGCTTTCCCGCCTGCCCCGCCAGGCCATTGTGGGCCTTAGGGAAAACCAATTCGGCTGCGAGGCCCTTCTGCTGCGCAGCCAAGCGCCCGGCCTGACCCTGGAACGGGCCGGGATCGAGGAGATCATGGTGTTGTTGATTAAGGGGGTGCGATAATCTATGTGGGGTCTTTTGCATAAGGATCTGAAAACCATCAGCCTCCAGGGCCGGGTGCTGGCCATCATGGTGGTGTTTTACCTGACCTTTTTCCTCCTCTCCGAAGCGGAGGACGCCCTTATTTCGGTGGTCACCTTCTCTATCGTCCTAATGGGGATCTTGTTTCCCATCACCGCGTTGAGTTATGATGAAAAGGCCAAGTGGGAGCATTACGCCCTTACCATGCCCATCTCCCGGAATATGCTGGTGTGGAGCAAATACCTGCTGGTGCTGCTGTTTCTGCTGGCCGGCGAATTGCTGCTCCTGCTGGTCAGCCTCTTCCAGCCGGAAATCGGCCCGGCCCTACTGGTGCTGGTGCCGGGGATCGTCCTGTTCCTAAACAGCATCCTCCTGCCCGTGGCCTTTAAGCTGGGGGTGGAGAAAAGCCGCTATATCACCGTGGCGATCATGCTGCTGCCCACATTGGTGCTGTTGCTGATGGAAAAGCTGGGCGTCCAGCCGCCCCAATTGTCCGCCCGCCTATTGGCCCTGCTGCCCCTGCTGTTGCTGGCCTTTTCGGTGCTGCTGTTTTACCTGAGCGGGCTGCTTTCCTGCCGCCTTTACCGGGGCCGGGAATTCTGAACCCGTACCCTATTATTCCATCCCTTTCCTAGGAGGTTTATCATCCATGGCCCATGACCACATCCTTCCCCCCCAGCCGGAGCTGGGCTGCTATGTGATCCGCGAAGTCCACCAGGGCCGGGCGGACGGCGTCTTGATGGCCCATACCCAAGAGGAAGAAGCCTGCATCCTGTCCGCCGCCGCCATCCTGGCGGTGCAGGGCTATGCCTGCCGGCTGCTCCGCATGGCGGACGAAGCTCGCTTTGCCGCCCAACCCCAGGCCTACCGGGAAAAACTGCTACCCGCCGGCCTGCCCCTTCTCTCCCCTGACCCCGGCGAGTCCCCCGCCGGCTTAGCAGCCCGCATGGCCGCTTGCCTGCGGCCCGGCCGCTAATTTCCCCCTTGTTAGAAAGCGTCCCTTCCAGGCGGTGGCATCGGAAACCATCGCCCGGAAGGGGCGCTTTCATTTCTTGTTTACATTCTAGTTACCCACGGGCCATAGACCTTCCCTTCTTCTGCCATATTTCCATGGTATCCTATACACATCAACAGAAGGAACGGAGGGTTGCCTATAAGTTCTGTATCGTCCATACCTTAGATCTTTTCTAACTCCTTTATAAGATGAGATGTGTGATTCCCCCCAATCACCGGCCGCGATAGGCCGGGGAGAAGGCCGGCCCGGTGGGCCGGTTTTTTCTTGCCCGCCCCCGCCTTGGGTGGACGCCGGATGGGGGCGGCGGCGGGTGGGCGC
>UQRU01000086.1 GCA_900543475.1 uncultured Eubacteriales bacterium
CCGGGGCCTTTGGCCCTGGCCCCTGAACATGCCCGCTGCCGGGCGCAGCCCGGCAGCGGGCGGGTGGGCGTAGCCCCCCCGCCGCCGCCCCCCCGGCCGCTGGAATTTCCACCAACGCCAAAAAGGCAACGCAAAAGCCAGGCCCCACGCTCTATGGGGCCTGGCTGCTTAAACGATCCCAGGAAGGGGCAGGGCAACGGTCCCGCTCCCTTGGGCAAAGCCCGGGCCCACGCTCTACGGGCCCGGGCGGCTTAAACCGTTCCGCCGCGGGCTACCGCCGCAAGCCGCCCACAGCCGTTGTTGCGCGCCTATCGCCGTGCGCGTAGCACCGCGTAGGACCCGGGGGATTATTTCCGTCTGCGGGGGGCGGGGGCGGTATTGGTTTTGATGCGGCCGCTGCGATAGGCCCGCAGGAGCTGCTGCAATTCATCGATGCGGGTACGGATCTGGTCGCCGGTATCCGTATCCCCCACCAGCAGGCGTTGGGGCAGATTTTCCACGATAAAGGAATGGGAAGTGATATCCGTGCCCCGGCGTATGGCGTCCTCCTTGCCGGCGAAGGGCTCATGGGAGGCGATACGCATACCGTGGGAGCTGAAGAACATGGTATAACCTGCGATGCCGGTCTGCTTCTGATAAGCCCGGCAGAACCCGCCGTCGATAACCACCAGCCGGCCGCCGGCCTTGCGGGGGTCCTCCCCCTCCTTGACCCGCACGGGCATATGGCCGTTGATGACCCGGCTCCAAGGCTTGTGCAGATCGAAGGCATCCAGCAGGGCCCGGCAGAAGGCTTCATCGTCATTGAAGCGGTAATAGGGGTTTTTCGGCTCTTTCCAGGTATCCTTGTCCTCGATCAGTGCCCGTTCGAAGGTGGCGATATGATCCCGGCCAAAGATGGGGGAATTGCGGCCGCACCACAGGAACCAGAGGAAATCGCTGCCCCGGCTCCGCTCCTCCTCGTCGGTGGAAAAGTAGCCTTGGCGGGCCAGCTGATCGGCAAAGTCCAGGAACGCCCGGCCCTTGAGGGTATGGCCGTAGAAGGAGAAGGTTTGGAATTCCCCGTCTTCCGTGCAGGGCACGCAGCCGTGGAACAACAGGTTGCCGTTATGCCGGCGGTAGAGGGAGCCGGCGCTGTACAAAAACCGGACATGGGCCTGGAGCCGTTCGCTCTGGCGGAAGCTGGCGATCAGCTGTTCCATCAGGGCGTGCTCCTCGGGGGTCAAGGCGGCAGGGTCCTTGGGGTCCACGGTGGGGAAGGCCGTATCCCGCAGGGGATGGGCCGTTCCGTTGATCTCGATGGTATGGGTCTCCCAATCCACCCGGCCCATCATATCCCGGTCCGCCATATTGTATTCCGGCCGGCGGCGCACCAGCTGGCTTTCCAGCTTGAACTGGATGACGCTGATGGCCTTGTGCATCCGGGAATATAGGGTCAAATCCCGGGGCCGGAAGGTCTGCTCCGGCAGCTTGCGGGGATGGAATACCTCCGCATCGTCATATTGTTCGGTGGAGAATACCGCCAGGGGCAGCAGGTTGATGCCGTAGGAATCCTCCAGCATATCCAGATTGTCGTATTGGACGCAGTTCTTCACCGCCGTGGCCACGCAAGCCGGATTCCCCGCCGCCGCGCCCATCCATAATACGTCGTGGTTGCCCCACTGCAGATCCACGCTATGATGCTCCATCAGCCGGTCCAGGATCACGTCCGCGTGGGGGCCCCGGTCGAAAATATCTCCCACGATGTGCAGGGCGTCCACACACATCCGCTTGATCAGGGTGCATAGCTGCTCGATCAGGGTATCCGCGCAGCCCAGTTCCACCGCCGTGCGCAGAATGTTATCGTAATAGGCTTCCTTATTGATGCCCCGGGTGTTGATCATCTCCTCCATGATGTAGGCAAAATCCGGGGGCATGGCTTTGCGCACCTTGGAACGGGAATATTTGGAGGTGGTGTACCGGGTCATCTGGATCAGCCGGTTGAAGATCACCCGGTACCAATCCGCCATGTCCCGATCTTGCTTTTTGATCATTTGCAGCGCTTCCTGGGGATAATAGATCAGCACCGCCAGCTCCCGCCGGGCTTCCGTGGTGATGGAGCTTTCAAACAGCTCGTCGATCTTCTCGCAGATGGCCCCGGACCCGTTGTTCAAAATGTGTAAAAAGGCTTCGTGCTCCCCATGGATGTCGCTCATGAAATGTTCCGTCCCCTTGGGCAGCTGCAAAATGGCGTTCAGGTTCATGATCTCCGCGCATACGCTCTGCACCGTGGGGAATTCCCGGCTCAATAGCTGCAAATACCGCAGCTCCATCTCCATAATCCTTCTCCTCCGTCAATATATTTCTTAATGATTCTTTAGGCTATGGCTTTTCCCATTTGATTTACTTATAACGACATCATTATAACAAGAATAACGCCCCGAGAAAAGAGGGGATGATAAAAATACAACGATTTTACATACGGGCAAAAACCCGGGAATTCCAGGAAGAATCGCGGTTTTCCGCTGTTCAGCGGGGAAAAAATGTGATATTATAACAAAGGTTGCGGTTAAGGGAGCCTAGGAAAGCGGCGCTCCTATCTCAGGGCCGCGGCCATGGAAGGCATAAAAAGTATTTTTACATAAGCAAGGAGGATATACCATGGAAAATCAACTCAAAGGCGCAGCCATCATCGGGCAATCCGGCGGTCCCACCTCTGTGATCAACGCCAGCGCATACGGCGTGATCCGCACTGCCCTGGACGATCCTAACATCACCAAGGTGTACGGCGCAGCCCACGGCATCTGCGGGGTACTGGACGATGTGCTCTACGACATGGGGCAGGAGGACGCCAAGGAGCTGGAGCTGCTGCTGCACACCCCTTCTTCCGCCCTGGGTTCCGTCCGCTACAAGCTCAAGGACAGCGACGTGGATGATACGGATTACAAGCGCATCCTAGAAATCTTCAAAAAATACGATGTGCGGTATTTCTTCTACAATGGCGGCAACGACTCCATGGATACCTGCAACAAGATCTCCAAATACATGCAAAAGGTGGGCTATGCCTGCCGGATCATGGGCGTGCCCAAGACCATCGACAACGACCTGTGGGGCACCGACCATTGCCCTGGCTATGGTTCCGCCGCCAAGTTCGTAGCCACCAGCTGCATGGAGATCTATCATGACGCCCGGGTCTATGATACGGGGATGATCTGCATCATCGAAATCATGGGTCGCCACGCAGGCTGGCTTACCGCCGCCTCCTCCCTGGCCACCGCCATGGGCTGCGGCCCGGACCTGATCTACCTGCCGGAGCGGGTTTTCGATATGGATACCTTCAAGGCGGATGTAAAGCGGGTCTTTGAGAAAAACGGCAAGTGCATCGTAGCCGTATCCGAAGGCGTGCACGACGCCTCCGGCAAGCTCATCGCCGAATACGGCGCGGACAACGCCCCTGTGGACGCCTTTGGCCACAAGCAGCTGGGCGGCCTGGCCGCTACCCTGGCCCATATCCTCCAGGATACGGTGAATACCAAGATCCGGCCCATCGAGCTGTCCCTGCTCCAGCGCTGCGCCGCCCATTGCGCCTCCGCTACCGACGTGCAGGAGGCCTTCCAGGCGGGCAAGGCGGCGGTGGAATGCGCGGTCAGCGGCATCACCGACAAGATGGTGGGCTTTGCCCGGGAAACCGACGACCAGGGCAATTACCGCTGCGCCATCAAGCTGATGGACCTCACCGACGTGGCCAACACCGAAAAGAAGGTCCCCGATGCCTGGATCAACGCCGAAGGCAACGGCTTGCTGCCCGCCTTCCAGGATTACGCCCTGCCCCTGATCCAGGGCGAGCCGGAGCGTACCCTGGAAAACGGCCTGCCCCGCTTCGCCCACCTGAAGAAGATCCGGGCATAACCAGGCCCTGCGCGGGCGGCGATATTCGCGCAACAGCGGCCGGGGTCGCCCTGGGGCGGTAGCCCGCGGCGGACGGATAAAGCCGCCCGGGCCCGTAGGCCATGGGCCCGGGCTTTGCCCCGGGGAACGCCAGCCCTTGGACGCCCCTTTCTCCCAACCTATAACGCCGCCCGGCCTGAGCGTGGGGCCGGGCTTTTTCCTGCCTTTTTTGGGGGGGCGGCGGCGTCCTCCCGGCGGGGACAACGGGCGGCCAGATCCGGCGGCGGGGGGGCGGCGGGGGGGGGGGGGGGCCCCCCCCCCCCCGCCCCGGGGCGGGGGGGCCCCCCGCGGGGGGGGCCCCGGGGGGGGGCGGCCCCCCCCCCCCCCCGCCGCCCCGGCGTACCGGCCTACCGGAAGGCAGCAAAACCGGCCGGCCTTCGCCTCGCCCCTGGGAAGGCTGGAAAGCTCCCCGCCCTGCCCGGGCCGCCCCCTATTAGGATGGTTCCTTCCGGCTGGCGGCATATGCCGCCAGCCGGAAGCGTAGATCCATTGCCGCCGCGCACAAAAAATCTTCCACTGCCGGACATCGCGCCCACTCCCGGCCCATTACCTCCCATATGCGGACGCCTCCCTCATAGGCCACGCCCCTGCGCAAGGCTTCCTGCATGTCCTTGCGCATGAATCGGCTGCTGCGATATCCGATCTCCTGGGCAACCTGGTCCATAACCGTTTGCAGGTTGTAGGGCAGCCCATCCCGATGGCAGGCGTCCAGCATCCGCGCCAATGGCAAAAATCCCTGGCAGATCGGCCGTATCCCTAAATAATATAGATAATTTGCCCCCAACTCCCCTTCCCATGGAGGCGATTCAATGAATAAATAAGGGTCTGGCCGCTCGTATCGCCATGCTTCTTCCTCCTCTTCTTCGTCCCATGACGCAAACAAATCTAATTCTTCTTCCATCCTGTCTTGCGTTTCTTTTCCTTTTTCCATTGGGCAATTCCTCCCCAAAGAATAATAAGTCATTCATACGTCAAAATTACATATATAATCCGTCAAATTCAAGTATATCAAATTTCGACGGTAAAATATAGTCGTATTGACGGATAAATGACTATATGAGGTGAAGTAATGGAAACAAGGAAACGGAAGAACTATACCTTGCGCATTGATGCAGAATTGATGGATAAATTTCGCTATGTATGTAAATATGATGGACGTTCAGCCCAATCGCAACTACAATTATATATTCGCCGCATGGTAGAGAGTTTTGAAAGCAAGCATGGGCCCATCGACCTAACGGAAAAATAGAAGCCCTGGAGGTAACGGGGCCTTCCTTGGGGGGGGCGGCGGCGTTTTGGGGGCCCGGGGGCCCCCCGGGCCCCCCCCCCCCCCCAAAAAAAACCCGCCGCGGGGGGGGCGGAGACCCCCCCCCCCCCCGGGCCCCCGGGCCGAAACACCCCCGGGGGGGGCGGGCCCCCCCCCCATTTTTCCCCCCCCCAACCGCGCGGGCCGGGGGGGCCACACCCCCCCGGCCCCGCGCTTTCAGGGCGCTTCGCGCCCTGCCGCCGCCCCCCTGGCAGGCGTCCTGGCCTTAGAGAAGGCGACGCCCAAGTAGCGCGGCGTCAAACGTGGATAAAGCCGTCCCGATAGACGGGGACCACGTCGGTGATATCCTCCTGGAAGCAGAACTGCACGTCCTCTTCAAAGCCCAGGTCCACCAGCCGTGCGTAGTGATAGGTTTTCGAAAGATCCGCCCGGGCTTCCCGCCAGTCGGAATACAAGGACTTGGCCACCAGGGTCAGGTCGCACTGGGCGGACACCTGGCCCAGCTTGCACAGGGAAGTGGCGATGGCGCCTGCGGCGCAAATGTCGTCCGCAGAAAATTCGCCTTCCGTGCCGGCGCAAAGGATGATCACGTCCCGATCCAGCTGGGCGGCCATACGGGCCACGGCGGTATGGTTGATCATGGCGCCGATGAGGACGTGGGCGGCGCCCTCTGCGGCTTTGATGGCGCCGGTGCCATTGGTGGTATTGATGATCACATTGCGGTCCTTCACGATCCGATGGTCAAATTCCAGGGGCGAATTGCCAAGATCAAATCCCGGCAGTTTCACGCCGCCCCGTTCTCCAGCCATGATGCAATCTCCCAGCCGGGCGGCGATGGCGGCGCCTTCTCCCGCATCGCTGACGGGAATGACCCGGTTGGCGCCATTGCGGCAGGCCCAAATGATGCTACTGGTAGCCCGGAGCACGTCCACCACAATGACCGTGCGATCCATTAGATAGTTGCCCGTATATTTTTTGGTCTGGGCAAATGTTTTGATTCGCATAAAATCCCCCATCGAAACATAGTAGATCCATTATCTAGATATTATACACCAGCACCACGTGCAAACACAATAGCTGCGATTGCGCCTACCACGCCTGCAAAAAGTGCCACAGGCACGGCATGGCGGGTTTTGGTAATTTTTGCGGCGCCAAAATAAAGGGAGAGGGTATAAAAAATGGTCTCCGTAGAGCCCAACATCACCGATGCGCAATAGCCCAGGAAGCCGTCCGGGCCATATTGGGTATAGACGTCCTGTAAAAGGGCCACCGCGGCGCCGCCGGAGAAGGGCCGCAGCACAAAGAGGGGGACCAGTTCTTTGGGCAGGCCGATCCCCTGGCAAAGGGGCGCGATCCAGCCAACCAGCCGGTCCAGGGCGCCGGTCTGGCGGAATACGGTAAGGCCGGCCAGCATGGCGGTCATATAGGGAAGGATGTAAAGGAGCATAGGCAGCGCGTCCGCAGCCCCCTTGACAAAGGCTTCGTAGATATTGACCCCTTTTGCCAGGGCGTAGAGCAATAGGGCTAAGATCAAAGCAGGCAAAATATAGTTCATCTTGGAAAAAGCTTTGCAAGCAGCTTGCATAACAGGATCGCCACCGCCGCGCACAACAGGGAGACGATAAAGGTGGGGGCTACCACCGCATATACGTCCTGGGACCCGGCGGCGGTACGCAGGGCCAGCACGCTCATGGGTAGCAATTCAATGGCGGAGGCGTTCATGGATAGGAACATGCACATATCGTCCGTGGCCACCCCGGGCTTATCGTTGACCGCCTCCAGCTCCCGCATGGCCGCCAGGCCAAAGGGCGTGGCCGCGCTGCCCAGGCCAAAGAAATTGGCGCACAGGTTTAGGGTGATGGGCGCCACGGCCTTGGGGGAGCTGGGAAACAGCTTCTTGAGCGCAGGCTCCACCAGGCGGCGCAGCTTTTCCACCAGCCCCGCTTCCTCGCCGATGGCCATTAGGCCCATCCATAGCATATACGCCCCAGCCAGGGATAGGCAAAGGCTTACCGCCTCGCCCGCCCCTTCCAGCAGGGCGTCCACCGCCCCTTGGGCATCCCCTGCCAGCATCCCTGCCAGCAGGCCGCCTATACACATTCCGCCCCATATCCATTTCATCATACTAGCATAGATATGTGGGTTTGCCGGGTTTATGCCGTCCCTCCCCTAGATAAAATGCCCATGCAGCCTATCCTTCAGCCTGCCTCTTGACTTTTCCTGCCGGATGGTTCACAATGACTTCATAAACTCATGTCCTCGGGTAAAACCATTTCATTTGCAGGAAATCCTGCAAAATCCTCCAAAGCGCCTTATGCCCAGGCAAAACGATATAGAAAGGAAGCGTAACAGCATGAAACCTACCCCTTATCGCGATCGATCCCGCGCAGAGCTTCTGGCGGAAAAAGAACAGGTGCAGGCCCAGTTTGAAGCCCTAAAAGGCCGCGGCTTAAAGCTGGATATGTCCCGGGGCAAGCCGGGCAAGGCCCAGCTGGACCTGGTGATGGATCTGTTTGACGTGCTTAAAACCCCGGAGGACTATATGGATGGGGGCATGGACATGCGCAATTATGGCCAGCTGGCAGGCGCGCCATCCGCCCAGGCATATTTTGCGGATGTGCTGGGCTGCAAGCCCTCCCAGACCTTTGTGGGGGGCAACGCCAGTTTAAATCTCATGTACGACGTCATTGCCAAGGCCCACACCCACGGCCTGCTTCATAGCGATACCCCCTGGAGCCAGCTCAAGGGCGTAAAGTTCCTTTGCCCGGCCCCGGGGTATGACCGGCACTTCAAGGTAACGGAATCCTTTGGGGTAGAGATGATCACCATCCCCATGACCCCCGAGGGCCCGGATATGGATCAGGTGGAAGCCGCCATCCAGGACCCCATGGTCAAGGGCATGTGGTGCGTACCCAAGTATTCCAATCCGGACGGCATCATCTACAGCGACCGGGTGATTTCCCGCATCGCCCACATGAAGCCTGCCGCCAAGGATTTTGTTCTCATGTGGGATAACGCCTACTGCGTCCATGAGTTTTTCGGGGACTATGTACCCTTCCCGGATATCATCCGCCTGTGCCAGGAGGCAGGGAACCCGGATATGGTATTTGAGTTTGCCTCCACCTCCAAGATCACCCTCCCCGGCGCCGGCGTATCCGTCATGGCTGCCAGCGAGGCCAATATCGCCTACATGACCAAGCTGCTGAGCATCGAGATCATCAGCTACGATAAGGTAAACCAGCTGCGCCATGCCCGCTATCTTAAGGATAAGGCCCATACCCTGGAACTGATGAAAAAGCACGCCGCCATCCTGGGCCCCAAATTCCAGGCGGTATTGGACGCCCTGGATCAGGAGATCGCCCCCTTGGAGATCGCCTCCTGGCAGCGGCCCAAGGGCGGCTATTTCGTCAGCCTGAACGCCATGCCCGGCACCGCCAAGCGGACGCTGGCCCTGTGCAAGGAGGCAGGCGTGGTGATGACCGGCGCCGGCGCCACCTTCCCCTACGGCAAGGACCCCCAGGATAGCAATATCCGCATCGCCCCCAGCCTGCCTCCCGTGGCGGAGCTGGAAGCCGCCCTGGAGGTATTCTGCGTGTGCCTGCGGCTGGCTGCCTTGGAAATGCTCACCGCGTAAGGTCGTTGGGGATATCTTTGTATTTTACCGGGGGCTTTGCCCCCGGACCCCCACCCGCTTTTAAAAAAGCGGGGGAAAACCAGCTGAAAAACTTTTCCGGTTTTCCGGCGGATTATGCTGGCGCGCCGCTCATCGGGAGCGGCGCGCTTGGTTTGTGGGAGACGTTTCTTTGGGTCTTTTTGGCGTTGGTGGAAAACCCGGCGGAGGGGGGCGGAGCCGAGCGCCGCCAGTGGCGGAAAAAGCGAGGCGGAAGCCCAGTGAGCAAGGGAGTTGAAGGAAGC
>UQRU01000087.1 GCA_900543475.1 uncultured Eubacteriales bacterium
GGGCCCGGGGAAAAAACAACCGGGTTTAACCGGGGATACATAACCCCCCCCCCGGGGGGGGGGGGCGGGGGGGGCCCCCCCCCCCCCCGGGGGGGGGGTGGGGGGGGGGGGGGGGGGGCCCCCCCCCCCCCCGGCCCCCAAAACCGCCGCCGCCCCCCTGCAGAGCCGCAGGGATCACTTCCAATCCAGGAAGATCCGCTCGGAAGGGCAGCGCTGTACGCATAGCCCGCAGCCGGAGCATACGTCCGGATCGATATGGATGCCGTTGGGTCCCATGGAGACCGCTTGGTATAGGCAGCCTTGGGCGCACAGGCTACAGCCTAAGCCGTCACAGGGGGACAGGAGCCGGGCAGCCAAGGGCCTGGGATTAAGATCTTCAAAGGTGGAGAGGGAGGAAAGGGCGGCGCCTCGCAGCTGTTCCACGGTCGTGTAGCCGTGGGCGTCCATCCAGGATTCCACCTCGCCGATGATCCGGGTGATGGCGTCATAGCCCTGCTGCTGGATCACAGAGGCCAGCTGCACCGCGTGGGCGCCCAGCATGAGGAATTCCAGGGCGCCTTCGCCGCTGAAGATGCCGCCGATGCTGCATACCTGCATTTGGGTGCATTGCAAAAGGGTGGCCGTGGTGGCCAGGGAGATAGGATGGATGGGCAAGCCGGTGTAGCCCCCATAGGAGGGCATACGGGCTTGGCCCCGTTCCAGGTCGATGCCGTTAAGGCCCTTGATGGCGTCGATGGCGCTAATGGCGTTGGCGCCGGCGTCCTCCACCGCCCGCAGATAATCGGAGTATTGAGCCGCTTCATAGGAGAGCTTCACCATGACCGGGATGTCCGCGGCCTGTACAGCAGCTTGGATGAGGGTATGACAATTTTCTGGGCGGGTACGCAGCCGCTGGTTTCGGGCGCCCACAGGGGCGGAAATGCTGATTTCCAGGGCATCCGCTCCCAGCCGTTCCGCCCGGGCGGCCAAATAGGCCAGCTCCGAGGGGGTGGAGGCCCAGATGCTGAAGATGAGCTTACAGTCCTTTTTTTGCAGCTGTTCCATTTCCGCTTCCCACTGCTCCAGCTGAAGATCGGAATACAGCTTGGTATTGAGCATACTTTGGCCATCTAAATAGATCCGGGGGCAGATATTGCGGTGGGCTTCCAGGGTAAGGGTCTCGGTGATCACAGCCGCTGCCCCGGCGTCGATACAGCGTTGCAGGGAGGCGCCGTCCCTGGCCCAGGGACCTGCGGCCACCAAAATGGGATTCTTAAGGGGGAGCCCCATCAGCTGGGTGGACTTGGACATGATACTCTCCTTTTCACAGCTAGTCGAACAGCTCGTAAATTCGTTTGCTATTTCCGCAAGAACGGCGGATCTTCAGCTGGGGCTGCAGGATCATTTTCTGGGGGATACCCAAGCCGAATTCTTCATTTTCAATGCTATCAAACAACATACGGGCGGCAGCCATGCCCAGGCGGGCTGCCGGATGCTCTACGCAGGTGAGCGCAGGGGAGACAATGGAACACATGGGAGAATCCGTGGTACAGGCAAGGGCCATCTGTTCAGGGATGGCCAAGCCGGCGTCTTGCGCAGCCTTTAAAACGCCAAAGGCCTGCTCGCTGCTAAAGGTGATCAGGGCGGAAGGGGGATGGCCGCTGCGAAACAGCTTTTGGGCGGCAAGATATCCGCCCTGGATGCTGTTTTCCCCTAGGCAGACGGTGGCAGGGGCGCAGCCGGCTTCCAGCAGGGCCTGGTCACAACCGGAATGCACCTGCTGCGCCTCAACGCTGGGAGGATCGTCCAACAGCAACCCTACGGCTTTATGCCCCAGCTCCAACATGTGCTGGGTAAGCCGATAGGCGCCCTCTTCAAAATCCAGATAACACTGGCTTTCCAGGGCACGGATGCGGGTGCGGCCCACGTGTACGCAAGGGACGCGGGCATGGAGAAAGGGCTGTAGCCGCTCTTCATCTAAAG
Organism: uncultured Eubacteriales bacterium; assembly: GCA_900543475.1. GTDB lineage: Bacteria > Bacillota > Clostridia > Christensenellales > CAG-138 > Pelethousia > Pelethousia gallinarum. Next base: position 1,963 of record UQRU01000087.1, read on the forward strand.
AAGTCGCCACCAGGATCACCCCGTCGATGCGACGGGTCTGGGCGGTTTTTAAATAATCGCACTCCAAGGCGGGATCGCCATGGGTGTGGCAGGAAAGCACTACATATTGCTTGCTGCGGGCCACGGTCTCCACGCCGGAAAAGATACGCTGATACAGACAGTTTTGGATGTTGGGCAAAAGCAGGGCAATGGTATTGGTGCGCCCTAGATTCAACCCCCGGGCAAACCAGTTGGGGGTATAATCGTTGGCCTCCATAATTGCCAATACCCGCTCCCGGGTTTCCGGCAGCACCTGCTCCGGATGATTGAGCACCCGGGAAATGGTGGCCACGGATACGCCGGCAAGTTGGGCTATTTCTTTGATGTTCACACATTCACCGCCAAAATAAAAAATAAAGAGGAGCCGAAACCAAGACCGAAAGGAACGGCAGGCAAAGCATGCGCTACCTTGCATATAGTATAGCATGGACGGGAAAACAAGACAATAAGTAGGGGTGTTTGCGCGTAAACGGTTTCATCCATGTAAACTGCAAGAAACATAGAAAAATGCAGCAAACCGCAAATTCAAATGGAGAATAACAGGGTACATGTGCAGGAAACACGGGGTATAAATGCATATGCAACAAAAAAACTCCTTCAGAGCGGTTGACAAAGGGGGCATGCATCCGATATAGTATAAGAAAATGATGTAACCGGTTTTATCCTGTCTGCCGGCAATGCATCGCGCACTTCTATTCCCTTCACTCTTTTCATCTTATTCTATTTTATAACAGGTTTATAACAGGAGGTCTAAGCAGCACATGGCTAAAGAAAAAACGCAACATGTTGATGTGGATTATTCCTTGGAACCCGTACCAAAAACATCAAGAAAAAATTTCCTTGCAATGTTTGTCATCATGCTTGGGTTTACGTTCTTCTCCGCAAGCATGAGCGTCGGCGCCAAGATGGCCAACGGATTGGACTTCTCCGGTTTCGTATGGGCGGTCATCATCGGCGGCATCATCCTGGGGGCATATACCGGCATCCTGGGCTACATTGGATGCGACACGGGCATGTCCTTTGACCTGCTGGCACATCGTTCCTTCGGCAGCAAGGGCTCTTACCTGGCCAGCGCCCTTATCTCCTTTACCCAGATCGGCTGGTTCGGCGTAGGCGTGGCCATGTTCGCCATCCCTGCGGCAGAGCTGCTGGGCATCAATCCCTGGATCCTGGTCATTATCGCCGGCGCGTGCATGACCTCCTCCGCTTATTTCGGCATCACCGGCCTGGAGGTGGTCAGCTATGTATCCGTGCCCTTGATCGCCATCCTGGGCATCTACTCCATGGTGACCGCCACGGCGGAAGGCGGCGGCTTGGTGGCCATGTTCGCCAAGAACGCAGGCAGCATGACCCTGTTCACCGCGGTGGGCCTGGTAATCGGCTCCTTTGTTTCCGGCGGTACCGCCACCCCCAACTTCACCCGCTTTGCCAAGAATAACATGAGCGCTGTGGTCACCACGGTGATCGCGTTCTTCATCGGCAACACCTTGATGTTCTGCTTCGGCGCTGTGGGCGGCGCGCTCACCGGCCAGGAGGATATCTTCTACGTGATGATCGCCCAGGGCCTCACCGTTCCCGCTTTGATCGTGTTGGGCGCCAACATCTGGACCACCAACGACAACGCTTTGTATACCAGCGGCTTGGGCCTCTCCAACATCACCAAGATCCGCAAGCGCCCCATGGTGCTCATCGCTGGCGTGGTAGGTACGGTCACCGCGATTTGGCTCTACAATAACTTCGTAAGTTGGCTCAACTTCCTCAATGCCACCCTGCCCCCCATCGGCGCCATTATTGCGCTGGACTTCTTCATGAATAAGAATCGGTACAAGGGTGAGAACGACAAGCTTATCCCCGTCAACTGGGGCGCTATCGCCGGCGTTGTGGCTGGCGCGCTGGTGGGTAACTTCGTCACCTGGGGCATCACCTCCATCAACGCCATGGTGGTGGCCTGCCTGATCTACGTATTGGGCGACAAGCTGATATACAATAAGGTGAAAGCATAATCCCTTTCTGAAAAATTAAATTAATAAGAAAGATTAACTATTAAAAATCAACCCCAAAATGAATGGAGGTGGTGAAAAAGAGATGGCTCAAAAAAGGTATAGCAAAGCTGAGGTCTTGTCAGACCCCTGCTGGCTATTCAAGTAGCTGCACTTAAGCCGCTGAGCAATATGGCTGCCTGGATTTCTCCATGGCAAATATCAGACGAACCAACTTTTTGGCCGCGTGAGAGATGGCAATATTGTAGTGTTTTCCCTCCGCCCGCTTCTTGGCGAGATAATCAGCAAAAGCCGGGTCCCAGTGGCAGACATACTTGGTTGCGTTGTAAAGTGCGTAGCGTAAGTATCGGGAGCCACGCTTTTCCATGTGCGGATAGCAATTCTTGAGCTGGCCGGACTGGTAAGTGGATGGCGACATGCCGGCATAGGCCAACAGCTTGTCCGGGGAGGCAAAACGGGTGAAGTCGCCAACTTCCGCAAGGATGTTGGGGCCATACTCCGCCAGCAGGTCGTCCAGAGGCATAACCATGCCTTCCTCGATAAACTGCTGCATGTCCGAAATGTTGTCCACGCGGAACAGGTCCGGCAGTTCGCGCGAGGCAATCATGGTGTTGAGCTTGGTTTCCTCGTCGCCGGGAGCCGCCTGGATCACGTTGAGCCGCACGCCGGTCGCCTCTTCAATGGCATCCAGCACAGGATTGTCGGCATTGGCGGTCGTTCCTGAGAAGGTGAGGTACAGGGTAACCTCAGGCACCGCCTCGTCGGCCAGAGCGGGGAGCGCAATAGCCAACGCCATCACAGCAGCCATCACAAGTGCCATTAAACGGGTTCTCTTCATGGGATAAACCTCCTTTTATTTATTTAACCCTTTACTGCGCCTACCGTAATGCCCTTGGTGTAGTAGCGCTGCAAAAAGGGATAAACCACCAGGATGGGTATCACCGATACGGCAATGGTCGTCATCTTTACCGTTTCCTCCGTCAGCCTGTTTGCATCCGACCCGGCCACGCCGGCGATGGAATCCATCGCGCCTGCAGAGGCCAGCAGGTTGCGCAGATAGATTTGCAGCACCTGCAACTCATCGGAGTTGGTGTACAAAAGGCAATCAAGATAGGAATTCCAGTTGGCGATGCCGTAGAACATGGCCACGGCTGCCAGGGACGGTGCCGAAATCGGCAAAATGATGCGAAACAACACAATAAAGGGATTGGCTCCATCAATGTAGGCGCTTTCTTCCAGCGATTCAGGAAGCTGCTGAAAGTAATTGCGCAGAATAAACATGTTGTAGGCGCTCATGGCGTTTGGAAGGATCAGCGCAAGAAAGGTATCCAGCAGTCCCAGGTCCTGAACCACCAGGAACGTGGGAATCAGTCCGCCATTAAAGAGCATGGTGAAGAAAATCATCATGGAAAAAAACTGACGTCCCCGCATGCGCTTGAGCGAAAGAGGAAAGGCGGTGAGCGCCGTGAGCAATACGCTTAGCAACGTGCCAAACAAGGTGCGAAGGATGGTATTGGAGTAGGCGACGTAGATTTGCCGGGTTTTGAAAATCATGGAATAGCTCAGGAAAGTCGGGCTGCGGGGGACCAGAAAAAGTCCGCCGGTCATGGCCTCCCGCGAATCGCTGATGGAATACATCAGCACATGCCAGAACGGATAGATGCAGGCGAAGGCAAACAGCGTCAGCAGGAAAATGATGATACCATGTCCTACGCGCTCGCCCATGGTGCGTTTGATCTTCATGCCCATTCACGCCCCTTTCCTCACATGATCCCGCTTTCGGGGTCAATTTTCTTGGCAATATAATTGGTGACCAGCACCAGCACAAGCCCGATGGCAGACTGGAACAGGCCGGCGGCCGTAGCCTCAGAGAACTTGCGGCTTTCCATGCCCAGCCGGTATACATAGGTGTCGATGATATCCGCTACCGATACAACCAGATAATTGGAAATCGCAAAAATCTGGTCAAATCCGGCGTACATCATTTCGCCCACACGGAAAATCAGCAGCACCACGATAGTGGACCTTAGCGACGACAGCGTAATGTGCCACAGCTGGCGCCAACGGCCGGCTCCGTCAATCTGGGCCGCTTCATAAAGTTCCTGATCAATTCCCGCAATGGCTGCAAGATATACGATGGTTCCAAAGCCGCCGCTTTTCCACAGGTAGGAAATCAAAATGACCGCACGGAAGCAGTTTTTATCCGCCAGAATATTGGGTACCGGCCCTTCCAGGCCAAAACTGCGCATCACGCCCACAATTACCCCGCTGGATGTGCTGAACATGGCATAAAGAAGTCCGTTGATGACAATCCAGGAAATAAAATTGGGCAGGATCACCGCCGTCTGGATTCCTTTTTTGGTAAACTTATGCCGTACTTCATTAATCATCAGAGAGAGGATGATGGGAGTGGGAAAGCCGAAAATCAGTTTTTCAATGCTGATGATAATATTGTTTTCCAGCGCGCGCCGAAAATCCGCCCTTGCAAACAGCTTGACAAAGTTATCCATGCCGCACCAGGGTGAATCCTCAAATCCCTTGAATATGCTGTAATTTTTAAAGGCGATGGTTACACCGTACATGGGAAGATACTTAAATATGATAATGTAGATCAACCCCGGGAGCAACATGGCGTACAGCCACCAGTCTCTGCGCACATCGCGCCGCAGCCTGTCCAAATAATGGTTTTTCCCTGTAATACCCTTTATCATACGGCCATCTCCTCCCAAAAATAGTTTATTTACATTTTAAAACTCATTTCGTAATTATATTATAATATTTTATCGGATGTGTCAATTGTTTTTTTAAAAACAAGGGGTAATTTCCCCTTTTTTTCGTCAAAAATCATTTTTGACGTAATATATTGACTATTAATCGTAATTTTGATACAATCAGATTACATGACTGTTGAAGTTTTTTCGAAAGGAGGGATTGACCTCGATGGAGCCTTATGAGGATCAGATTCAGCAGATCTACCCCTCCCTTTCCAAAGGCGAACGCAAGGTGGCTGATTATGTGCGTGAAAACATGTCTGCCGTATTGCGCATGACCATTCGCGAATTGAAGGACGCCGTTGGCGTGAGCGAACCGACTGTGTTTCGCTTTTGTCAGGCGATGGGCTATTCGGGCTTTAAGGATTTTAAGATTTCCATGGCGCAGGGGTATTCATCCTATAATGAATACTTCTTTCACACGGACGCCGAAAACAACGCAACCGAGCTTCAGGCGTTGATTCGCAAAACCTTGTACTCCGAGAGTCATGTTATCGAAACCACCATGCGTTTTCTGGATGAAACCCTTCTGGAGGCCGCCTCCAGGCAGCTCATTGCCTCCCGGCGGATCTGTTTGTTTGGTGTGGGCACCTCGTTTACCATCTGCAATGACGCGCAGCGCAAGCTGACGCGTCTGGGGCTGAGCGTCTGGACCTACAACGAGTTTCACAGCAGCATGATGCTCATCAGCACGATGAACGAAAACGACGTCGTGTTTTGCATATCCCATTCAGGCATCACGCCCGAAACGGGCGAAATTCTCAAAATTGCGCATGCAAAAGGAATCCATACCATCCTGATGACCTCCTTTCCCAACACGCCCATGTGTAAATATGCGCAAATCATTCTGCGCACCTACGGACAAGAGGTATCTACCAACCGTACTGCCATGACCTCACGCATCGGCCAGCTTGCCGTGGTAGACGCGCTGTACGTGACGCTGGTGCATCTGATGGGGGAAGATGTGGTCAATTTTATGGAGCAGACAGTACGCGACACCTACCAGCGGTAGGCGCTGGTGCAAGGCAGAAAGGAAGGATTTTTTATGGCTATTTTGGCGCTCACTCCTCCGATGGGCTGGAATGCATGGAACTACTTTGGTCCAAAAGGCATCAACGAGGAGGTGGTACGTCAAACCGCAGACGCCATGGTCGCCAAAGGCTATCGTGACGCCGGTTATACCCTTGTCTCCGTGGACGATTGCTGGATGTCGCTGGAGCGTGACAGCAGCGGACGGCTCCAGCCCGATCCGCAGAAATTCCCCTCCGGCATGAAGGCCCTGGGAGATTATCTGCACGAGCGGGGATTGCGTTTTGGCCTGTATGCGGGCGCCGGGGTTTTAACCTATGCGGGACGCGCGGGCAGCTTCGGTTACGAGCGTATAGACGCCCAGACCTTTGCCGAATATGGCGTTGATCTGCTTAAGTATGACTTTGGCTATGTGGCGCCGGGAGCAAGCGCCCCTCATCTGTTCCGCAGGATGGGACAGGCGCTGCGCGAAAGCGGCAGGGACATCATTTTGTCCGGCTGCCTGGGGCGCAAAACGGTCACCGAATGGATGAAAACCGCTGGCGCCAGCATGTGGCGGCTGTCCGGCGATATCAAGGACAGTTGGGAGTCAATCGTAACCGTTGCCAAAAACGCCATTGAAATGGGCCCTATCGCCGGCCATGGCGCATGGAATGATCCCGATATGATGGTTGTGGGCCTCAAAGGCGAGGGATATGTGGGCCAGATCGGCGGAGGATGCACCGTAAATGAATACAGCGCGCATTTTTCGCTGTGGTGCATGCTTTCTGCCCCGCTGCTGCTGGGGCACGATGTGCGCAAGGATATGCCGGAAATTGATGAGATTGTGCTCAATCGGGAACTCATCGCCATCAACCAGGATGATCTGGGGGTGCAGGCATACGCTCTTCCACCCATGAGCAACGGCGATATCGTGCTGGCCAAACCGCTGTATGGCGGCGACATCGCGTTCTGTCTCGTGAACGAAACCGATGCCGCAAAACAGATGATCCTTTCCTGGGACTACTGCGGCTGGGAAATGACCGATACCATCCACCTGCGCGATGTCACCGCCCATCGGGATTTGGGAAACTTCCTGCACGGAGCGCATTTTGACGTACCCGCACATAGCGCTATCGTATTGCGTGCGCACCGGGTTTGACGAAACAATTGGCATCCTCTGAAAACGGCCCTGTGGCGGCATTGCAAGCGGGCGGACGCGTAAACCAGCGTCCGCCCGCTCTGTTCTGTTTGTCAGCATTACTTTTTGTCGAGCACTTGTCCCATCATCTGGTCCACC
>UQRU01000088.1 GCA_900543475.1 uncultured Eubacteriales bacterium
GGGGGCCGAAGGCCCCCGGGCCCCCAAACGCCGCCGCCCCCCCGGGGACGCTTCCGGATCCTGCGGCGCAACCGAAAAAATCCGCCGCCCATACGGGCGGCGGATTCCAAAGATTCGCTTGCCGGTCAATCCCGGGTGGGGATGATCTCCAGCCAGTAGCCGTCGGGATCTTCGATGAAGTAGATGCCCATGGCCGGGTTTTCGTAGCAGATACAGCCCATTCGTTCGTGAAGGGCGTGGGCGGCGTTAAAATCGTCCACCCGGAAGCCGATGTGCTGCTCGTTGTCCCCCAGGGCGTAGGGGCCGGGGTGGTCCTGGAGGCTGGTGAGCTCCACTTCCATGTCGCTGCCGGGGACGCCCAGGAATACGATGGTATAGCTGCCGTCCGCAGCCTCGATGCGGCGGCGCTCCGTCAGGCCCAGGGCCTCCTGGTAAAAGGCCAGGGAGCGGGCCATATCCGCCACGTTGTGGTTGTGGTGCAAGGGCTTAAAATACATGGAATACCTCCTGGGTGGCCGGAATGTTCAGCCCAAGTCCTTGAGCCGCTGGGTCAGCTTTTCCAGCATGGCCTGGGAAACGGATAGCTTTTCCCGCTCCGCGTCGATGACCCGGGCGGGGGCTTTGGCCACGAAGCTCTCATTGGCCAGCTTGGCTTGGGCCCGGTCGATCTCGCCTTGGGCCTTGGCGATCTCCTTTTGGAGCCGTTCCCGCTCCTTGTCCACGTCGATGAGGGCCTTGAGGGGAATGTACACCTCGGCGCTTTCGCTTACGGCGCTGACGCAGCCCTCGGGGATGCCGGCCTTGTCCCCCTGCACCTGGACGCTTTCCGCTCCGGCGAGGCGGACCACATAGGCGGTGGCCGCCTGGAAGTCGGCGATCCGGGCCCCATCGGTGACGATGGTCATGGCGGCCCGCTTGGCCGGGGGTACGTTCAACTCCGCCCGCAGGTTCCGGATGGCCCGGATCACATCCATGATCCGCTCCATGGTATCCGCTTCCTGGGGGAAGCAGAGGGCTTCATCGTAGGCGGGCCAGGCGCTCAGCATGATGGTCTCCGCAGCGCCGGGCAGGGCCTGGTACAGCTCCTCGGTGATGAAGGGCATAAAGGGATGCAGCAGCTTCATGGAATCCCCCAGCACCCGCACCAGCACGGCCCGCACATTGGCCTTTTGGGCTTCGTCCTCCCCATAGAGGCGGGACTTGGACAGCTCGATATACCAATCGCACAGCTCGGTCCAGATGAAGTCGTAGATCTTCTGGGCGGCCAGGTTCAGGTCGAAATGGTCCAGGTTGAGGGTAACCTCCTTCACCACCTGGTTGAGCCGGTGAAGGATCCATTTATCCCCGCTGTCCAAAAGGGCCATATCGATGGGCCCCACCGCCTCGTCGGGCAGGTTCATGAGCACGAAGCGGGAGGCGTTGTATACCTTGTTGCAGAAGTTGCGGGCAGCCTCCACCTTCTTGATGTAGAAGCGCATGTCGTTGCCCGCGCTGTTGCCGGTGATGAGGGAGAAGCGCAGGGAATCCGCCCCATAGTCCCGGATGATCTCCAGGGGATCGATGCCGTTGCCCAGGGATTTGGACATTTTGCGGCCCAGCTCATCCCGGACGATGCCGTGGACGTATACGGTGTCAAAGGGGATCTCCTTCATGACCTCCATGCCGAATACGATCATCCGGGCGATCCAGAAGAAGATGATGTCATAGCCTGTCACCAGGGTATTGGTGGGGTAAAAATACTGGAGCTCCGGGGTTTCCTCCGGCCAGCCCAGGGTGGAGAAGGGCCACATGCCGGAGCTGAACCAGGTATCCAGCACGTCCTCGTCCTGGTGGAGGGGGCCGCCGCACTTGGGGCAACGGTCCGGGGCGGTAGGCTGCACGATGGTTTCCCCGCAGGCGTCGCAGTAATAGGCGGGGATCCGGTGTCCCCACCACAGCTGCCGGGAAATGCACCAATCCCGGATGTTCTCCATCCAGTTGAAGTAGGTTTTTTCAAACCGCTCGGGCACGAATTTGATCCGGCCGTCTCGCACCACCTCCATGGCGGGCTTGGCCAGGGGCTTCATATCCACAAACCATTGCTTGGAAACCAAGGGCTCCACCGTGGAATGGCAACGGTAGCAGGTGCCCACGTTGTGGGCGTAGGGCTCCACCTTCACCAGGTTGCCGGCGGCATCGATATCCGCCACCAGCTTTTCCCGGCATTCCATGGTGGTTAAGCCCTCATAGGCGCCGCCCAGCTCGTTGATATGGCCGTCGTCGGTAAAGACCCGAAGGATGGGCAGGTTGCACCGGACCCCCACCTCGAAGTCGTTGGGGTCGTGGGCGGGGGTGATCTTCACCGCGCCGGTGCCGAATTCCATCTCCACGTACTCGTCCGCCACGATGGGGATCTCCCGGCCGATCACCGGGATGCAGACGGTCTTGCCCACGATGTCCTGATACCGTTCGTCCTCCGGGTGCACGGCAATGGCCGTATCCCCCAGGATGGTCTCCGGCCGGGTGGTGGCCACGGTGATGGAGTAGGACTTATCCGGGGCGTCGTAGCGCACATGCCACAGGTGGCTGTTTTGCTCCTCGTATTCCACCTCCGCGTCGGACAGGGCGGTTTTGCACACCGGGCACCAGTTGATGATCCGGTCCCCCCGGTAGATGAGCCCTTTGTGGTACAGCTCGCAGAACACCTTGATGACCGCCTTGTTGCAGCCCTCGTCCATGGTGAAGCGTTCCCGCTCCCAGTCGCAGGAGGCGCCCAGCTTTTTGAGCTGCTGCACGATGGTGCCGCCGTATTCCCGCTTCCACTCCCAGGCCCGCTCCAGGAAGGCTTCCCGGCCGATATCCCGCTTATCGATGCCCTCCTTGGCCATCTGCTCCACGATCTTCACCTCGGTGGCGATGGAAGCATGGTCCGTGCCCGGCAGCCAAAGGGCTTCATAGCCGCTCATGCGCTTATAGCGGATGAGCACGTCCTGCAAGGTCTCGTCCAGGGCGTGGCCCATATGGAGCTTGCCGGTGATGTTGGGCGGGGGGATGACGATGGTATAGGGCGTTTTATCCGGATTGGGCGCAGCGTGAAAATAGCCGGCCTTTTCCCAGCGGTCGTAGAGCGTCTGCTCCACGGCGCTGTGGTCGTAGGCCTTGGGCATGTCCTTCATGGGGAATACCTCCTGCAAGATGTAATAAAAATGCTTGGCGATAAAAAACCGCCCATCCATCAAAGGACGAGCGGGCTCGCGGTACCACCTTTGCTTGCGCAAAAAAATGCGCCTGCTTTTCTTCGCCGTAACGGGGCGGCTTCGGACCGGACTACTGGCTTCATCCGATCGGCTCGGGAGCGACCTTCCGCACCAGCCTGCCAAAGCCCTTGCAGCCAAAGGGGCTTCTCTCTGGGGGAGGCAACGGCGCGTACTCCTCTCCGTCCATGCCTTTACAACCTTATTTTAGTGGCAAAGGCATGGCCTTGTCAATGCGTTTTTTCCCGGGCGCGGGGCAGTTTTCCCCTTTAGCCCTGTAGGCCCCGGGCCTGCCGGTCCATATCCTCCACCACGATGTCGTAGATCTCCCCCAGGGAGGCGCAATATTCCAGCACCTTCCAAGGCTCGTTGGTATGGAAATGGATCTTGATGAGCTTGGGATCTCCCACGGCCAGCAGGCAATCCCCATCGAAGTTTTCCGTGAAATAGGCGTTGATGGCGTCCTCGTCCAGGCCCTGGCCTTCGATCAGCAGCTGGGTATCATAGCGATAATCCATAAGAAATGCTCCTTTTCGCAATGAAGATCTGTGGGACGGGACATGAAAGGGCCGCCCGCTGCTGCTATTGTAGCGGCATTGGGCGGCCCTGTCAACGCCGGGCTATTGGGCCATGGTGTTCACGATCCCCACGAACAGGGGCGCCGCCCCTTCCGCCCGGATCACGAACAGGAAGGGCCGGTCCAGGATCAGCTCCGCCTGATCCGTGGGCATGGAGGCCCCCGCCACATCGATCTGGGTATAGCTGGCGGCTTCCACGCCCTTTTCATCCATGGTCAAGGCGCTTTCCTGCCGGATGGCGGATACGAACAGAGGATCGCTGCATAAGGGGCTGAAATCCGCAGCCATAGGGTCGAAGGCCGCTTGGATGCCCAGGGCCTTGGCCGCGTCCAGGAGGTCCAGGCTGTCGCTGTAATCCAGCTTGGGCACCTTGAGCACCACCTCCCCATAGCCGGTGCTCTCCAGCTGATCCTTTACCAGGGCTTCCCAGCTGGGGCTGGCCAATACGTCCGAAGGGCGCAGCCCCTCCCCGGGGAGCAGGAAGGTGACGGCGCCGGATTTCAGGCTAAGGCTGGCGGCTGTGAACACGTCGTTGCGGAAAAAGGAGCCGTCCATGGTCTTGTTCATAAAGTCGCACTGGCTCTCGGTGCCGTCCCCGTTGTGAAAGACCCCCGGGGCGGTGGCGCTTTCCTGGAAGGCGGACATCCATTCGGAGCGGAAGTATACCGTGTTCAGGAGGCTGAGCAGCGTTTCCGGGGAAACCTGCAGGGCCTCTCCCAATAGGCCGTTGGTATTCTGGGAGACCCATTGGCCCATGGCCTCCCCGGCGGCGGCGTCCTGGAAATCCACGGGGAACAGCTCCGCATAGTGGATCTGGGCCAGGTCGGTCAAGGCGTCCTGGTTGCATGTTTCCGCGACGCTTTTTTCCATCCAGGCGGAGTTGGCCAGGAACAGCCGGGTATACTCGTCATCCCGGTACAAAAACCGGTATAGCGCCCCCGTATGTTCCAGCATGGCTTCATCCGAGGCCAGGGTGGAAAGGATCTGGGCCTGGGTATCGCCCCCGGTGATGGAGGCCAGCATGGACAGGGCAAAGTACAGGCTGACAGGGGAGTAAAGGCAGTTTTCCGTTTGGGGGCGATTTCCCAGGATGACCTTGGCGCTGTTGACGGCAAAGCGGTTGAGGCTTTCCAGCTGTTCCGGGGTCACGTCCGCCCGCAGGGAGCGCTGGGCGTCATAATCCTCCGCATGGGGGGCTTCGGGCCACCGTACGGCGGTGAGGGAGGAGGGAACCCCATCGGGGTATTGGCCGGGCTGGTTGGAAGCGCAGCCCGTGAGCAGCAACAGGGAAAGAAGCAAGGGCAAGATCCGTTTCATTGGCAGTTCCTCCTGAGGTTTTCAGCATTCTTAACAATAAAACGATCCAGAAAGGGAAAAGGTTGCAAAAAAAAAGCGCCCACGGGATACAGCGTGGGCGGATCAGGGTGCAAAAAAACCCCGTGCCTTATGGGATAGGCTTATCGTATTTTTCCAGCAGCACCCCGGCCTCCTGGAAGATCTCCAGGGCGAATTGGTCGGGATAGCCCTCCCCGTATACCACCCGGGCGATGCCCGCGTTGACGATCATCTTGGCGCAGATGACGCAGGGCTGATGGGTGCAGTATAGGGTAGCCCCCTCGATGGAGACCCCCAGCTTGGCCGCCTGGATGATGGCGTTTTGTTCCGCGTGGATGGCATAGCACAGCTCGTGCCGGGTGCCGCTTGCAATGCCCAGCCGGCGGCGCATGCATTCCCCCTTGTCCTTGCAGCTGACGATGCCCGCCGGCGCCCCGTTGTAGCCGGTGGTGAGGATGCGCTTGTTCTTTACGATGACGGCCCCGATCTGCCGGTTATCCTGAAAGCAGCTGGACCAGGTGCCGATGGTCTTGGCCAGGCTCATGAATCGGTCGTCCCATTTGCTCCATGCCATGATGCAACCCCTCCCTTTTCTGGCATTATATCAAAGCTGGGTTTGGGACACAATAAAAATGCCCTGTGAGAACCCGTTGAAAATTGCAACGCAATTGTGAAAAAGTCGGAAGGGGGGTTGTATTCCGGGCCAGGGTGCGCTATCATAACAACTGTTGTTAGCACTCCACTCTGATGAGTGCTAACCCACAGCTTGTCATAATACTAGGTAAGCAAAATAGGAGGCAATATTATGAATCTCAAACCCTTGCTGGACAGAGTCGTACTCAAGAGCGTTGAGGCGGAGGAGACCACCAAGAGCGGCATCATCCTCACCGGCAGCGCCAAGGAAAAGCCCGTGGTATCTGAAGTTTTGGCCGTTGGCCCCGGCGGCATGGTGGATGGCAAAGAAGTCGCCATGTATGTGAAAGTGGGAGACAAGGTTGTAGTCTCCACCTATGCGGGCACCAACATCAAGCTGGATGGGGAAGAATATACCATCGTGCGGCAGAACGATATCCTGGCAGTGGTAGAATAAGGCAAATAAGAGGAGGCAAATCACATGGCAAAGCAGTTGAAATATGGCGAAGAAGCCCGCCGCGCCCTGGAAGCCGGCATGAACGCCCTGGCGGACACCGTTAAGATCACCCTGGGGCCCAAAGGCCGCAACGTGGTATTGGATAAGAAATATGGCGCGCCCCTGATCACCAACGACGGCGTGACCATCGCCAAGGAGATCGAGCTGGAAGACCCCTTTGAGAACATGGGCGCCCAGCTGGTGAAGGAAGTTGCCACCAAGACCAACGACGTGGCCGGCGATGGTACCACCACCGCCACCCTGTTGGCCCAGGCCATCATCCGGGAAGGCATGAAGAACGTGGCCGCTGGCGCCAACCCCATGGGGGTCAAGCGGGGCATCGAGGCCGCCGTGGACACCGCAGTGGCCAGCCTGAAGGCCCTGTCTGTGCCGGTGACCAATAAGCAGGACATCGCCCAGGTGGCCGCTATTTCCGCCAGCGACGAGAAGATCGGCGAGCTGATCTCCGACGCCATGGAAAAGGTGGGCAACGACGGCGTTATCACCGTGGAAGAGTCCAAGACCATGAAGACCGAGCTCAACGTGGTAGAGGGTATGCAGTTTGACCGGGGCTATGCTTCCGCCTACATGGTCACCGATACCGATAAGATGGAAGCGGTGCTGGATAATCCCTACATCCTCATCACCGAAAAGAAGATCAGCAACATCCAGGAGATCCTGCCCGTGCTGGAGCAGGTGGTGCAGCAGGGCGCTAAGCTCCTGATCATCGCCGAGGACGTGGAGGGCGAAGCCCTGGCCACCCTGGTGGTGAACAAGCTGCGGGGCACCTTCACCTGCGTGGCGGTCAAGGCCCCTGGCTTTGGCGACCGGCGTAAGGCCATGCTCCAGGATATCGCCATCCTCACCGGCGGTCAGGTGGTCAGCGAGGAGCTGGGCATGACCCTGAAGGATACCACCATGGATATGCTGGGCCGGGCTCGGCAGGTCAAGGTGGATAAGGAGAACACCACCATCGTGGAAGGCGCTGGCGATCCCTCTGAGATCCGCGCCCGGATCAGCTCCATCAAGGCCCAGATCGAGGAGACCACTTCCGACTACGATAAGGAAAAGCTCCAGGAGCGGCTGGCCAAGCTCTCCGGCGGCGTAGCGGTGATCGCCGTGGGCGCTGCCACCGAGGTGGAGATGAAGGAAGCCAAGCTGCGCATCGAGGACGCCCTCAACGCCACTCGCGCGGCTGTGGAAGAAGGTATGGTCCCCGGCGGCGGCGTAGCCCTGGTGAACGTGCTGGACGATGTGGCCGCCCTGCGTGAAAAGACCGAAGGCGACGAGAAGACCGGCGTGAACATCGTGCTGCGGGCCCTGGAAGAGCCCATCCGGCAGATCGCGGCCAACGCGGGCCTGGAGGGCAGCGTCATCGTGGAGAATATCAAGAAGGCCGACAAGAAGGGCTATGGCTATGACGCCAAGCGGGACGAATACGGCATGATGGCGGAAAAGGGCATTATGGATCCCACCAAGGTGACCCGTAGCGCCCTGCAGAACGCAGCCTCTATCGCCGCCATGGTGCTCACCACCGAGAGCCTGGTGTGCGATATCCCGGCGCCCGAACCTCCCATGCCCCCGGCTGGCGGCGGAATGGGCGGCATGTATTAAGCCGAAACGAAACACACATCTAAACCATAAATAAACGAGATCCGCTGCCCCCTTGGGCGGCGGATTTTTGTATTTTCAGCCCGGGAGCGGAAGCGGGGGAACGGATTTTGCCGTTGACGGGATTTGTGGAAAATTTTATAATGTAGAACAGAATTTTGCCGAGGTGATACCCTTGTACCAGATCATTGACGCCCATTGTCATATATATCCCGATGCCATCGCCCGCAAAGCGGCCGCCAGCACCGGCAACTTTTACGACGGCCTGCCCGCCACCTGCGACGGCACCCTGGGCGCCCTGCTCCAGGAGGGCCGGCAGGCGGGCATCGACCATTTTGTGGTGCAGTCGGTGGCCACAAAGCCGGAGCAGGTCCATTCCATCAACGAGTTCATCGCAAAAGAGGTGGCGGCCTTTCCCCAAAAGCTCACCGGCCTGGGGACCTTGCATCCGGATAGCAAGGATATGGCCGGGGATATCGCCCATGCCCTGGAGCTGGGCCTCAAGGGCATCAAGCTGCACCCCGACATCCAACATTTCCCCTTGGACGATCCTCGCTGCAGGATCATCTACGAGTCCTGCCAGGGGAAGATCCCCATCCTGCTCCATACCGGGGACAAGCGGTTTGACTTTTCCAATCCCAACCGCCTGTTGCCGGTGCTGCGGGACTTTCCCGGCCTGACGGTGATCGGCGCCCACTTCGGCGGCTATTCCATCTGGCAGGAGGCCGCGGCCCAGCTTCACGGCATCCCCAATTTTTATGTGGATTGTTCCTCCACCATGTTTGCCCTGCCGGATGCAGAGGTGGTGGAGCTGATCCGTCTCTATGGGGCGGACCGGGTGATGTTCGGTACGGATTACCCCATGTGGTCCCCGGTGGTGGAGCTGGCCCATTTCCAGCGGCTGCCCTTGACCCAGGAAGAACGCGCACTGATCTTACATAAAAATGCGGAGGCTATTTTCGGCATCGCTTAATCCGTAGCTGGGGCGAATGCCGGCATTTCATAGGAGGCCGCGCCCCTTTGGGGGGCGCGGCCTCCTGCGCCTGTCGAAAAACCCCCCGGGGGTTGGGGGGCCCCGCCCCCCGGGGCGTTTGTACGGTTTTGGGGCAAG
>UQRU01000089.1 GCA_900543475.1 uncultured Eubacteriales bacterium
TGGCCGCGCCGTAGGCGCAAGGGAGCTATGAACACCTCGAAAAAGTGGCGCAAGCCACTTTTTCGACAGCCAAAAAGCGGCAAAGCCGCTTTTTTTCATTTTCATTATTTGATCCGTCGGGCCATCACCGCAAAGAAGGAATCGTCGTATTCGTAGGTGCAGGTGGAAAGGGTAAGCACCTGGTCGCTGGGCTTGATGGTCACATCCGGGTCCGCATTGGAGGGTTTGACGGTTTTGGCGTATTCGATGGTTTGGTTCATCACGTCGGCAAAGTGCTGGTCGTCGGTGAAGGCGGTGGAAATATGGTAGATGGTATTGGGCTTGATGATGTAGGCCACAAAGATCTCCCATTGGGTCTCCACCCCGTCCCAGAGCAGGTCGATGATCCGGTGCTCGTCAAAGAAGGACTTCTGCTTATAGTTCATCAGGTCGTGGAACATGGTGCCGTTTTTCATATTATGGCCGTATAGGATAATATGCTTTTGCTGGGCAGGGTCGGCGTTGCGGAAATCCATAAAGATGGCCCCATAGGCGCTTTTGCGTTTTTCCACATCCCGGCCCAGGTAATAGTCGTTGTCCGCGGCCCGCACGACGGGATAATCGATGACCGTGCCGTCGATGGTGATCCAGCCGATCACGTCGTCGTTGATGGCTTTGACTTCTTCATAAGAGTCGTGCATGGGCAGCACGTCGTCCGGCCCGGCGATGCCGTTGAGCTCCTGGGGGGAGTAGGGCTCCTCATCCTCCGCCACCGTCGTGGAAGAGGGGGTGGAGGTGGGGGCCGGGGTCAGGGTGGGGCTGGGGGTAGGCGCTTGGGGCGTGGGGGTGGGTATAGAAACCTCCACCGGCACAGGAGCAGCGCAGGCGGAAAGCGTTAAAATGATCAAAAACAGGGCTGCGATCCGGCAGACCGCGGAAACGATGCGCATAACAACCTCCTTTAAGGCGCCAAGTGGCAAGATAAACAGCATATACTTGATTATAGCGGAATCCAGGAGGTATGACAAGCAGGAAGCCCGTGACAAATCCCGGGCGAAAAAGTGAAAAATCGCCGAAAGCCATAACCATTCGCCCAGGCTCCGGCGATTATTTATAAAATATTCAAAAATCTGACACTGCGCACTTGTGCAGCCTGTGCTAAAATGATAAAATAACTTGATATGTTATGTACAAGTAACAAGTAAAATGGCTAGAGAGGCTTCTTTGGGAGCTGTTGGAGGGTTATCGAATCTATGGGACTGTTTGAGTTCAACGATGTAGGGATCGACCTGGGGACCGCCAGCGTATTGGTATATGTCCGAGGCAAGGGCATTGTGCTGCGGGAGCCGTCCGTGGTGGCGGTGGAGAAGATCACCGGCAAGATCCTGGCCATCGGCGAGGAAGCCCGGCGGATGCTGGGCCGTACCCCGGGGAATATTTTGGCCATGCGGCCTTTGCGGGACGGGGTCATTTCCAATTATGATATTACCGAGCGTTTGCTCAACCATTTTCTGCGCAAGGTAGTAGGCCGGCGTATCTTCTTTAAGCCCCGGGTGGTGGTATGCGTGCCCAGCGGCGTCACCGAGGTGGAGAAGCGTTCCGTCATCGACGCCACGGAAGAAGCCGGCGCCCGCCACACCTACCTGATCGAGGAGCCTATCGCGGCGGCCATCGGGGCAGGCATCGACATTGCCCAGCCCCGGGGCAATATGATCCTGGATATCGGCGGCGGCACCAGCGACGTGGCCATCCTGTCCTTGGGCGGGGCGGTGCTGTCGGATTCCATCAAGATCGCCGGGGATAAATTCGATGAAGCCATCGTGCGCTATATGCGCAAAAAGCACAATTTGCTCATCGGCGAGCGCACGGCGGAGGAAATGAAGATCCGGATCGGTTCCGCCTATCCCCGCAAGGAGCAGCTGTTCATCGATGTAAAGGGCCGTAACCTGATTTCCGGTCTGCCCCAGGCCCTGGTGGTGGGCTCCAACGAGATGATCGACGCCCTGGAGGAGCCGTTGCAAAGCATCCTGGAGAGCGTGCGGAATCTGTTCGAGCGCACCCCTCCGGAATTGGCCAGCGACATCACGGAAAACGGCATCTGCCTCACCGGCGGCGGCGCCCTGCTCTACGGCATGGACAAGTTCATTTCCGAGCATACCAAGGTGCCCTGCTACGTGGCGGAGGATCCCATCTCCTGCGTGGCCATCGGCACGGGCAAGGCGCTGGAGAACCTGGACGCCTTCTCCAGCAGCGCCATTTACGATTACAAGCGGGGCGAATATTTCGATATCCAGCAATGATCCCATGGGTCCCGGCGGCAGGTGGTCGGGCATGGGCCTTGGGTAAAGGGGCCTAGGCCTCGTTTATCCGGACTGCAAGCAGGGCAGCTTCTATCAGGGCGGTACTTTCACGTCAATGCCCACGAAGCTGCCCTGTTTTCGTAAACGTGCAAGGGTAGCGCAATCATACAGAAGGAGGCAATCGCATGATCCAGGCGGAATACGGCTTTATCGGCTGCGGGAATATGGGGGGCGCCATTGCCCGCGTCCTGTGTAAGACGGTGGACCCAAAGCGGGTGCTGCTGAGCAACCGGACCCCAGCCAAGGCGGAAGCCCTGGCTAAGGAGCTGGGCTGCCAGGCGGGGGATAACCTCCAGGCCGCTCAATGCGCCTATATTTTCCTGGGGGTCAAGCCCCATCTGATGGCGGATATGCTCCGGCCCTTGCAGCCGGTGCTGGCAGCCCGGCAGGATGGGTTCGTGCTGGTGAGCATGGCGGCAGGGCTTAGCATGGACCGGCTGCAGGAAATGGCAGGGGGCCCGTATCCCATCTTTCGCATCCTGCCGAATTTGGCCGCCCAGGTGGGGGAGAGCATGATCCCCTGGTGTGCCAAAGGGGTAGCCCCGGAAAAGGCCCAGGCCCTGTTAACGGCCTTGGCCCCAGCCGGCCGGCTGGATCAGGTGGAGGAACCCCTGCTGGAGGCGGGCAGCTGCGTAAGCGGCTGCGGCATGGCCTATGCGTATGTCTTTTTGGAAGCCCTGGCGGACGGGGGCGTGGCCTGCGGCCTGCCCCGGCAAAAGGCGCAGCTTTATGCGGCGCAATGCCTGTTGGGGGCGGGCCGCATGGCCCTGGAGGGAGACGTACACACGGCGGCGCGTAAGGATGCGGTATGCAGCCCCGGGGGCACCACCATTGAAGGCATCCAAGTATTGGAAGAAGGCGGCTTCCGGGCTGCGGCCATGAAGGCGGTCCGGGCAGCCTATGAAAAATCCCATAAGTTAGGGGAATGAGGAGGCGCAATATGCGTATCGTGATCAAGGTGGGAACGTCCACCCTGGCCTATCCCACCGGCCGTTTGAACATCCGCCATGTGGAAAGCCTGGTAAAGGCTATGAGCGACTTGAAGAACGCGGGCCATGAGCTTATTTTGGTAAGCTCCGGCGCCATTGGCATGGGGGTGGGGAAGCTGATGCTGCCCGGCCGGCCAGAGGATGTGCCAACCAAGCAGGCAGCGGCGGCGGTAGGCCAGTGCGAGCTGATGTATACCTATGACAAGCTGTTTTCCGAATACAACCACACCGTGGCCCAGATCCTGCTCACCGCGGACGACGTGCTGGACGACAGCCGGCGGAGGCATTTTGAAAACACCCTATTCCGGCTGCTGGAGCTGGGGGCTTTGCCCATTATAAATGAAAACGACACCGTGGCCACGGAAGAATTGGGGATCGGGGATAACGATACCCTGGGCGCCATTGTGGCGGTGGCGGCGAAGGCGGACTTGCTGGTATTGCTTACGGACATCGACGGCCTGTATACGGCGGACCCCCATAAGGACCCCCATGCCCAACGGATCCAGCGGGTGGAGGCGTTGACCCCGGAGATCATGGCCCTGGGGGGCGGCAAAGGCAGCAGCCTGGGCACAGGCGGCATGGCCACCAAGCTGATCGCGGCCCAGCGGGCCACGGAGGCAGGGGTGGATATGGTGATTGCGGACGGGGATAAGCCCGCCCTGCTATATGATATTATGGAAGGGAAACAGGTAGGCACCTATTTTGTAGGAAGGAGCAAATAAGCATGACCACCCAGGACATTTTGACCCAAGCGGCAGCGGCCCGGCGGGTGATGGCCGTGGCGGATACCGCCCAAAAGAACCGGGCCCTTGGGGCCATGGGAGAAGCCCTTTTGGCCCATACCCCCCAGATCCTGGCCGCCAATGAGGCGGATCTGGAAGCAGCCCGCAGCAGCATTGGAACGGTGATGCTGGACCGGCTGGCCCTAAACGAAGGGCGCATCCAGGCCATGGCGGAAGGCATGGCCCAGGTGGCCCAACTGCCGGATCCGGTGGGCCGGGAGTTGGGACGGGTGGAGCGGCCCAACGGCCTATGCATCCGGAAGGTCAGCGTGCCCATGGGTACGGTGGCCATCATCTATGAGAGCCGGCCCAACGTGACCGCGGACGCGGCGGCGCTATGCATCAAGAGCGGCAACGCCTGCGTGCTCCGGGGGGGCAAGGAAGCCTTTGGCAGCAACCAGGCCATTGTGGACGCCCTGCAAGCGGGGCTGGGGGCGGCAGGGCTGCCCAAGGCGGCGGTGAGCCTGATCCAGGACACCAGCCGGGATTCCGCCCAAGCCCTCATGCGGGCAAACGGCCTGGTGGATCTATTGATCCCCCGGGGCGGGGCGGGGCTGATCCAGGCCTGCGTGGAAAACGCCACCGTGCCTTGCATCCAGACGGGCACCGGTATCTGCCATATCTATGTGGATGCGGCGGCGGACCTGGAAATGGCCCTGAACATCCTGGAAAACGCCAAGACCAGCCGGCCCTCCGTATGCAACGCGGCGGAGGTATGCCTGGTACATCGGGAGGTGGCGGCGGCCTTTTTGCCGGCCCTGGAGCAGCGCCTCGTCCAAGCCCGGCAGCAGGCGGGCAAGGAGCCGGTGGAACTGCGCCTATGCCCGGAAGCTGCGGCCATCATCCCCGGCACGCCGGCCGGGCCCAAGGATTTTGATACGGAGTTTTTGGACTATATCCTGGCTGTGAAGGTGGTGGGGAGCCTGGAGGAAGCGTTACACCACATCGCCCAGCATTCCACCGGCCACAGCGACGCCATCGTCACCCGGGACCAGGCGGCGGCGGTTGCCTTCCAGCGGGGGGTGGACAGCGCGGCGGTGTATGTGAACGCCTCCACCCGCTTCACCGACGGGGGGGAATTCGGCTTGGGCTGCGAAATGGGCATTTCTACCCAGAAGCTCCATGCCCGGGGCCCCATGGGCTTGGAGGAGCTTTGCAGCTATCAATATGTGATCCTGGGAAGCGGGCAGGTCCGGTGAATCCCCAAAGCGTCATTACGTTGGATCTGCATGGAAAAACCCAGTATCAAGCCCAGGTGGCCCTGGACGCCGCTTTGCGCCGCCGGGGCGGGGCATACCGGATCCGGGTGATCCATGGCTATGGCCACAACACCCGCTTGCGGGATATGCTCTGGGAACAATACCAAGGCCGGCCGGAGATCCTCCGGCTGGAGGCCGGCAGCAATCCAGGCCAGACGGATCTGGTATTGCGGGAGCGATAAGACAGGTATCCAAAAGCAAATAGAAAGGAGCGCACAATGCCCATCCGTGAAGCGACCCCCCAAGACTTGGACGCCATTATGGCGATCGTACAGGCAGGGAAAGCCATTATGGCTGCCAGCGGGAACCCCTCCCAATGGAAGGGGGACTATCCCGACCGGGCCCAGTTCCTTTCCGACATGGAGCGGGGGGAATGCTATGTGCTGGAGGAAGGCCAGATCCCCCAGGCAGTATTTGTGCTTGCCATTGGGGAGGAGCCTTATTATGCGGTCATCCAGGACGGCAGCTGGCCCAACGACCGGCCCTACGGCACCATCCATAGGCTTGCCAGCAATGGGAAGGTAAAAGGCGTTTTCCCCCAGATGGTGGAATTTTGCCTTACGAAAATTCCCACCCTTCGCATCGATACCCATCGGGATAACGGCATCCTACAGCACTTGGCCCTCAAGCATGGGTTCCAGTTTTGCGGCACGGTTTTTTTGCCGGATGGAGACCCTCGGCTGGCCTATCAGCTGGACGCCGCCGGGGACAAATAAGCTGCGGCTCTATAGAAAAACCGCTGTCTGCATTCCATGGGCAGGCAGCGGTTTTTTGCACCCTTTGGCAGGCTAGAGCTTTTTTTCCAGGCACACCAGGTCTACCCCGGGCAGGCCGTTGAAACAGGTGGGGATGACGCCCGCCTCCCGGAAGCCCAGCTTGGCGTAAAGCCTGCGGGCTACTTGGTTGCGGGCGTTGGTGTCGATGCGCAGGCAGGTGCAGCCCATCTGCCGGGCCAACTCCGTATAGAATTCCACAAACCGGGTGCCGCACCCCTTGCCCTGGGCGGCAGGGGATACCACCAGGGTGTGCATCACCAGCACCTGCTCCGGCGGGGCTGGATAGGCCCAGGAAACCTCAAAATAGGCCGGCTCCTGGGTTTGGTTGATCTTGGCGGCGGCCAGGATCAGGCCATCCTGGTCATCCACGTACAGCTGGCCGGCTTCCAATGCCTCCATGGCGTGCTTGCGGGTGGGATATACGCCCCGTTGCCAGCCGATGACAGCTTTCCCCCGTTCTTCCAGGGTATGTAGAGCGTTATAGATGGCGACTACGTCGGGGATGTCTTGCAGGGTGGCGAGTCTGATCATGGGCTGAAACCTCCAGGCCAAAAAATAAATATGCAAAAACTGTGAGTATGCAGCTAGGAACTAGTATAATTCCCCAGCAGAAATGGGTCAAGGGTCATATTCTACCAGGCCCAACAGGAGAATACCCCAATGGAAGATATTTTTGTATAAAAAGCAAAAGGTTGGCTCTTGGCAAGGAAGAAAGCATGCCCTATAATATAAGGAAATCGATGAATTTTTCTGTGGGAGGAATCCATGCCGAATCGGCTTTTGGGACGGTGCCTGGCCCTGACCTTGGCGCTGTTTGCTTTGTTGCCGTCTGTGGCCCTGGCCCGGGACGAACTGAAAAACACAGATCCGGAAAAATATTACATCGAGCTGGATACCCGGAACCAGGTGGTCACCGTTTACGAAAAGGATGACCAGGGGGAATATACCCGCATCGTCCGGCGGATGCTCTGTACCTCCGGCAAAACCGAGCCGGATGGCTTAGAACCCGCTACCCCTACCCCTTCCGGCCGCTGGAAGATCGGCGCCCGGGAACGGTTTGGGAAATTTGCCGCCTTTAATGCGGAATACGCCCGCTATTGGACCCAGGTGGTAGGAGGCATCTACTTCCATTCCATCATGTTTAGTAAGCGGGATATCACGACCCTGAAGAAAAGCCCGTATAATGGGCTGGGAAAGACCGGCTCCCATGGCTGCATTCGCCTCTATGTGGAGGATGCCAAGTGGTTATATTACCATGCCTGCCCAGGCACCACGGTAAACGTGATCGCCCGGAAAGGGGATAGGGAGCTGACCGCTTCCTTGCGCAGCGAGATGTCCTTTTCGGAATATGACCTCTTCCAGCAGAACATCTACGATACGCCCCCCCTGCCGGACCGGTCCGCCTGGATCGTGGTGGATGGGGCCCAGATGCGTACCGGCAACGGAACCAACGATAAGCTGATCCGCCGTCTCCCCGAGGGGACCCAGGTGGAGATCCTCCAGGAAGGCGATCCCTGGGTGAAGGTAAAGGTGGACGACCGGGAAGGCTATGTGAAACGCTGCTATATCACCTATACCCAAGGGGTCATGGAATCCCAGCCGGAAGGCCGGTATGTGGGCAGCACGGTATATTTATACGAAGAGCCCAGCACCAAGTCCACCCGCCTATACAAGGTGGCCCGGGATAGCACCATTGAGGTGGTGGCAGAGCTGACCAACGGGTGGACATTGGTGGATTACTGGGGGACTTTAGGCTATATCCAAAGCCGGCTCATCAAGACCGGCTGGGCTACCATTTACCACCAGGAGGAGGGGCAGGCATGAAGCGGGGATTGGCGATTTTCCTGGCGGTGGTGTTGACCATAGGGGCCGTCGGTTTTATAGGGCTGTGTCTGGAGTCTCTGCAGGGCGGAGACGTCCCCGCCTTTGTGAAGAACCTAGCTCTGGTGCAGACGCCTTCCCCCACCCCCACCTTGGCTCCTACCCCAACCCCGACCCCTGTGCCTACGCCGACCCCTTTGACGGAGGATCCTGCGGTATGCGCGGCCATGGCCTGGGACGCCTTGTTTACCTATCCCGCCCATGAGGCGCCCATCCGGGTGCTGGCTCTGCTGGATACGCCGGGCAGCCCGGGGGATGTGATCTTTCAGGAGATGGTACAGGCTGGCAAGTTGCAGCCCAAAGGGGTATATTATGCCAACCTGCCTCCCGCGACCCCCGCGCCCAGCGGATCCCCTTCAGAGGGCGAAACCCCAATGCCGGCGGAGACCCCGGCCTTGCCGTTGGACGCAGGGGCATGGACAGCACAAGCCTTGGATGGGGTGCCGGTAGGCTTGCTGGATAGCATCTATGCGGAGACCCCCCAGCTGGCCATGGACGCCTATCGGGCGCTTCGGGCTGCAAACCGCAACGATGCGGTGGAGGTGATCTGCGCCGGCATTACCCAGGAGATCCTGGACGCCATGGTGGAAGACCACTTTTCCATGGGGGCTGCAGCAGGGCTTTATGAAAACCAGATCCGGGTGGTTTACGCGGAGGAATTTCAGCCTTAATTCGATGGAAGAATAAGATCCGGGGCGCTGACGGCGAAGTCGGCGCCCTTGCTTTGCAATGGGGGCGTGGGAGCTATCCGGCGGGGGGGGGGGGGGGGGGGGGGGGGGGGGGCCCGCCCCCCCCCCCCCCCCCCCCCCCCCCCCCCCCCCCCCCCCCCCCCCAACAACCAACCACCACACCCCCCCCCCCCACACCCCCCAACCCACCCACCCCCCCCCCCCCCCCCCCCCCCCCC
>UQRU01000090.1 GCA_900543475.1 uncultured Eubacteriales bacterium
CGTACACGCCGCCAAATCCGATTATAGCCTCCGGGGGCTGCGGCCCCCGAACCCCCAAGGGTTTTTCGACAGGCTGGAAAAAGCATTTTACTCGTAAACCGTTTCATCCCCATAGAGGATGGGCGCCTGATGGACCTTGCGGAAGAGAAGCTGCTGGCCGCTGACGGTCAGCAGAAACGAGCGGTGGCTGTAAACGATGCTTTGATCCGGAATGGCCGCTTTGCCTGCCGCGCTGTCGCATGAGACAGCATAGACGTTTTCATTTATTTTCTCAAAAGCGCCTTTTATATAAAGGTTATTTTGACTGTCCGCATAGTAGAAGGCATTTCCATCTCTGGAATCCATGGCGATGACCTTGGTATAGACAGCAGCATCGCAAGAATCGGTTCCGGTGATCTGGCCATCCAGGGGCTCGGGTAGATTTGCCAATATGCCATAGCCCGCAAGAATGCCTACAGCCAAAACGGCCGCCAAAGCTGCTCTTTGTTTCATTGCGAAACCCTCCTACGATTTGGCATGATGAAGGGCGCGGGATATTATGAAATTGCGCCGCGCCCTCCATGGGATTTTGGTGATTTGGGGCAAAGGGCCTATCCTGCCTGCGCTTCCCAATAGAGGCTTGTTGCCGCATATCCCATACGTATAGCCGCTGTTCCATGGCCCACGCCTCCATTCCCGCGTCCAAGGAACAGCCTCGCCTGTTAGGGATAGTATAATCCTAGCGGGCAAAGCCGGGCAACCACGATTGAAATAATTTTCAAAATAGGGTTAAACTCGCCGCCCCCCGCTGGGAAAAGAAAAAGCCCTGCATACGCAGGGCAAAGGATAAGCGATAGAAGGGGAAGTTATTTGACTTCCATCTCGGCGCCAACTTCTTTGAAAGCGGCAACGATCTTGTCGGCTTCTTCCTTGGAGACGCCTTCCTTGACGGGCTTGGGGGCGTTATCCACCAGCTCCTTGGCCTCCTTGAGGCCCAGGCCGGTGAGCTCGCGGACGGTCTTGATGACCTTGATCTTCTCGGAACCGACGTTCTTGAGGATCACGTCGAACTCGGTCTTCTCCTCGGCAGCCTCAGCGGCGCCGCCGGCGGCGGGGGCAGCCACGGCCACGGCGGTAGCGGCGGCGGATACGCCGAACTCTTCCTCAACGGCCTTGACCAGCTCGGCCAGCTCCAGAACGGTCATGTTCTTGATATCTTCGATGAATTGCTCTTTATTGATAGCCATTGTCATATCCTCCTATGAAATTTTGGTAAGTGTTTACGCTTCGGCGGCAGCCTCGGGGGCTTCGCCGTTCTTCTTGGCGATCTGGTCCAGCACGATAGCCAGGCCGGAGATGGGGGACATCATGCTGCCAAGCAGCCGGGCGATGAGCACATCCCGCGGGGGCAGGTCGGCCAGGGTATTCATAGCCTCGGCGTCGGAAACTACGCCGTTGATGACGCCGCCCTTGATCTCGCACTTCTTATACTTCTTGATGGCGTCCTTGAGGATCTTGGCGGGGGCCACGGCATCCTCATAGCCGAACGCGAAGGCGGAGGGGCCCTTCAGGTAATCGAAGATCTGGGCGTCCAGACCCGCGCCCTGGGCAGCGCGCTCCACGATGGCGTTCTTTAGGACCACATACTCCACGCCCGCCTTGCGCATTTCCACGCGCAGGGCCGTGACTTCCTCCACGGTGAG
Source organism: uncultured Eubacteriales bacterium (assembly GCA_900543475.1). Taxonomy (GTDB): domain Bacteria; phylum Bacillota; class Clostridia; order Christensenellales; family CAG-138; genus Pelethousia; species Pelethousia gallinarum. Next base: position 1,683 of record UQRU01000090.1, read on the forward strand.
GCCGCGGTAGTCAAAGACCACAACGGATTGGGCTTTCTGGAGTTTTTCCTGAACTTGCGCAACCTGTTCGGCCTTCATCTCGATGTTCTTGATGTTTGCCATATTGGTTGTTTCACCTCCTTGCGAAAAATAAACAGCCCTTTGTGCAAAGACAAAGGGCCGGATGCGATCCAGAGGAAGGATGTACACACCGTACCTCGGCAGGAATTACGCCCCGGGGGCAACCGGCTGTCTTTGGCACAAGTTTGGTTCCGGGGGATAGTGTAACAAACCTACCCCCGGATGTCAATGGGCAATTTTTAGAACTTCAGGGCGTTAAACTTCACGCCGGGGCCCATGGTGGTGGAAACCACCAGGGACTTGATGTAGGTACCCTTGGCGGCGGCGGGCTTGGCCTTGATGATGGCGTCCATCAGGGTGTTGAGGTTCTCCTCCAGCTTATCCACGCCAAAGGAAACCTTGCCCACGGGTACGTGCACGATGGAGGTCTTGTCCACGCGGTACTCCACCTTACCGGCTTTGATGTCCGCGATGGCCTTGGAAACGTCCATGGTCACGGTGCCGCTCTTGGGGTTGGGCATGAGGCCCTTGGGGCCCAATACCCGGGCGATACGGCCTACCAGGCCCATCATATCGGGGGTGGCCACCGCCACGTCGAAGCCAAACCAGTTTTCGGTCTGGATCTTCTTGATCAGATCCTCATCGCCTACGAAATCCGCGCCGGCTTCCTTGGCCTCGGTGGCCTTTTCGCCCTTGGCGAAGACCAACACCCGAACCTTTTTACCGGTGCCGTGGGGCAGCACCACCGCGCCGCGCACCTGCTGGTCCGCGTGCCGGGGGTCAACGCCCAGGCGGGCGGAAACCTCTACGGTCTCGTCAAACTTGGCCTTGGCGGTGGACAGCACCACTTCCAGGCCTTCCCGGGGATCATACAGCTTTTGCTTGTCGAAGGATTTTACGCTATCCTGATATTTCTTGCCGTGTTTCATTCTGAATAGCCCTCCTTCTTAGTCTACCACCGTGATGCCCATGGAACGGGCGGTACCGGCGATCATGCGCATGGCAGCTTCCACGCTGGCCGCGTTCAGATCCGGCATCTTCAGCTCGGCGATCTCCCGGACCTGGGCCTGGGTGATGCTGGCCACCTTCTGGGTGTTGGGCCGGCCGCTGGCGGTCTCGATGCCGCAAGCCTTCTTAATCAGCACAGGGGCGGGCGGCGTCTTGGTGATAAAGGTGAAGGTACGATCCTGGTACACGGTGATGACCACCGGAATGACCAGGCCCGCCTGCTTGGCGGTGCGCTCGTTGAACTCTTTGCAGAAGCCCATGATGTTAACGCCGTGCTGGCCCAGGGCAGGACCTACGGGCGGCGCCGGCGTTGCCTTGCCGGCAGGGATCTGCAGCTTGATGTAGCCTGTGATCTTCTTTGCCATTGGTTTTGGTTTCTCCTTTTATAAAGTGGTGCGAGCGGCCGGAGACCGGCCTCCCACATATATGCAGCGCCGGGTAACATCCCTTCGCAACATAATTCTGCATTTGCAGGGCGCAGAAGCCTTAGATCTTCTGCACCTCGATGTAATCCAGCTCCACCGGGGTATCCCGGCCGAACATGGAAACCGTGAGCTTGACCTTCTGGGCTTCGGGGTCCAGGGCTTCCACGGTACCCACGAAGTTTTCCAGGGGCCCGGATACCACCCGGACGCTTTCGCCCACCTCGATATCCAGCTCGATGGGGATCCGCTCCACGCCCATGGCCGTGACCTCTTCATCCGAAAGGGGGATGGGCTTGGAGCCCGGACCCACAAAGCCCGTTACGCCCCGGGTGTTCCGTACCACATACCAGGTCTTATCGTTCATGATCATCTTGACCATGACATAGCCCGGAAATACCTTGCGCTGGTATACCTTGCGCTTGCCGTCCTTGATCTCCACCACTTCCTCGGTGGGATACTTGACCTCCAGGATCATATCCTGTAGGTTCCGGTTCTCCACGGCCTTGATAAGGTCTTCCTTTACCTTGTTCTCATAACCTGAATAGGTATGGACAACATACCACTTGGCCTCTTCCATGGGGGCGCTCCCTTACAGCTTGGCCAGCAGGCTGATCCCTTCGCTGAAGGCCAGATCCAATACATAGATCACAATGGCCATTACGGCGATGAAAGCGATCACGGTCAGGGTATAGGATACCATATCCTTCTTGGAAGGCCAGGACAGCTTCTTCAGCTCCCCCATGACTTCCTTGAAAAACTGCTTGATCCGGCCGCTCTTGCGTTCCTTCTTGGGCTTTTTTACTTTGTTGTCTGCCATGGTATTGCCCCCGCTTATTTGGCTTCCCGATGCAGGGTATGCTTGCGGCAGAAGCGGCAGTATTTCTGGAACTCGATGCGATCGGGGTCGTTCTTCTTGTTCTTAAAGGTGTTGTAATTCCTCTGCTTGCACTCGGTGCAGGCCAACGTGACTTTAACGCGCATTTTTTCCTTCCTCCTGAGCATGTAAGCATAACGCCCGGCCGCTGATCCGGCGGATCACCGCCCGGCCGGCGGTATTCACATACCTAAATAAACCCCCTCGAGGGGGATACCTGTACTAATCTACCACATAAATACCTGCCTGTCAATCAGAAAAATGCCCATATTTTCTCTATATCCAGGGCTTTTTTTGACGTCTTGTGGCGGCGCCTTTCACTGCCCCGTATATGTTGTGGCGCAAGGGGGAAAACCAGCCTCTCCCTGCTCTAGCGTCCTAAAAAAAGGGGCGCGCCCCGCCAGCGCCCGCTTGGGGACGGGGGCCGCTTTGCCTTGGCGAAAAATCCCGGCGGCGGGGGGGGGGGGGGGGGGGGTTGGGGGGCGGGGGGCGCCCCTGGGCGGCCGGGCCGCCAAACAAAAGAGCCCGCCTGGGGCCTTTGGCCCCGGGCGGGCTCTTTCAGGGCGCTTCGCGCCCTGCCGCCGCCCCCCTTCGCCGCCGGGATTTTTACCGTCCTTCCGGGAGGGCCGCTGAAACCCGGCTACAGGCTGTGGGGCGTCATCCCCGCCTGGGGACGATGCGGACCCAGTAGCCGCTGCCATCGGCGGCCCGAAGGAAGCGGCCGAAGCCGGGCTGGCGGGAAACCGGGGCATAGACGCCGGGTAGGGCATAGACGGTATAGGAGCCGCCCCGGCCCACCCCCTCCCCCACCAGATAGTGGCCGGGCCGGCCGGGATATTCCACCCGCTTCCAGGCGCTTTGGGGAAAGGCCCGGGGGAAGGGGTTGGAGATGGGCTTGGTGGCCGGGGTTTGGGAGGAAACCGAAGCGGCCTGGGATTCCTGGGGGGCGAATAGGGCTTGGGCCCGCTGTAGGATATCCAAAAGGGCCGGGCTTTGCTGCCGGCTGGGAGCGGGTCCCGCCTGGGAGGGCTGTTCCGGGGGCGCGTCCGCAGGGGATGCGGCTTGATCCGGGGGGGCGTCCGCCTGGGCGGCTGAGGATAGCGGCGCTTCCGGGGCATCGGCAGGGGGGCGTATGGGTGGGGATGCCGGCGCTTCCTCCGCCGGGCAGGGCGCAGCCGGTTCCGGGGCGGGGCCGGCGGGAGCGTCGGGGGGAGCAGGCTGGGCTGAGGCGGAGGCTGAGGCGGGTTCCTGGGGCAATGGCCCGGCGTCTAAGGAAGGGGTTGGGTCCGGCTGTTGGGCTGGGACGCAGGGCGGCGCTATGGGCTGGGGCAGGCCCTGGAGGCGGATGGCCACCTGGACCTGTTCCAGGAGGGCCTGCCGGCCGGCGAAGCCGCCGGAGAGGGGGAAGGCGGTCCCGTCGTATACCAGGGCGCCCAGGGGGATAAAATCCAGGGCAAGGGAAGCGGAACCATCCGGCGCAAGGGGGATGGGTTGGACTTGGCCGGCTTCCCCGGCCAGGAACAGGCAGCCGGAAGCAAGGGGCGGGTCCAGGGAAATATGGCAGGCTTGGGGGTCCTGGCCATGAAGGCGCAGCAGGGCCCTATGGTCGCCCCGAAGGGGGATGGTTTTTTGCAGCATGGGCAACGCACCTCAATAGGCCGGGCGGCCTAGGGAACAGGCCGGCCGGGAAATGGATGGGGGCCCGGCGGGGGAATTCTTGTGCCGGGGGCCCCATTTGTTACTAAACTATGATATAATACCCCAAAGAATACCCATAGAAAGGCGGAAGGAAAGATGGAAGAGCTGCGCAATGCCAAGGGCCAGACCCTAGCGGAATTTCTGGCGGCCTATGATGTAAATAAATATCCCCACCCTTCGGTCACGTCGGATACGGCGGTGTTTACCCTGCAAGAGGTGGCGGGGGAGCTATGCCTAAGCGTGGCCCTGGTGCGGCGGGGGAACCATCCGGACCTGGGGCGGTACGCTTTGCCCGGGGGATTTTTGAATATGGATGAGACCAGCCTGGAGGGCGCGGCCCGGGAGCTGGAGGAAGAGACCGGGGTAACTGGGGTGGCCCTGCGGCGGTTTGGGGTTTTTGACGCCCTGGACCGGGACCCCCGTACCCGGGTGATCACCATCGGGCATTTGGGGCTGGCCCCCATGGGCAGCCTACAGCCCAAGGGCGGGGACGATGCGGCGGAAGCGGGGCTGTTTACCGTGGACGTGGCATTGGAAAGCTGGTGCCCCCGGGCGGAGACGTATCGGATCTATTTATCCGGAGAGCAGGTGGAGCTCATGGCCCGGGCCCAGCTGCGCTATGACCAGATGGGCAGCTATACGGCAGCCCTGCCAAAAAGCGACGTGGGTCTAGCCAGCGACCATGACCATGTGCTCTTTGCGGCCCTGGTGGCCCTCAACGCCCTGCCCCGCCGCCGGGCGGCCCGGCTTTTGACCCTGGGGAAGCCCCATTTGGAGCAGGACGCCATGCGGGCGTTGGATTGGGCCTTGGGCGCGCTGCCGGGAGAGGCGTGATATGGATAAGGCAAAGGCGTTGCTGGTGGTGCCCTTGTGGCTGCTGGCCATCCTGGGGCTATTGATGGGGGCTTTGCGGCTGACCATCAACCGGCCCGGGTATTTTTCCAATATATATGAAGAAATGGATACCCAAAGCCGGATCGGGATCTCCCCGGCGGATTGCACCGACGCCATGATGGCCATGATCGGCTATATGGAAGGCAGCCGGGACAGCATCCAGCTCACGGTGACGGAGTATGGCCGGCAGGTCCAAATGTTCAACCAGCAGGAGATCGACCATATGGTGGATGTGCGGGCGCTGTATCAGACCTTCCGGGACCTGGGGGATGTGGGGCTGGCCAGCCTGGGCCTGTTCCTGATCGGGCTGGCCGCCTGGAGCCGTTGGCCTGGGCTTTCCCGGCAAATACGCCGGGGCTGGTGGGTGGCTTTGGGGATCTTTGCCGGGGTGCTGGTTGTGCTGGGGGTATATGCGGCGGTGGATTTTTCGGATTTTTGGACCCGTTTCCATTATGTGTTTTTCACCAATGATCTGTGGCTCATGGATTATGCTACCTGTAGGATGATCCGCATTTGTCCCCTGGAGCTGTTTTCCGGGATCATCGCCGCCTTTACCGGCCTGTCCCTGGTGGGGCTCGCCGTGGTGAGCCTGGTGGTGGGCCTGGTGGGCCGGCGGGCTGGAAAGGAGGGCGCGGCAGCTTGATTTCCTATGAAGAACAGGCGGCGGCAGCGCTGGCCGCTTATGGGGAGGACCCCAAAGCGCTGCTGCTGGCCATAGAAAGCTCCTGCGACGAAACCGCCGCCGCGGTGCTGCAAGGCGGGCGGCGGGTGCTGTCCATGGCGGTCCATACCCAGATCCCCCTCCACCGGCAATACGGCGGGGTGGTGCCGGAGCTGGCTTCCCGCAGCCATGTGGAGCGGATCGGCCCTGTGGTGGAGGAAGCCCTACGCCGGGCGGAGGTATCCCTTTCCGAGATCGACGCCCTGGCGGTCACCTGCGGCCCCGGGCTGGTGGGCGCCCTGCTGGTGGGGGTCAGCTACGCCAAGGGCTTAGCCTTGGCCCTGGGGTTGCCCCTGGTGGGTGTAAACCATCTGGCCGGCCACATCGCCGCCAACTATTTGACCTTCCCCAAGCTGCGGCCCCCCTTTACCTGCCTGGTGGCCAGCGGCGGCCACAGCCACATTGTTGCGGTGGAGGATTATGAGAGCTTCCGCTTGCTGGGCTGCACCCGGGACGACGCGGCGGGGGAAGCCTTTGACAAGGTGGCCCGGGCGCTGGGCCTGCCCTATCCCGGCGGGCCGGAGCTGGAAAAATTGGCCCTGGAGGGGGATGCTTACGCCTATCCCCTGCGGGCGGGCTTCAATGAAGGCCCCGGGCTGGATATGAGCTTTTCCGGGTTAAAGACTGCGGCCGTCAACCTGCTGCACAACGCCGCCCAGCGCCAGACGCCCCTTTGCAAGGCGGATCTGGCCGCCTCCTTCCAGCGGGCGGTGTGCCGTACCCTTACGGAAAAGGCCGTCCATGCCGCCCAGGCCCAGGGCAGCCAGGCCCTGGCTTTGGCCGGGGGCGTTTCCGCCAACATGTATTTGCGCGCCATGCTCCAGGAAGCCTGCCAGGCGGCCGGGCTGCGCTTCTACTGCCCGGATTTCCGCTTCTGCACGGATAACGCCGCCATGATCGGCTGCGCGGGCCACTACGCCCTGCTGGGGGGCCGGCGCTCCAGCCTGGCCCTCAACGGCATGCCCGCCCTGGCCCTGGACGCACGCCCGGCGCAATAGGGGTTAGCGCCCCCGCCGGCCACAGCATATGGTATACGGCGGGGGCAAAGGCAAAATCCCATGGACGAAGTATGAAAAATGCGGGAAAACAAAGCCCTTTGTGGTTGACAAAAATGTCCTGCTGTACTAGAATAATGATGCTGTACTCTACGGAGGTCTGCTGTAGGACGGAGCAACCGCCCGAATACGCTGTGGCTACGCGGGTGTAGCTCAGTGGCAGAGCGTCGGCTTCCCAAGCCGATAATGTGGGTTCGATTCCCATCACCCGCTCCAAATGCCGGCCTTTTATGGCCGGCGCCACCCGTTTTCATGCGGGCAGAGGGCAGGTCCCCCGAAAAGACAAGCACAAAACATTTTGGAGGAAGAAGTTTCAATGGCAAAGGCAAAATTTGAACGCACGAAGCCCCATGTAAACATCGGCACCATCGGC
>UQRU01000091.1 GCA_900543475.1 uncultured Eubacteriales bacterium
CCCCCCCCCCCCCCCCCCCCCCCCCCCCCCCCCCCCCCCCCCCCCCCCCCCCCCCCCCCCCCCCCCCCCCCCCCGGCGGCGTCCCGACAACCCCCCGGCGGCGGCGCAGGGCTGCATTGTGGACAAATCGTCTTGGATGGCCCCTTTTTCTTGGGCGGGATTTGGTATATGATAGTATCATGAGCGTACAAGCAAATTATCCCATTGTCGATCTACATTGCGACACCATTACCTGCCGGGTGGCCCATAGCAAGGGCCAAGACCGGCTAAAGGCCAGCGGTGGCCATCTGGACATTCCCCGGCTTCAAACGGGCGGGGCGCTATTGCAGTGCTTTGCCATATTCGCCCCGGCTCAGCCGGTGGGGGAATTGTCCAGCGTAGGCGGGACGCCGGAGGCGGTGTATCAGGAAAGCCATGCATGGTTTACCCGGGAACTGGAGGAGAACCGGGAAAGCATGGGCCAGGTGCGCTGCATGGAGGATGTGGCCCGCAACCAAGCCCAAGGAAAGATCAGCGCCATGCTCACATTGGAGGACGGGGCGGTGATCCGGGAGGTTTCCCAGGTGGACCAGCTATATGCCCAAGGGATACGGATGGTGGCCCTGACCTGGAATTTTCCAAACGGGCTGGGCCATCCCAACAGTACGGATCCGGCCAAGATGGAGCTGGGCCTTACGGCGCTGGGCCGGGACGTGGTGGCGCGGATGGAGGAATTGGGCATGGTGGTGGATGTGTCCCACCTGTCCGACGGAGGGTTCTGGGACGTGGCGGCCCAGTGCAAGCGTCCCTTTGTGGCCTCCCACAGCAATGCCCGGGCCCTGACGGACCATCCCCGGAACCTGACGGACTCCATGCTCAAGGCCCTGGCGGACCATGGCGGGGTAGTCGGCCTGAATTTTTACAACCTGTTCCTAGGGGAAGCGGGGGATACCACCTGCGAGGCCATTTTGCGCCATGCCCTGCACATCCGGAAGGTGGCGGGGGTGGAGGCGCTGGCCCTGGGCTCGGATTTTGACGGCATCAGCTGCGGGTTGGAATTTAAAGATTACGCCGGCTACCCCCGGTTGCTGCGGGCTTTGGAACGCTGCTTTACCCCTCGGGAGCTGGATCGGATCACCCATGAGAACGCGCTGCGGGTATTTGCGGCATGTATGAAAGGATAACTATGGATCGAAAGGAACGGATCGACCGTCTGATCCAGGCCCCGGGGGCCACGGGGCTGGAAGGGGGCGTGGCCGGGGAAGTGCTGGACCAGTTGACCGCCATGGGCGCGGAAGCCTGGCGGGACCCGGCGGGGAACGTATTTGGCCGGGTAGGGACCCAGGGGCCGGTGGTGCTGCTGATGGCCCATATGGACGAAGTGGCCATGATGGTCCACCGGATCGAGGACAACGGCATGGTCCGGCTGTGGAAGATCGCCGGGGTAGATCCCCGGATCCTGCCCGGGTCCCGGTTGGTGATCCATACGGCCCAGGGCCCCCTGCCCAGCGTGGCCGGGGCCTTGCCCCCCCATTTGCAGCAGGGGACAGAGCAGCCCGCTTATACCTGGGAGGACCTTTTGTGCGATACGGGGCTTTCCCCGGCGGCTGTCAAGGCCCGGGTCCAGGTAGGGGACCCGGTGACCCTGGCCCCGGAGCCCCTTTGGGAGCTGCTGGACGGCCGGCTTACCGGCAAGACCCTGGACGACCGGGGGCCCTTAGGGGCGCTATTGGATCTATTTAGCCGGCTGGTGGGCAAGCCCCTTTCCTGCCAGGCGGTGCTGTGCGCCTCGGTGCAGGAGGAAAAGCACGGAACAGGCGCCCTGACCGCCACCCGGGGGCTGAAGCCGAATCTGGCGGTGGCGGTGGACGTTTGCCATGCGCCGCCCCCTACGAAGGAATTTTCCACCTTCCCCCTGGACAGCCTGGTCATCGACCGGAGCGCCAGCCTGCATCCGGGGCTGGTAGGGCTGCTGGAGGCAGCGGCCAAGGCCCGGGACATTCCCTATGAGACGGAGGCGGAGATGGCCGCCAAGGGGAACGACGCCTGGGATATCGCCACCCAGGCGGGGGGCGTGGCCGCGGCCCTGCTCAGCGTGCCCCTGCGGTATATGCATACCGGGGCGGAGGTGATCAGCCAGCAGGCGTTGGAGCGGCTGGAAAGCCTGCTGGAAGGATGGATCTTGGGCCTGGACGAAGCCCAGGCAAAGGAGGCCCTATGCTGGAAGGATTGATGGCTCTATGCGCCCTGCCGGGGATCTCCGGCCATGAAGGGCCGGTACGGGCCTATCTGAAGGAAGCCCTTTCGCCCTTGGGGCTAGAGGTATTTACAGACCCCATGGGCAACCTATACGCCCACCGGCCCGGCCCTGGCCCCCGGGTCATGGTGGCGGCCCACATGGACGAGGTGGGCATGGTGGTGCGGGGCCACCGGGAGGACGGCACCCTGGCCTATGCCGCCGCCGGCATCGACTGCCGGGTCATGCCGGGCAAGCGGGTGTGGGTGGGCCTCGGCCCCCATGCCCTGCCCGGGGTCATCGGCTGCAAGGCCATCCACCTGCAAACCGATGAGGAATTCAAAACGCGCATCCCCCATGAGGCGCTGTATCTGGACATCGGCGCCGGCAGCCGGGAGGAAGCCATGGCCAAGGCCCCGGTAGGCGCCCCGGTATGGTTCCAGAGCGCGCCCATGGTGCTGGGGGACCTGGTGTGCTCCAAGGCCCTGGACGACCGGCTGGGCTGCGTCATCCTGCTCCAGCTGCTCCAGGAATCCTTTGCCTGTGATTTTTACGGGGTGTTCACCGTCCAGGAGGAGCTGGGGACCCGGGGGGCCATGGCGGCCACGGCCCAGGTAGCCCCCCAGCTGGCCCTGGTGCTGGAGGGCACCACCGCCAACGACCTGCCGGGCCTGCGGCCCGACCAGATGGTGACCCAGGTGGGCAAGGGGACGGCCATCACCCTGATGGACGGCCGTACCCTGGCCCTGCCCCGGATGGTAAACGCCCTGTTCCAAACCGCCAAGGCCCACAACATCCCCCATCAGCCCCGTCGGGGCGCCCGGGGCGGCACCGACGGCGGCGCCATCCACCAGGGCCTGGGGGGCTGTCCGGTGGGGGGCATTTCCGTGCCCTGCCGGTATATCCATTCCCCCAACAGCCTATGCAGCCTGGGGGACATGGAGGCGGCCTATCAACTGGCCCGGCATTTTCTATTGGACGAGATGTGGAAGGAGGTCCTGCACCATGCTGGAACATGATCTATACGCTTTGACGGCGGCCTATGGCCCCTCCGGCCGGGAGGATGGGGTGGCGGAAGCCATCCGCAGCCTGGCCGTCCCCCATTGCCAGGAGATCCGCCGGGACCCTCTGGGGAACCTGATCGCCTATAAACCGGGCGTCAGCGGCAAAAAGCTCATGCTGTGCGCCCATATGGACCAGATCGGCCTGATGGTCACGGATGTGGAGCCGGCCGGCTTCCTCCGGGTGGCGGCGGTGGGCGGGTTGCAGCCGGCCTATGCCATTGCCCGGCAGGTGGCCTTCCAAAGCGGCGTTATGGGCACGGTGTTCTTCGGGGGCAAGGATAAAAAGCCCCAGGACGCCAAGATGGAGGACCTGTTCATCGACATCGGGGCCAAGGACCAGGCGGCGGCGGAAGCCCTGGTCTCCATCGGGGAGGTGGCGGTGTTCCACGCCCCCCTGCGGATCCAGGGAAGCCTGGCCGTGGGGGGCGCCCTGGACGACCGGCTGGGCTGCGCCCTGGTGCTGGAAGCCCTTAGGCAGCCCTGCCCCCACGACCTGTACGGGGTATTCACCGTCCAGGAGGAGGTGGGGACCCGGGGAGCCGGGCCCGCAGCCTATGGCATCCAGCCGGATCTGGCCATCGCCCTGGATGTGACCCCCGCCGGGGATTGGCCGGAAGCGCCTCCCAGCCCCATCGCCCTGGGCAAGGGCCCGGCCCTTAAGCTCATGGACGGGTCCGTGGTGGTGTCCCAGCCGGTACGGGAGCGGATGGCCCAGGCCGCCCAGGCCGCCGGCATCCCCTTCCAACGGGAGGTGCTCAAGGCGGGGGGGACGGATACCGGCGTCATTTCCCGCACCCTTACAGGCATTGCCGCCGGATGTATCTCCTTCCCCTGCCGGTATGTGCATACCCCCGTGGAAACCGTTGACCTTTCTGACGCCCAAGGGGCGTGCATTTGGATAAAAGCCATAATGGAGGGAAATCTATGAATACCGTTGAAACGCTACGCGCATTGCAGGCTGCCATGGCAGCCCAGGGCCTGGACGCCTATCTGGTGCCTACGGCAGACCCCCACGGCAGCGAATATGTAAGCCCCCACCACAAGGCCCGGGCCTTTATGACCGGCTTTACCGGCAGCGCCGGCAACCTGCTGGTCACAAAGCAGGACGCCCGGCTGTTTGTGGATTCCCGCTACTATCTTCAGGCGGAACAGCAGATCGCCGGCAGCGGCATCCTGCTGATGAAGGAGGGCTTGCCCGGGGTGCCCAGCCTGTCCCAATTCATCCTGGAGACCCTTCCCGGCCAAACCCTGGGCCTGGACGGCCGGTGCGTTTCCCTGGACCAGGCCAAGGCATGGGCCAAGGCCGTAACGGTTGTGGATGTGGATCTGATAAGCCCCCTCTGGCAGGACCGGCCCCCCCTCTTCACCGGGGAAGCCTTCCGCCTTGCCGACCACCTGGCCGGCAGGACCGCCCAGGATAAGCTCCGGGACCTAAGGAGCCAGCTCAAGGCCGCCGGGGCTAAGGCCATGCTCCTCACCGACCTGATGGATTGCGCCTGGCTGCTGAACATCCGGGGCCAGGATATCCCCCATACCCCGGTGGTGCGCATGTTCGTATTGGCGGAGGCGGAAAGCCTGTTCCTGTTTATGGAGGATAAAGCCGCTGCGCCCATCCAGGCTTACCTAAAGGAGCTGGGGGCGGAAATACGGCCCTATGACGCCGTCTATGCCTTCCTGTCCCGGTACGGGGCGGGGGATACCCTGCTGGTCACCCCTTCCCTGAGCTTTGCCTTGGGCCAACCCCTCCTGGAGCGGGGCGTCCAATTGACGGAGTCCGCCTGGAGCGCCCGCAGCCGCAATTTCAAGACCCCTGGGGAATTGAAGGCCATCCGGGAAGCCCACATAAAGGACGGGGTGGTCATGACCCGGTTCCTGCGCTGGGTCAAGGAACAGGGGGGCACCGGCTTGGATGAGGCCGGCGCCGCGGCCCGGCTGGATCAGATGCGGCTGGAGGCGGGATGTTCGGATATTTCCTTTACCACCATCAGCGCCTATGGCCCCAACGCGGCCTTGCCCCATTATTCCGCCCCTGCCCAGGGCAGCGCCAAGCTGGAAAAGAAGGGCCTTTACCTGGTGGATAGCGGCGGGCAATGGCCCGGCGCCACCACGGATATCACCCGCACCGTGGCCATGGGCCCCCTGACCCGGGCGGAAAAAGCCCACTGCACCCTGGTGGTGCGGGCTATGCTGGCCCTGATGGACGCCGCCTTCCCCCGGGGCATGGACGGCAGCCATGTGGATGTGTTCGCCCGGCGGCCCCTTTGGGCGGCGGGGCTCAACTATGGCCACGGTACCGGCCACGGGGTGGGGGCTATGCTCTCCGTCCACGAAGGCCCCGCCCGGATCAACTATGGCCAGCAGAACACCCTGCCCTTCCAGCCGGGCATCGTCATTTCCGACGAGCCGGGGCTATATTTCGAGGGAGAGCACGGGGTGCGCATGGAAAACCTGGTGGAATGCGTGGAGCTGCCCACCGGTATGCTGGGCTTTGTCCCCTTGACCATGGCCCCCATCGACCGGGATGTGCTGGACCCCGCCCTTATGGAGCCCATTGACATCCGCCGGCTGGACGCCTACCACGCCCTGGTGTACGACGCCCTGTCCCCCTATCTCCACGGGGAGGATCTGGACTATCTGGAAAACGCCACCCAGGCCCTATAGGCAGAAAGGTTTGCTATGCATCAATTCGGCTTTATCCGCCTTTGCGCGGCTACGCCCCCCTGCCGGGTAGCCAACCCCCGGGCCAATGCCGCCGCCATCCTGGCCCAATACCGGGAAGCCGCCCAAAACGGCGCCGCCCTGGCGGTATTCCCCGAGCTGTGCCTCACCGGCTACACCTGCGGGGACCTGTTTCACCAGCAGCGCCTGCTGGACGGCGCCCTGGAGGGCCTGCAAACCATCCTGGCGGGCACCGGGGATCTCGCTACCCTGGCCCTGGTGGGCTTGCCCCTGCGCCGGGGGGATCACCTTTACAATTGCGCCGCCCTGTTGCAAGGCGGCCGCATCCTGGGGGTCATCCCCAAGCAGCACCTGCCCAATTATGGGGAGTTCTATGAACAGCGCCATTTCCGTCCCGGAACCCCCCTGGAAAACGGGGAACTCACCTTGCTGGGCCAAACCGTGCCCTTTGGCACGGACCTGCTTTTCTGCTGCCAGGATCTGCCGGAGTTTCGCCTGGGGGTGGAGCTCTGCGAGGACCTTTGGGCCCCCGTGCCCCCCAGCGCCGCCCTGGCCCAGGCCGGGGCCACGGTGATCGCCAACCTTTCCGCCAGCAACGAGACCGTGGGCAAGGCGGATTACCGCCGCACCCTCATCCGCTCCCACAGCGCCCGGCTCCTGTGCGCCTATGCCTACGCGGACGCAGGCAACGGGGAATCCTCCACGGACCTGGTGTTCGCCGGCCATAACCTCATCGGGGAAAACGGCGTCCTCCTGGGGGAAAGCAGCCTATTTTCCCAGGGCCTTACCTACGGGGACTGCGACCTGGGCCTGTTGGCCCACGAGCGGATGCGGATGCATACCTTTGCGCCCCCTGCCCAAGCCTTCCGCGCCATCCCCTTTACCCTGGCTATGGAAGGCCCCCCGCACCTTGCCTACCGGCAGGTATCCCCCCAGCCCTTCCTCCCCCATGGCCAACAGGCCCAGGCCCTTCGCTGCGAGCAGATCCTGGCCATGCAGGCCCAGGGCCTGGCCAAGCGGGTGGCCCATACCCGGGCCAAACGGCTGGTGATCGGCATTTCCGGCGGCCTGGATTCCTGCCTGGCCCTGCTGGTGAGCGTCCGGGCCCTATCCCTGCTCCAGCGCCCCGCCCAGGACGCCCTGGCCATTACCATGCCCTGCTTCGGCACCACCAGCCGCACCCGCAGCAATGCCCAGATCCTTTGCCAAGCCCTGGGCACGGATTTCCGCTGCATCGACATCGGCCCCGCTGTGCGCCAGCATTTCCAGGACATCGGCCAGGCCTTTGAAAACCAGGACGTGACCTTTGAAAACAGCCAGGCCCGGGAACGCACCCAGGTGCTCATGGATGTGGCCAATATGGAGGGCGGCCTGGTGATCGGCACCGGCGACCTCTCCGAGCTGGCCCTGGGCTGGGCCACCTATAACGGGGACCATATGAGCATGTACGGGGTCAACGCCGGGGTGCCCAAAACCTTGGTGCGGCATTTGGTGGCCCATTGCGCCGCCACCGCCGCCTCCCAGGACCTCTCCCGGGTGCTGCTGGATATCCTGGATACCCCCGTCAGCCCGGAGCTGCTCCCCGCCCAAAATGGCCGGATCGCCCAGGTCACTGAGGACTTGGTGGGGCCCTACCAGCTCCATGACTTCTTCCTCTACCATATGCTGCGCTACGGTACGCCGCCGGACAAGCTCCGGTTCCTGGCCAATACCGCCTTCCAGGGCGTCTACGACCCGGCTACCATCGACGCTTGGCTCCATACCTTCCTGCGCCGCTTCTTTGCCCAGCAGTTCAAACGCAGCTGCCTCCCCGACGGCCCCAAAATCGGCTCCGTGGCCCTCTCCCCCCGGGGCGACTGGCGGATGCCCTCCGATGCGGAAGCCGCTATCTGGCTGGAATAAACCTTTGGGCTTTTTTGCGGGGCTCTGCCCCCCACCCTGCGAACTTCATGCGGGGGGCTGCCAGCCCCCCGCCCCCCTGGCCCGCTTTTGAAAAAAGCGGGGGAAAACCTGCTGATAAACTTTTCTGGGGTTCCGGCGGATTATCCTGGCCCGCCGCTCATCGGGAGCGGCGGGCTAGGTTTCTTTGTTGGAAGCCGGGGCGGAAAGGGTTGGTGGATGGATCGTTTGGCCGGTGGAAAATCCCAGCGCCCCAGGGGGGCGGCGGGCGCGCCCAGCGCGCACAAAGCAGGGGCGGGGGGGCCGTTGCCCCCCCCCCCCCCGTTGGTTTTGGGGGCCCGGCCGCCCCCCCCAC
>UQRU01000092.1 GCA_900543475.1 uncultured Eubacteriales bacterium
GCCCCGTTCAGTACAGGACTGAACGGGGCTTCTCCTAAATTACTTTTCTGTGTCTACTTTTGCTTGACAAATGCAGGGGCAAATTTTAGCCTAGGGCTTTTTTCTTTTGGGTGAAAAAGCGCCTTCTGGTAAATACTAACGGGGACTATGCAACGACCGTTAGGGGGAGAGAATGATGGCGCAAAATAGAACCTATCTTGGGCTACAGGATGTAACGCTGGAAGGGGAAGAGCTTTGCCGGGAGGCGGCCCAAAGGGCAGCCTGGGCAACCAGCCGGCGGCGCTTGCGATTGGGAAACAAAAGCGTCCTAAGCGTGGGCGAGGATAGGCGAATCATCCTGGCAGCCTACAAACAGGCCCGGGAACGGGCAGCCCAGGGGCTGGAGCTGCCCCAGGCCATGGAATGCCTGCTGGACGACCTATATGTGGCGGAAAAAGCCTTGACCTGCCTGCGGGATGAAGATCCCGGAGCATGGCGGGGCCTGCCCTGTATGGCCCAGGGGGAGCGGCTGGGATTGCCCCGGGTATACGATATGGCGGTATGCCTCATCGGCCACCGGGCGGGCCGGCTGGAAGAGAGCATGTTGGCCCGGTTTTTAGAAGCCTTTCAGGGGGTATCCCCTTTGAAGCTGGCGGAGCTATGCGCCTTGCCGGCCATGCTGCGCATCGCCTTGGTGAAGCTCATCGCCTTGGAATGCGAGGGCGCCTTGGACGCCATGGGCCAGTACGCCCAAGCGGAGGCGTTGGCAGCCCAGGCGGGGAAGGGGAACCCGCAACGGGAGCGGGAGGCGTACCTACATAAGCCCTATCTGGCCGCAAGGCTGTTTGGCCTGCTGTCGGAGGCGGGGGAACAGGGAGCGTGCTCCAGGATGCTGCGGCGGCTGGAGCAGGCGGATCTGGATCTGGAAGCCCTGTGCGCCAATTTGCAGCGGGAGGACAGCATCCGGGGGGATCGACTGCGCCACGCCATAAAAAGCCTTAGGACCCTGGAGGCCATGGATTGGGAAAAGTGTTGCGAGGGCTTTTCCCTGGTGGACCGGGTCCTGCGGGAGGATAACGCCTATCCTGGCATGGACGCCCGCAGCCGGGCCTGGTATCGCCGGCGGGTGGAGTGCCTGGCGGCCAAATTAGGGGTGGCGGAGACGGTGGTGGCCCGGCAGGCGGTGGCCCTGGGAAAAGCCCGGCAAGAGCAGGGGGGAAGGGTGGCCCAGGCAGGGTACTATCTGCTGGAGGAAGGACAGCGGGATCTGTATGCCATCCTGCGGCCGGACAAGCGGTGCAGGCTGCGAAGCGAAGCGCGGAAGCTGTGGCGGTTTTGGATCGTCCAGGGGGCGCTGCTGGCAGGGCTGGTATACCTGTGCGGGGCGGCGGCCTGGTACCGGGGCCTGCTGGCCCTGCTGCCCGCCTGGAGCCTTGCAGCCGGCCTATCCGTCCGGTTGTTTTTGGCCAGGTCCCAGCCATCCATGCTGCCCCGGATGGAATATAAGGACGCCCTGCCGCCAGAGCAGGCCACCCTGGTGGTGGTGCCGGCCCTCATCACCGATGCGGAAAGCCTGCGGGGGGTGATCCGGCAGCTGGAAGTGCATATGTTGGCTACCCGCATGGAGCATTGTTACTACGGGGTGCTGGGGGATTTCCCGGACGGGAAGCAGGCCCAGCGGCCGGGGGAAGGGGAACTTCTCCGGCTGGCGAAAAGCCTGGTGGAGGAACTGAACCAAAAGTACCCCAGCCCCACCCCGCTGTTTTACTATCTGCATAGGCGGCGCACCTACCAAAAGGCGGATGGGCTATATATGGGCTGGGAAAGGAAGCGGGGGGCCCTGTGCCAGCTGGTGACCTTGCTGACCCAAGGGGACGCTACGCCCTTTGTCCTGCTGACCCATCCCCTGCCCCAGGGGATCCGCTATTGCCTGACCTTGGATGCGGATACGGTGCTGCCTCCCGGGGCCCTGGCCAAGCTGGTGGGAGCCATGGCCCATCCTCTCCATGCGCCGGAATGGGACGACCAAGGGGTGGTGCGAAAGGGCTATGGCATCCTGGCCCCCCGGATGTCTGCCCTGCCTCGGGGGGCGGCAAAAAGCGGCTTTGCCTGGGTGGCCTCGGGGGACAGCGGGCTGGATAGCTATTTTCCCCTGTGCGGCGAATTTTACCAGGATGTGTTTGGGGCGGGGATCTTTGGGGGGAAGGGCATCTTCCATGTGGAAGCCTTCGCCCGGGCTCTGCCCCGGTGGATCCCGGAAAACCAGGTGCTCAGCCACGACCTGCTGGAAGGCTGCTTTTTGCGGGCGGGGCTGGTGGAGGATGTGACCCTCTACGATTGCGAGCCTGCGGGGTTTATCGCCTGGTGGAAGCGGCAGCATCGATGGACCCGGGGGGATTGGCAGCTGCTGCCCTATTTGGCAGAGGGGGTGCGGGACGGGGCCGGAGTCCTTCGGGACAACCCCCTTTCCAGCTTGTCCCGGTATAAGATCTTCGATAACCTGCGCCGCAGCCTCACTCCCTTGGGAGCCCTGGCCTGCCTGGCGGCTCTGCCCTATCTGGGGTGGGGCTGGTATGGGGCGCTAGCCTTGCTATGCATTCTGGAAGGGCCGGTGCTGGAGGCGGTGTGCCTGCCGGTACAGCTGTTGCGTTCCCGCCGGCCGGTGCGCTTCGGGGGCGCGTTGCTGGACCGTATGCCCGGGGCGGCTCGGGCGGCGTTGGACCTGATGGTCCTTCCCTATGGGACCGCCCGGCTGGCGGACGCCCAGGTGCGCACTCTGTATCGGGTGGGCCATTCCCATAAGCACATGCTGCAATGGCAGACCGCCGCCCAAACCAGAGGCAAGCCCGGCAGCCTGGGCGCCTATTACAGCGCCATGTGGCCCCAGACGGCTGTAGGCCTTCTGATGCTGGCGGGGATGGCCCTTGGCCATGCCCCTTGGATAAGCGGGCTGTTAGGCGTCCTTTGGCTGGCGGCGCCCTGGGGGATAGAACGGCTGGACCGGGGGAAAGCCCCGCAACCCCTATCTCCCAGGGCCAGGGAATTGTTGCTGGATATCGCCCGGCGGACGTGGGCCTTTTTCGATGGGTTTGCCGGGCCGGAGACCGGCTGGCTGCCGCCGGACAATTATCAGCAAGCGCCGGCCCGCCCTGTGGTGGCCAATACCTCCCCTACGAACATCGGCATGGGGATGATAGCCTGCGTATGCGCCATGGATCTGGGGTTCCTGACGGGGGAACAGCTGTGCCGGCGGATCGGGAATATGCTGGATACCCTGGAGGGCTTGGAGACCTGGCGGGGGCATTTCTATAATTGGTACAGCCTGTGGGACCGGCGGGTGCTATCGCCCCGGTATGTATCCACGGTGGATAGCGGCAACCTGGCCGCCTGCCTGCTGACGACGGCGGCGGCCCTGGAGGCGTTGCCGGGGGAGACGGGGCGAGCCCAGGGGAAGCGCTGCCGGGCCATGGCCAAGGCCATGGATTTTTGCGCCCTGTACGACCAGGAACGGGGTCTGTTCCACATCGGGTTTGACGAGGGGGCGGGCAGGCTTTCCAGGGCCTGGTACGACCTGATGGCCAGCGAATCCCGCCTTACCAGCCTGGTGGCGGTGGCCCTGGGCCAGGTGGAAGCTGAACATTGGTTTCACTTGGGCCGGCTGTTGGTGCCGGCCGGCGGGGGCAGGGCGTTGCTCTCCTGGAGCGGCACCATGTTCGAATACCTGATGCCGGTGCTCTTTACCGGCTTGGTACCCGGCACCCTGCTCCACGAAAGCTGCGTCAACGCCCTGCAGGCCCAGATCCGCTATGGCCAGGTTCAGGGCTTTCCCTGGGGGATCTCCGAATCCGGCTACTATGCCTTTGACCGGGCCATGTACTATCAATACCGAGCCTTTGGGGTGCCCCAATTGGGCTTGATGGCCCAGCGGGAGCCCAGCCGGGTGGTGTCCCCCTATTCCACCCTATTGGCCCTGGGGGTACCGGGCTGGGAGGAAAAGGTCCTGGCCAATCTGGAACGCCTTGTAGACGAGGGGGCCCTGGGGGAATATGGGATGCTGGAGGCGCTGGATTATACCGGCAGCCGGGTGGCTGCTGGAAAGGAACGGGAGATGGTGCAAAGCTATATGGCCCATCACCAGGGTATGGGCTTGTGCGCCCTGACCAACTGTTTGTGCGGGGACAGCATACGGCGGCGGTTCATGGCCCTGCCGGAGATCCGGGCGGTGGAGATTTTATTGGAGGAAAAGCCGCCTGCCCACGGTATTGTAATTCGGGAATTTGAAAGCGCGGCGCTTCTGGGAAAGGCCCCGGAAAAAAAACCTCACCGGCCCCGCCGGGTGACCGGGCCCAAAGCAGTGCCGGAAACACAGCTGCTTTCCAATGGGGACTATACCCTTTTTCTCACGGATAGCGGGTTGGGGTTTTCCAAATGGAGGGACGTGCTGTTGACCCGCTGGCGGCCGGACCCTTTGCGGGGGGACGGGGGCATCCATTTGATGGCCCGGTTGGGAGAGGAAACCTGGGAGCTGACCTGGGGCGCGGAGACCATCCTCCATCCCCATAAGGTGGAGTTTCACGGGCGGCGCGGGCCGCTTTCCACCCACGTGGAGACCTACGTGTGCCCACAATTGGATGGGGAGATCCGGGAGATCACGTTGGGGAACCATGGGGAGGAAAAGCTGGAGGTGGAGCTTGGGGTATTCGGGGAAGTGTGCCTGGCCACCGCTGAGGAGGATATGGCCCATCCGGCCTTTGTCCGGCTGACGGTGGAGGCTGCCCAGCAGGAAGGGATGTTGCTTTTTTGGCGCAGGCAGGGGGGCGGGGCAAAGCCCAAAGGGGTACTCTATGCCCAGCTATACGCCCAGGGGTTGCATCCCCGGTATTGTACCGACCGGCTTTCCGCCAGGGGCCGGGGGGCGACCCTGGGAGAATCCATGCGGCGGCCCCTGGGAGGCGGGCCGGCGGAAGCTCCTGTGGACCCCTGTATCGCAGCCCGGGCTACGGTATCCTTGGAGGCGGGCCAAAGCCAAACCCTGTGGTTTTTGATGGGCTATGCCCCCAATGGGGAGAAGGCCTTGGCCCAGGCAAAAGACCTACGGGCAGGGCTGGGGGAATGGGAGGAATTGGCCTGGGCCCATGCCTTGAGCGATCTTCGGATGGCCGGCCTGTCGGAAGGCAAGGCGGAACTGTTCCAGCGGATGGCTGCCCGGTTGCTTTTGCAGATCCCCCAAAAACCCAAAAGGCCAAAAGACGCCCCTTTGGGGCCTGGACTGGAAGGCCTTTGGCAGCTGGGCATCTCCGGGGATCTGCCCATGCTGCTCATGGAGGTGGAAAGCCTACAGGGGCTGCGCATGGCCCGTACCCTGTTGGAATTTTCCAGCTACATGGCTGCTCAGAATTGTCCCGTGGACCTGGTGCTGGTGGGGTGTTATCCCCATGCATACCGGGGGGAATTGCAGCTGCGGCTGGGGGAATTATGCAGCCGGCATCCCCAGGCCAAGCTCCTGCACGGCTATGCCTTGCCCCAGGAGCAACGGCAGCTGCTGCGGGACATGGCCCTGGTGGTGGCGGACGGCAGGCCCGGCCGGAGCCTGGATAAGCAATTCGCCCAAGAGGATGGGCCCAACTGGTCACCCCAGGTGCAGGCGCCGGGGTTGGAGCCCATGGGGGAAGCGGCTCTGCCGCCCTTGCCGTCCTTGGCCTTTGCCAACGGTTTTGGGGGATTGGACATGGCCACTGGGGCGTATGTGATCCAACTGGGCCCAGGGGAAAAGACCCCCATGCCCTGGTGCAATATCCTGACCAACGGCAGCTTTGGCGCCCTGGTAAGCGAATCCGGCGGAGGCTATACCTTTGGCAAGAACAGCCGCACGGATAAGCTGACCCCTTGGCAAAACGAACCATTGTCAGACCGGCGGGGAGAGATCCTCTTGCTGTGGGACGGCCAGGAAGGCCACCGGCCCTTTACCATAGAGCCGGGGCGGCTCCAGCGGGAGCCTGCCCGGGTGCGGCACGGCTATGGTTATACGGCCTTTTCCACCACCGCCTATGGTTTAAACTGCGAGGCGGTGACGTTTATCGATCCAACGGCCCCGGTAAAATATACCCTGTTGACCCTGGAAAACCCAGGGGAGCAGGAACGGAGGTTACAGCTTCTCTACCAGGCGGAGTGGGTGCTGGGGGAACGGGGGGACCCGGCCAGTATTTACGCCTATACCTATGTGGAGGCGGCGTTTGCAAGAAGCCTGCGAACCCCCCAAAGCCCGCCTGGCTATCTGGCTTGCCCCACCTTGCAAGTACAGGTATGCCACGACCGGGAAGCTTTGCTCAAGGGCGGCTGGTGGGCGGAATCCCTGCCGGAAGCCCCCCGGCATTACGGCGGGGCCATGAGCGGCCTGCGAGGGGATATGCAGATCCCGGCCGGCGGCAGGGTGCAGGTGGTGCTGATGCTGGGACAGGAGGCGGAGGCGGAAGCGGCGGAACGCATAAGCCGGTCCACGCCGTCCTATGTGGCGGAGCGGCTGCAACGCGTGGAAGCGGACTGGCAGGCCCGGCTGGGCAAGATCCGGGTGCAAACGCCCCATCCTGATTTCGACGCCCTGATCAATGGCAGACTGCTGTATCAGGTGTACGCGGCCCGGCTCATGGCCCGGACGGGATACTATCAATGCAGCGGCGCCATGGGCTTCCGGGATCAGCTCCAGGATATGCTGGCCCTGCTTCAGGTGGAGCCGGCGCGGGTGCGGGAGCAGCTGCTCCTGTGCGCGGGGCGGCAGTTCCCGGCGGGGGACGTGCTCCATTGGTGGCATATGCCCATGCGGGGGGTACGGACCCGCATCGTGGACGATAGGCTGTTTTTGCCCTATGTGCTGTCCTATTACTTGGAGACCACCCAGGACATGGACATATTGGATGTGCCGGTGGCATATCTGGCGGACCGACCCCTGGCGGAAGGGCAGCGGGACCTGTATGACCGGATGGAGCCGGGGGAGGCGGCGGAGCCCCTGTACGGCCATTGTATGCGGGCCATCCGCAGCGCGTCTCGGTTCGGCGCCCATGGATTGCCCTATATGGAGGGGGGCGACTGGAACGACGGCATGGACCAGGTCGGACAGGGGGGCGGGGAAAGCGTATGGCTGGGCTGGTTCCTGCTGGCGGTATACCGGCGCTTTGCGCCCATCGCCAGGGCCTATGGCCGGGATGCGGACGCGGAAGAATTGGAGGGGGCCATTCCCGGGCTCCAGGCGGCCCTGGAGGCGGCCTGGGACGGGGCCTGGTACCGGCGGGCGTATTTTGCCGATGGCACGCCCCTGGGCTCTGCCTCCAACCATAGCTGCCGGATCGATTGCATCTCCCAGGCCTGGGCGGCTATCTGTGGCGGGGAACACGGGGCCGAGGCTATGGACGCCCTAATGGAAATGCTGCTGGATTCCCAAAGCGGCATTCTGCGGCTGCTGACCCCAGCTTTTCGGGAACCGATGGAACAGGGGAACCCGGTGGGCTACATCACCGCCTATGTGCCGGGGGTGCGGGAAAACGGCGGCCAATACACCCACGGGGCGGCCTGGGCCGTATGGGCCTGCTGCCGCCTGGGCCGGAGCGAGGAGGCGTTCCGCCTGTTTGAGACCCTCAACCCCCTGGTGCATACCAGCACCCGCACCGGGGCTGTACGCTATGGGGTGGAGCCCTATGCCTTGGCAGGGGACGTATACGCCCCGCCCAACGGCGGCCGGGGCGGGTGGAGCTGGTATACCGGCGCTGCGGCCTGGCTGTATAAGATCGGCCTGGAGGATATGCTGGGCATCCGGCGGCAGGGCCAGGAGCTTTGCTTTGCGCCCTGCGTCCCCTTTGACAGCTTTGCGGTGACCTACGCCTTTGGCAGCGCCACCTATGTATTGCGCTTTCAGCGGGGGGAAAAGAAAGGGCCAAAGCGCATCGCCCTGCTGGACGATGGAAAATGCCACACGGTGAAGGTGGTGTTCTAGCCGCAGCTGGCTATTGCCCATACAAAGCGTCCCCTGGGCCATTGCCTCAGGGGACGCCAGGCTGTCGAAAAAGTGGCTTGCGCCACTTTTTCGAGGTGTTCATAGCTCCCTTGCGCCTACGGCGCGGCCAGGGA
>UQRU01000093.1 GCA_900543475.1 uncultured Eubacteriales bacterium
ATTTTTCCCCCGCCGGGCAGGCGGGGGGGCCCATCCGCCCCCGGGCCTGCCAAACGCCGCCGCCCCCCCGCGCCCGCTTTTTCCAGCAACCTACTATGGAAAAACCGCCGTTTCCCATGGTACCATGCATATATACCCTGTAACACCGGAAAGGAAGCGATCCCATGAACCTGCCCTTTGTCCTGTATGCGGGCATAATTCCCGTGGTGCCTTTGATCGGCGTAGAGATCTTCAAGCGACGCAAGGACCAGCTTCGCCGGGATATCTGCTATGCACTGTTTGGCCTACAGCTCTTTTTGAGCATTGTCAGCATCTTCCTATACCATCGCTGAGCCGCCTCCAATCAATAAAGCCCCGGCAACATTGCCGGGGCCGTTTGTTTCTGGCCTTGTATTCCAGGGGCTTATTGTTTCTGCGCCGCGGGAACAGCCGTCTTGGGTTCCTCCTTGACCGGGGCCGCCTTCTGCCAAGCGTGCATGGCCAAGGATACGGCAATTACGCCATAGGCAACGAATACCCGGAAGTATTCGCCCAGCTGGGCGTTGCCGAACAGCTCCTTGCCCGCTTGGGGCGCCACGATGAACAGGGTATGGAACAGGATCACACCGATGATGGCCTGCTTGTTATTGGCCTTCTGCACGCTGGCGCCGCCCACCAGCAGGGCCGCGATGGCAAACTGGCCCACCTGGGTATGGGCGCCGTAGGTGGAGAAGGTACCGATGTTTTGCAGGTAGATCAGCTGGCCCCAGCAGGCCAACATGGTGGAGAGCACCATGGCGATCACCCGGGTCCGGTCCACGTTGATGCCCGCCGCGTTGGCCACGGTGCGGCTCTGGCCCACGGTGCGCATGTTCTGGCCTAAGCGGGTGCCCAGCAAGAGGTTATTGAAGCCGCACAGGGCCGCAATGCATAGATAGGTGGTCACCGGGATCCGCACATACAGAAGGATCTCCTCGATGGGCTTGATATAGGTGAGGGCATATAGCACCGCCGTGATCCCGATCAGGATCAAAGGCCGCCGGATCTTATAGTTGGCCTCTTTGCGGATACACGTTTTCCAGACCAACTTAAGTGCCTGATAGGCAACGGTCCCCACCGCCAGGATGGTGGCCGCGTCCAGCAGCAGCAGCCGGTCGCTGGCCAGGAAGGCCTCCACAAAGGGGATGTAGCTCAGGGCGTATATCGCCACCCCAATGGCCAGCAGGATCAGATCCTGCTTCAGGCTGCCGCCCAAGCCGGCCTGTTCCTTTTTGATGAGTCGGAGCAGCACTTTGATCAGGGTGATGGCCACCAGGGCATAGAAGGCCACTTCCAGCACGGTGAGCATGGATACGTTATCCAGGGCATATTTGATATTGTTGGCCAAGTCTACCGTATTCTTAACGCCGATGCCGCCGCTGATCAGCAGGCTGGATTCCCCCATGGGGATCACGCCGCCGATGATATACAGGAAGAAGAGCTGGTACAAGCCGTCTGCAAAATAGCCCAGCACCAAGCCGGCGATCATTTCCGCGCCCTTCATCCGGTTGAAGAGCTTGCCCACCAGCATGCCGAACAAAAGGGCCAGGGGGGTGCTCAGCAGCACGCAGAGCAAGAAGCCCTCGATGCCGCTAAAGCCCCAATACACCACCCAAAACACAGCGATCTGGGCGGCGATGGCCCCGATGACGATGCTGAAGTTCAGGCCCATGCCCGCCAGCACCGGGATCAGCAGGGAAAGCACCATAAAACCGTTGCGTCCGATCCGGGTGAACAGCTCGCTGGCAACGAAGGTAAGCGGATTTTTGGAAGCGTAGATGGCGCCGATGCACAGCAGCACGAACAGCACCACCACCATGTTATTCCCCATCCACTTTTTCAGGGATCGATTAAAATCACGCATCGCCTTTCCCTCCTTGCTTGGTTTTGGACAGGGCGTAAAGGATGATGCCGTAGGAGATGATGATCCGGATGATATCCGAAAGGTTGCCCTCCGGCAGGACCTTGTTCACCACCGGCAGCGCCACCGCCAGCAGCCCCTGGAACAGGAACGTACCCAACAGGACGTGGGAGATCCGGGCCCGGGCGATGGATGCGCCGCCGATGAGGATGGCCGCCACGCAGTGGAAGCTCATCATCAAGGGGGCGTTATACAGCTGCAAGAAGCCGTAGCTTTGGGCGTACAGCACAATGCCCGCGCCGCCCAGGGCGGTGGAAATGGTGGTGCCCAGGATGCGCATATTGTTCACATTGATGCCGGTGGCCTGGGCAAACTTGGGGTTGGCGCCCGCTGCGCTCATGGCCAGGCCCACCTTGCTGCGCATGAACAGCCACATCAAGAAGCAAACCGCAAAGAAGAGCAGCAGGGCGGCTGTGGGGATATAGAACCCAACGGCAGCCGCATTCAGCTCCGCCGCTTTTTCCCCAAAGGTGACGCCCTGTTGGCTGATATTGATGGAAAGGGGCGTATTGCTGAGCACCTCGCCGAAGCTGGAATTCAGGTTGATGGTATTCCGCAGGCCGGCGCCGCCCAGGGGCCAGATCATTTCGCCGTTTTTATAGGGCAGGGACAGCCAAACGATGTTCATAAAGGCGATGGTGGAAAAGCCCACATAGGTGGATACCGTCATCTCCGAACCTTTTACCCGGTTCAGCAGCAGGCCGTAGCCCATGCCGAACACGGTGGCGATGGCCGTACCCACCACCATGGCCACCGCCAGGCTGATCCAGGGATTGGCAAATTCCAGCTCAATGGCGATGGTGGCGCCCAACAGGCCGCCCACGATGCCCAGGCTCACGCCGAAATTCAGGCCGATGCCGCATTGCACCGCCGGCACCATGGCCAGCACCAATATGCCGTACATGACCCACCGGCGCACCGTATCCCCCAACAGGCTGGGGATGGATAGCTCCAGGGAGCCCGAGGAGAGCAGCAGCGCCAGGAAGAAGCAGATGATGAGCAAGCGGGGCAAGCCCACGGCTTCATAGGTTTTTTTCAGCTTTTCTTTCATGCTTACGCACCCGCCTTTCTGGAGCCGGCCATGGCCAGGCCGAATTCCGCATCGGAATCATCCGGCCGCATGATCCGGGCCAGCTTACCGTCGGAAACGATGGCGATCCGGTCGCACAGGGACCGCAATTCCACCAGCTCGGAACTCACCATGACGATGGTGATCCCCTGCTCCCGGTTGATCTTTACCAGATGCTCCAGCACCAGTTTTTTGGCGCCGATATCGATGCCCCGGGTGGGCTCGGATACGATGAGGATCTTGGGGTTGATGGTCAAGGCCCGGGCCAAGCATACCTTTTGCTGGTTGCCGCCGGAAAGGCTGCCCGCCGCCTGATGGGGGCCGGTGCAGCGGATGTCCAGGAGTTTGATCATATCCAGGGCGTGCTGCTTGGCCTTATGCTGATTGAGCAGCTTTAAGGGCCCCAGGAAATCCCCTTTGATCTGCAAGGCGGAAAACACGATGTTCTGCTCGATGGATTCCCCCAGCAGCAATCCCACGCCCCGCCGGTCCTCGGATACGAAGGCGATGCCGTGGGAAAGGGCTTCTCCCAGCTTGTTCAGGTTCAATAGCTCCCCAAAGGCGTACACCTCCCCCTGGGCGGGGTACAGGCCCATGATCCCATTGGGGATGCCGATCTTCCCCTGGCCGGCCAGGCCGCCGATGCCGAAGATCTCCCCTTTGCGGATATCCAGGTCGATCCCTTTGACCCGTTCCCCCTGCATATCCACGTGGAAATCCCGCAGGGAAAGGGCGATGTCCGTATCGGACAGCTGGCGGGTATCCTCGCTCTCATCCACCAGCTTTTCCACCTTGCGGCCGATCATCAGCTCGGCGATCTCCACCACGCTGGTGTCCTTGACCTCCCGCCGGGCCACGAATTCCCCGTCCCGCAATACGGTCAGGCTATCCGCCACCGCCATCACCTCGTCCAGCCGGTGGGTGATAAAGATAATCGCGATCCCCCGGTTTGCGATCTGCCGCATAATGGCCAGCAGCCGCTCCGCTTCGCTTTCCGTGAGCACGGCGGTGGGCTCGTCGAACACCAGCAGCTTGATGCCGGTTTTATCGATCTCCCGGGCGATCTCCACAAATTGCATATAACCGATGGGCAACCCCGCCACCTTGACGTATTCGCTGATGTCCATGCCGATATCGTCCAGGGCCTTGCGGGCGTCCGCCGCCATCCGCTTCATATCCAAGGTCTCCAGGTTCTTGCCAAAGATCCGGCTCATGACGGAAGGATGGCTGATCTCCCGGCCCACCTTGATGTTTTCCGTAATGGTAAAACCAGGGATGAGCATAAATTCCTGATGCACCATGCCGATGCCAAAGTTCATCGCGTTTTGGGGCGCATCGATGACGGCTGGCTTGCCGTCGATTTCCACCGTACCCTCAAACCCGCCCGTGCTATGGATGACGGGCATGCCGAACAGGATATTCATCAGGGTGGATTTCCCCGCGCCGTTTTCGCCCATCAGCGCGTGGATCTCCCCTGCTTTCACTTCCAAATTGACGTTTTTGAGGACCCGGTTGCCATAATATTCTTTGGAAATATTGTCCATTCTGAGGACATATGGAGTTTCCAAATTCCTTCCTCCTACATACAATATGCTTCGCAGCCACCTCGGGCGCAAGCCGGAGGTGGGATACGCCGCTACGTTTTCCTTTGGTTGGTGTGCTTAGAAAAGAGGCCGCCGGTTTGCCGAGCAAGCCGGCGGCCTATGGCTTTTATGTCGTCAGATTGGTGTAGCTGGGATTAGTACTCCAGCTGATAGGGAGCTTCGTTGACGAAGTCATAGTATTCGCCCATGACCATCAGGAAGTTGTCCAGGGTGCCGTTGGCGTCGGAGTAGGGGGTCAGGCGGCAGCCTTCGCCGGCGATCTCCTTGAAGATGGGCTCCAGCACTTCCAGGTCAAAGGTGCCGTTGGTGCGGCCTTCGCAGAACTCGATGGCATAGCGCACGCCCGCTTCCACCATGGCCATGTTGACGGGGGTGGTCCAGGTGGAGAACCGGCCGGCCATACCCTTCTCATCCAGCTTCTCCTTGATGGAGCTCAGCATGAAGGCAACGTCGCCTTCATGGCCGGTCACATCGATGCCCAGGGCTGCGGGATAGCCGTGATAGGGGCTGGGGCAGCACTGCTGGGGATAGATGGCGCCCTGCTCCAGAACGGAGACGATCAGAGGCTCCTGCATGGAGCAGTTGGTGGAGAAGAAGGCGGTATCCTTGCCATACTGGGCCACCTGCCGGGGCACATCCTCCAGGATGAACTGCTGGGCGCCGGAAACGCCGGCGTCGCCGGTGGGATCGGGAGCGGTCACGTCCACATATTCAATGCCCAGGGTCTTGCAGGCGGCGATCATCTTCTCGCGCCGGGCGGAGATGGTGGCATAGGACAGATGGCGGGCAAAGGAATAGTGGATGAAGGTCTTGGCGCCCATCACGTTGGCCAGCGCGGGGATGGAGTCGCCCATGGTCAGCTCATCCGCCAGGAAGCAGATGTCCGCCTTGGAGGCCATAACCGCCGGGTCTTCCGCCACAACGCCGCAGATGAACAGCATGTCGGGCCGGGTCTCCCGCACCTTATCGATGGCCGCAGCAGCGCCGGGAACAGCCTGCACGAACACGATGGCCTTTACCTCAGGATCGGAAGCCAGGGACACCACGTTGGCGATGGTGGTCTCGGTCTCGGTGGAGAAGTTGTCGGGATAGGTGGCGGTCACGATGTTGTCATAGGTGGCAGCCATCTTCTGGGCAGCCTGGAACTCCTCCTCGCCCTGGGATACGGTACCGGTGATGATGCCGATCTTATAGGGCTCCACTGTGGCTTCCGCCTCGCCTTCCGCAGGGGCTTCCGTCGCTTCTTCAGCGGGGGCTTCCGCGGGGGTTTCTTCGGCGGGGGCCTCGGTGGCGGCGGTCTCTGCGCGGCAGCCGAACAGGGTCAGCGCCATCATCAGAGCCAGGGCCAGACAAAGCAGTTTCTTCATGTTTTGATTCCCTCCTGGTTTTTTATTTATTTCCACGCGCCTAGGGCGCAGGGAAAGCGTAAGCTCAGCCTTGGGTTATGGCCATTAGGGCCTCCACCATCCGGGTGGTGGTCTCCAGATCCTTTATGGCGATGGTTTCCCCGGTGCCGTGCACATTGGCCATGCCCGTGCCCGTGTTCAGGGCCCGGATCCCGTTGGCGCACAGCCAGGTGGCGTCGCAGCCGCCAAAGGTGCTCTCCACCCGGGTCTCCACCCCCATCTGCCGGTAGATCTCCTGGATCTGCTGCAAAACCGGCGAATCCAAGGGCACGTCCAGCACATCGCTGTGCCGCTCCACCTCCAGGGTATAGCTGGCGCCATATTGGCCGCAGGCGGTCTCCAGCGCTTGGCGCACCTGCTGGATATAGCCCTGGAGCTTGTCCTCCACAAAGGAACGGATCTCCATATCAAAGCTGGCCTGGGCCGGCACCACGTTGGTGGGGCCAGGGGCCAGGAAATTGGCCACGTTCATCACCGTATCGGCATCCGGGGCGCCGCAGGGGATCTGGGCGATGGCGGCAACCGCCGCCTTCAGGGCGTGAACGCCCTCCCCGTGGGAGACCGCCGCATGGGCCGCCCGGCCCTGGACCTGGATGTGCAGGTGCACATTGGCAGGGGCCCGGTGGTTGATCAGCCCCGGGATATCGTTATCCAGCACCAGGGCTTCCTTGCTGGCAAACCGGCTGTAGTCGGCGTATTTGGCCCCCTTGAGGCCCAACTCCTCGCATACGGAAAACAGGAGCTCCACCGGCCGGTGGGGCTTGCCGGATTCCAGGAGGCTTTCCAGGGCCTCCATCACCGCGGCGATGCCGCTCTTATCATCCGCACCCAGCACCGTGTCGCCGCTGGAGCGGACAACCCCCCCTTCCACCACAGGCTGGACCCCACGGCCTGGGGCTACGGTATCCATGTGGCAGCTGAAAAGCACCGGCGTCCCTGTGCCCGGAATGCTGGCCCCCAGGTTCCAGCCATCGGAACCGGCCTGCTCCCCCACAGGGTCCCGCCAGAATTGAATGCCCAGCTTGGCCCCCTCTTCCTCTAGGAGGCGGCAAAATGCCTGTTCATGGCCGGATTCGCTATCGCACTGTACATATCGCATAAATCGTCTCAGGAGACGGTCTGGATTCATTATTTATCCATCCTTTCAGCTAAAACCTTGCGCTTTTGCAAAAAGTGTATATGGCGTTTTAGGTACCGGTCATTTTATTACATATCCCGCGAATATGTTGCCACTCATTTGTATTTCATTTTGTAATGCATAATGTATTTCGCTTTTGAAGTACACTGAATTAGGGGATTATTTTGGTTTTCGCTCGCCAAAAAAATTTTTTATTGGCCAAAATTTTTCCAGTGCTGTGGCGATCATCCATTCTCCGTCCCCATTCCAAGAATAAAACCGGCCGATTTATTTTTATGCACGAGGTACGCCATGGCAAAATTCAAGATTCCCACCGTTCCCCAGACCACCAGCAAGAGCATTCGGTTCCCCAACGACCTGATCGAAGCGGTGGAACAGCACATCCAAGGCAAGGACTGCACCTTTACCGCCTTTGTGGTGGAGGCGGTCCGGGTGGCGGTAGCCACCCTGGAAGAAGATACCGCCCAGACGCCGTCGGATAAGGACTGAACCCAGGCTAGCCCAAGCCGGCGGCGGGTTTTACGCCGGCTTTTCCCAGGGGACCGGCCCCCATTCTGCAACTGGAAGGCCCATAGGAGGTTCCGCTTTTTTGGGTTCCTTGGGGGCCATGGGCTAGGGCGGTCCAAATTTTCCCTCCTTGGCTTCTCCGCTCCATGACATGACTCAACCGGGGCATTTTATTTTCCCCTTTTGTCCGATGCTTTTGCGCCGTATCCCCTTTTAAGCGGGGCCTTTTCGCGCCCCTCGTCCGAAGGGCGCGCTTAGGGCAACGCATAGCAAAGCAAAGGGCCCGGCGGCAAACTTGCCGCCGGGCCCCCAGGCTGTCGAAAAACCCCCGGGGGTTCGGGGGCCGCAGCCCCCGGAGGCTATAATCGGATTTGGCGACATGCGCGTCAAATCCGCAAAAAGCCTTGCGTAGC
>UQRU01000094.1 GCA_900543475.1 uncultured Eubacteriales bacterium
GTATTCCTTTTGGCATAATAAAGCACCCCTCTTGTTTTTCAGTATACCATACTGTCTAACAAATGGGGTGCAGTTCAGATAGGCTGCCCGTTTTTCTTTGCAAGGGGGGGACAGGTGCGTCCCGCCCTGCCGGGGGATCATCGGCTGGAAACGCCGTAGGTTTCCACCACCTCTTTTAAAACGGCAAAGCTGCCATCCTCCACCCGATAGGCGCGGTTGGAGGCTAAATCATACAGGGTGCTGCTGTCCGAGAGCAGGTGCAAGTCCACCAGCTGGTCCTCCGCCTGCAGGGTGATGGAAAGACTATCCGCCCCTGTACGGTAAAGGACGCACACCTCCATGGGGAGCCGAAGCCGACGCCTACAGGATAGCTGCCCTAGGGCTTCCGTCAGGGCCTGCACAGCAGGATGCCCAGGCGCTGCCGTCAGGTTCACTCCAGGGTGAATATAGGCGACGCTGCCGTCCGGCTGTTCCTGGGGGAGGGAGCACAGCAGGGTGGCGTTTACCTGATAGCTGGCGGCATCCTGGCGCAGCAGGCTGCTTATGGGCCGGGGCCGCCCCCAAAAGAGCAGGCCTCCTATGACCGCCAGCCCGACCCCCAGGCACAGCCAGCGGCGAGTAGATGGAGCGAGATGCATAGCGCCTCCTGGATAGGGGTGGAAGGAAACGGCAAGGGCATCGCCTATGGCCTTTTGGTGGGTCCAGGGCTGCAGCTCCAGCCAGCTCGAAGGGGATTTGGCGGAGTATCCGCAAAAAGCCTTGCACAGCAAGGGCTTCCCTGGGCGCCTCCCTGGCGGGGAACTGCGGGGCCAGGGGCGTCTGGGTACAAGCCTTAACGGATTAGCCCTGGTGGGCGGCGGGCCAGGCGGGCAGAGGGTGGCGTAATAGTATTCGTCGATGCAGTCCCCTACCCGGTCCATCAGCAGGGCCTCCGGGTCGTTGGCCAGCTTGCCGCTGCGTACCCGGGGGTACTGCATGGGCATGTATTGGCTGATCAAAGGCAGGGGAATGGGGTTCTGGGACAGGTTTGCCATCAGCCGGGAGATGGCCGCATCTACAGCAGGCTGGGGCAGGTAGTACCGGGCCCGGTCGGAGAAGCTGAAGGCCCGGGCAAAGCGGGTGGCGTTGCCGTCCCCGTGGTAATGCTTTTGCCAGTTGCCGGGCAGGGCCAGCATGGTATGCTCCAGCACGGCGCGAAAATCGCTCAGGTGCGCGCCAGTACCTGCCAGCATTTCCCGCTCCATAGCCTCCAGGGCAAAGAGCCCTTCCCGCAGGGCAAAGGTCAGGGCAGGGCCCACCTTTAGGATGGCAATGCCGTCCCGGCACATGCTCCGCAGGCTGTCCGGGGTCTGGTAGTCGGTGGAATGGCCTTCAAATACCAGGGGCAGCGCCTTAAGGCAGGCGATCAGGTCCGCGGCCTTGGCGCTGTCGTAGATGAATACGTCCCCGTCGCCAAATTCCACCCCGGGCTGCACCACCAGGCCGATCACCCGCTGCCAGGCATCCTCGAGGCCCTCCTCCAGGAAGGCCTGGTGGAAGGTCTCATAGGTGGCCATGCAGTCTTCGGGCTTGGTCACCGAAATGGAATCCTCCGCCTCCTGGGCGCCGCCGGGGATGGGCACCTCGCTGCCGATCACATACACCGGGGCAATGGCGTCGGGATGGGCCTGCAGGCGCTTGGCGTAGGCGGCCTCCGCAGCCTTGCACAGCCGGGCGCCCCGGCGGGCGATGGTGGCGTCGCTTAACCGCGCGGTTTTACTATCGGAGGCCAGGCGCATACTGGTATCCAAATGGATCTTGGTAAACCCGGCCAGGACAAACTGGGACACCAATTCCACCGCCCGCTCCATGGCCTCCGCCTCGTTCAGATCCGTCCAGGTCAGGGGCCCTAAATGGTCGCCCCCCAGGATCACCTGGCCGGGCTCCAGGGGATATTCCTTGGCCAGCTCCTGGACATAGCTGTAAAAATCCGCCGGGGTCATGTTCATATAACCCCCGAATTGGTTCACCTGGTTGGCGGTGGCTTCGATGAGCAGGGGGGTATGGTAGGCGCTGGCCCGTTGCATGGCGGCCCGCAGCACGTAGGCGTTGGCGCTGCAGCAGGAGTAGATGCCGGCGGGGATGCCTTGCTTTTGCTGTTGCAGGATGGTTTGCAGAGGATGCATGGTATAATCTCCTTCTATAAAAAATGATATTGGGGAATCAAAGGCTGTGGGAAGCAAAGGCGGCGGCGGCGTCCACCTCGGCCCGCAGGGGGATGGAGGGGGCGGCGCCGGGCCGGGATACCGAAATGGCAGCGGCCCGGGAGGCAAGCTCCAGGGCGGCGGCCACCGGGGAACCCTGGTCGATGGCCGCCAGGAAATAGCCGGTGAAGGTGTCCCCGGCGGCGGTGGTATCCACCGCCTTGACCCGGTAGGCGGGCTGGAAGATAGGCTCGCACTGGCCGTCCGCATACATGGCCCCGGCCTTGCCCAGGGTCAGCACCAGCTTGCAGCCGGGATAGCGGCTATGCAGCGCCTGGCAAATGCGTTGGGGCTCCTCCTCCCCGGTGAGCAGCCGGCCTTCCACCTCGTTGAGGATCAGCCAATCCACAAAGGGATAGATCCCGGGGTCCAGGGCCGCGCCGGTGCAGGGGGAGGGGTTGAACGCCACCTGTAGCCCTGCCTTATGGCATTGTTCCAGGCCGTAGGCCAGGCTGCTGGTTTCGTTTTGGAACAGGGCGAATTCCCCCGGCCGGGCCTTGGACAGGGCCTGGTCGATGAAATCCGGCGTCAGGCAGCCGTTAGCCCCTGGGTAGATAATAATACAGTTTTGGCCAGTATGGTTGTCCACCTGAATAATGGCGTGGCCGGTGGGGGTATCCGGCTCCACCGCCACGTGGGAAACATCCGCCCCCGCGTCCCGCAGCAGCTGGGTCAGCATGGCCCCGTCCGGGCCGACCTTGCCGGCATGATAGACCTTTGCCCCGGCCCGGGCCAGGGCGATGGACTGATTCAGCCCCTTGCCCCCTGCAAATACCTGGCGGCCCAGGGCAGCCATGGTCTCGCCCCCCTGGACGAAATGATCCACGGCATATACGTAATCCAAATTCAGCGAACCAAAGGAGTGGATAGGCATAATGATATCCTTTCTCATTTTTTCACAGGAGTGAACTTACTTATTTTAATAATACACCATCTATATTGTAGCCTGTACCCGGCGCAATTGCAAGGGGATGGGCGCCGAAACCCTGCAAAGGGAAAAATCGCGCAGAATCTGGTATAATGGAGATAAGAAAAACCGAGAGGGGGAATGGCCATGGAGCGGCGGATCTTTCACGTGGATGTAAACAGCGCCTTTTTATCCTGGGAAGCGGCCCGCCGGGTGGCACGGGGCGAGGCGGATCTGCGGCTGGTCCCTTCGGCCATTGGAGGGGACCGGGATAAACGCACCGGCGTCATTCTGGCCAAGTCCATCCCCGCCAAGGCGTTTCATATCACCACCGGGGAGCCGGTGGCCGCCGCCTTGCAGAAGTGTCCCCAGCTGGTGCTGGCCAAGCCGGATTTCCATTTGTATAAAGCCTGTTCCCGGGCATTTATGGAGATCTGTAGCCGGTATGCGCCGGTGGTGGAAAAGTTTTCCATTGACGAATGCTTTTTGGATATGACCGGCACGGACCGCATGTATCCCGATCCGCTGGCCGTTGCCTATGCGATACGGGACGCCATCCGGGCGGAGCTGGGCTTTACGGTGAACATCGGGGTCAGCCGCAACAAGCTCTTGGCCAAGATGGCCAGCGACTTTGAAAAGCCGGATCGGGTGCATACCCTTTTCCCGGAGGAGATTCCGGAAAAGTTTTGGCCCTTGCCGGTGGGGGAATTGTTTTCCGTGGGGAGCGCCACCGCGGGGAAGCTGAATGCCATGGGCATCCATACCATCGGGGACCTGGCCTATACCCCTTTGCCCCGCCTACAGGCCATCCTGGGGAAAAAAGCCGGGCGGCATCTCCACGCCTATGCCAACGGCCTGGACGATACTCCTGTATTGGCCGTGCCCGAGGAGGCGAAGGGGTATAGCATCTCCACCACCCTGGAGCAGGATGTGCGCAGCTTTGGGGCGGGGGAGCGGATTCTGCTGGCCCTGGCGGACAACGTGAGCGCCCGGATGCGCCGGGACGGCATGAAGGCTTGCTGCGTGGCGGTGACCATCCGGGCCAACGATTTCAAGGACCGGTCCCATCAGCGGAAATTGCAGGAGCCCACGGATATTACCGGGGAAATATACGCCCTGGCCAAGGGCCTGTTTCGGGAGCTGTGGGATGGGCATACTCCCTTGCGGCTGCTGGGCATCAGCCTGACCCAGGTGACCCGGGAGGCCTATGCCCAGCAATCCATGTTCCCCCAGCCGGATAAGGAACGGGCCAGAAAGCTGGATCGGACCATTGACGCCATCCGCCAGCGGTTTGGCCCGGATACCATCCAACGGGGGGGCATCCTGGGCGCCGGCGGACAGGTGGGGAAAAAGTACCGGGAATAGGCGGGCGGCCCGCAAGGGGCTGGTTTGCGTTGCGCCCGGCCGTGCCCGCTGCGGTTTTCCGCCGGCCGTGCGGTAGAAAAACGTAGACGCCCGCTTCTTTGCGCGCGTCTACGTTTCTTTTTCAGGCGCAGGGCCGGATCTGCCGTCCCCGTTTCGGCGAAGGGATGCAGGGCTACAGGCTGCGGCGCAGCTTGAGAATGGTCATGGTAATGCTGCCTTCCCTGCCGGTAGCGGAGCCGGAAAAGGTCAGGGTAAACTCCGTGGCAGAAGGCGCCCGCAGGATGAAAAAGGCGGAGCCGCAGGCGCTGGAGCCGTCCGCACTGGTGGCGAAGTAGATTCCGGTTTCCAGGTGGGAGGCGCCGTTATAATAGGGCGTCACCTGCATGTAGTTGGGCGAGCTGAATATCAGGGAAACTTCATAGGCGATCAAATAATATCCGGGCGCCAGGCGAATGTGCTCCAGATCCGTGAGCACGATGTTGCCCGTGGTGTCAATGGTGGCGGGGAACATGCTGATTAGACTCCCAGGCGTCAGCTGCATCTGGTAGTTGTTAAAGGCGGCAAAGGAATCATTGGGAACCGTTCCGGTTGCCCCGGTTGCCCCGGTCGCCCCAGTCGCCCCGGTTATCCCCGGCTCCCCTTGGATGCCCTGAATCCCCTGCACTCCCTGCACGCCTTGGGGCCCTGCCTCGCCGGCGGGGCCGGCAGGGCCGGTGGGGCCGGTGGGGCCGGTAGGGCCGGTGGGGCCGGTAGGGCCAGCAGGGCCGGGGTCCCCCTGGATGCCTTGGATGCCCTGCACGCCTTGGGGCCCTGCCTCGCCGGCGGGGCCGGCAGGGCCGGTGGGGCCGGTGGGGCCGGTAGGGCCAGCAGGGCCGGGGTCCCCCTGGATGCCTTGGATGCCCTGCACGCCCTGGGGCCCGGTTTCGCCGGCGGGGCCGGCAGGGCCGGTAGGGCCGGTGGGGCCGGTAGGGCCGGTGGGGCCCGCCGCGCCGTCTTGGCCTGTGCCGCCGGTAGCGCCCCGGGGGCCGATGGTGCCGGATATTCCGGGCGCGCCCGCCGGGCCCTGGGGGCCTGTGGCCCCTGTGGCCCCGGTGGGCCCGGTCGCACCGGTTGGGCCGGTTGGCCCGGTGGGGCCGGTGGGGCCAGTGGCCCCAGTTTCGCTGGCGGAACCCGCCGGGCCTTGGGGGCCGGTTGGCCCGGTCGCGCCCGTTGCCCCCCGGGGCCCGGCTACACCCGCCGGGCCTTGGGGGCCGGTGGCCCCCGTCGGGCCCGTGGCGCCTGCGGCGCCGGTAGGGCCGGTAGCACCGGTCGGCCCGGTAGAGCCGTGTATTTATGCACAACATTAGATTTTCCTTTGTGTTGAGTAGGCAAGCCGTTAGATTGCCTTGTTCTCAATCACTCGGATAACGTTGTGGTTATTCTCAATGTAATCAATAATTCGCTGGTACTCGTCGGCAAAATTGAAGTCAACCGTTATTTCCCCGTTCTCATGCACCCAAACCGCTTTTACGAGTTCAACCATAATCCCGCGGTTAAGGCTCTGAATGTTTTTGTATTTCAGAAAGGCGGTTAGATACGGGTCGTCGGTTCCGATACCATCAGCCATTACCTGCATTTCCTCTTTCAGATAGGAGATGTTCGCTTCAAGCTGTTGTATCTGTTCTGCAATCTTGCCTTTCAAGCGGCGATATTCCTCTTTGGTAATCTCACCGCTTTTCCAATCAAGGTACAAGCTGTCGGAAGCGTCATTGTACTGTTTTAGCTGCTTTTCTGCCTGTTTCAAGGAATGGGATAATCTCTTGCTTTCCCGGTTGATAACAGGCGCGTTGTTAATCCGTTCAATTTCTTCTGCAAGCCGATCTACAAGGGCAATTTGCATTTGCAACGCTGCCAATACCGCGTTTTCCAACTTGTCTTGCCGGATAGAATGTTTGCTGCAAATCTTCTTATCGGTGTAGCTACGGCAAGAGTAGTAGGCAATATCACGGGCGGTTTTGCGCCGCATGGCCTTTTTGCAATCCGCGCAACGGACAAAGCCGGACATGAGATAGACTTCCTGTTTGCCGGGGGCTGTCCTTGTGTCGCGCTTATGTAGGGCTTGCGCTTTCTCGAATGTTTCCCTGTCAATAATCGCTTCGTGTGTGTTGGGGACGACAAACCATTCTTCTTCGGGGACGTTGATCTGCTTGTGTACTTTGTAGCTTATTACGCGGTTACGGCCTTGCACCATTACGCCCGTATAAACTTCATTTTGCAATATCCTTGCAATCGTGCTGGCAGACCACAAACCATCGTTTTTGTCGGAATTAGGGTTGTTATACTTAAAGCCTTTTTTCTTCTTATAGGCTTCGGGGTTCGGCTCTCCCATTTGGTTAAGCCGCTTTGCAATCCCCATTTTACTGTACCCCTCATTGACAAACCAATGGTAAATGCTTTTGACAACTTCCGCTGCTTCTTCATCTACAATCAAGCTGTTTTTGTCGTTTGGGTCTTTCTTGTAGCCATAAGGGGCAAACGCGCCTATGAACTCGCCGCGCTCCCGTTTCATCTTGAATGTTTTGCGGATTTCTTCGGAAGTGGTCGCGGCAAACTGCTCATTGAACATTCCCCTAATAGGTACTTCAAGACCGCTTGCAGAATGGGGGTTAGCGTAAGTGTCAATAAATGGCGTGCCTGTGCAAATAAACCTTGCGCCGTGAATGGGTATGAACTCCTCCAAAAACTTTTGTTGATCGGCAAGGTTGCGGAAACCGCGTGCAAGGGATTTGATAATCATGCAGTTTACTTCTTTGCGGACAATGCAGCCCTCAAGCCGTTTGAAGTTTGGTCGCGCTGTGTCGGTGCCTGTCAATCCGTCGTCGGCAAACACGTCTACAATCACATAGGTTCCCGGCTCAAAATAGCTGTCTACAAAGTCGCGGAGTATCTTTTCTTGGTTGATAACACTCTCGCTTTCGTCCTCGTTGTCGTCCTCTCTGGATAGTCGAATGTATAGCCCAATTTTCCAAAACGGCTCTGCATAACTGCGTGCCATTTTGTCTTTGCGTATGCGGGGCATTATACCTCCTTTCCCCCTATAATTACGAGTTAATTATACCATTTTCGCCCCGTAATCACAAGGTCTTTACCCGTAGAGTTAGGGAAAGTCGGCGGTTATTTCAGACTTAAAAAGTAATCACACAATGATTGCTTTAGCGTTCTATCCTCTGCGACAAACCGTATTCTTACGGGTGTATCACCACAAAGAAAACAGTATGGATTTACAATCTGCTCAAAGTAGCTTTGCATTTTCTTTGCTGCTGGCAAAGAACTGTCAATATGGATATTACGAATATCAACCAAAGTGCTGCGGTCAACCTGTGTAATATCAACATTTCTCATTTGTTGAAGTTGTAACTTGGTAATCATCTTCTTTCCCTCCCGGTTAGCGGCATAGTACAGAATATGCGCTCCGGCTTGTACGATATGAGAAATAAGGCTGAAACGGGCGGTTGTTAGCTGCAACCTCACGGGAGTTTCACCCCGGCCCATGCTTATGGGTGCGCCGCGCAATACTTT
>UQRU01000095.1 GCA_900543475.1 uncultured Eubacteriales bacterium
CCCAGTGAGCAAGGGAGTTGAAGGAAGCCGCTTTAGCGGCGACGCGCAACGACCTTTGCGAACTGCGAGGGGGGCGGCGCCCCCAACGGGGTCCAGGGGCAGAGCCCCTGGCGGGGCGTGGGGCAGCCCCCCGCGCAACACCCTCCGTTACAAGCTACGATACAGATCCATGTACTGGCGGGCGCTCTTATCCCAAGTAAAGTGGGCCCGCATACCCCGGGTCATGAGGCTGCGCCAGGAGGCTGGGTAGTCGTAGAAGCTCTCCAAGGCCCGGTTGAGGGCGCCCAGCATATCCCAAACATCGTAATTGGCAAAGGTAAAGCCCAAGCCTTCGTCTGTAAACTTATTGTAAGGTATGATACTATCCTTCAAGCCGCCGGTTTCCCGAACGATGGGCACGGAACCATAGCGCAGGGCAATGAGCTGGGCCAGGCCGCAGGGTTCAAATTGGGAAGGCATCAGGAACATATCGCTGCCCGCATAGACCCGGTTGGCCATGGGGGGATTATGCTCCATCCAGCAGCCCACCCGGCCGGGCCAGCGCCAGCAAGCCCAGGAGAACAGCTGCTCATAGTGCCGGTCGCCAGTACCCAGGATCAGGAACTGCATCCGGCGGTTCATAAATTCTTCCATGGCCTGCTCGATCAAGTCCAGGCCCTTTTGGTCGGTGAGCCGGGTCACCATGCCCACTACCGCCACTTCGGGGTCCGGGTCCAGATGGAAGTATTCCTGGAGTTCCCGCTTACACTTGGCCTTACCCGATAGGTCGTCCGGGCTGAAGTGGGCGGCGATATGGGGGTCGGTGGCAGGATCGTACAGGTGTTCGTCCAGGCCGTTCATAATGCCGCTGACCCGCCCCCGGGCCCGGAGCACCCCATCCAGGGTTTCCCCATAGGCGCTGGTCTGGATCTCCCAGGCATAGGAGGGGCTTACGGTGGTCACCGCGTCCGCCAGCACCAGGGCCGCCTTCATGAAGTTGGCCTTGCCGTAGTATTCCAGGCAATCCTGGCGGAAGTGGCCGCCGCCCAGGCTCAAGAGCTCGGAGACGAAGGGCCAATCAAACACCCCCTGGTACCGCAGGTTATGGATGGTAAACAGGGTGCGGATGGGGGCATAGTCCGGCAGGCAATCGTATTGCAGCTTCAACAGGGCGATGGACATGGCCGCCTGCCAATCATGGGCGTGGAGCACGTTGGGGAAGAAGCCGATGTGGGGCATGCAGTCCAGCACCGCCTTGGAGAAGAAAGCAAACCGCTCCGCCTCGTCGTTGCAGAAGTGGCCGTAGATATAGCTGCGGTTGAAGTAGTACTCATTATCCACAAAATAATAGGGTATCCCATCCAGCTCCAGGGCCTCGATGCCGCAATATTGGCTGCGCCAGCCCAAGGGGACGGGGAAGTCGCAGATATGGGTCATGCGGCGCTTAAATTCCTCAGGGATGGCGGAAAACTTGGGCAGGATGACCCGGACGTCCGCGCCCAGGGCTTTGAGCTGCTTGGGCAGGGCGCCGATCACGTCCGCCAGGCCGCCGGTTTTAACAAAGGGTACGCACTCGCTGGCGGCGATCAATACCCGCAGGGGCGGGGGGGCAGGCTGTTCAAACGCAGGATTCTGTTCCATAACCTTGGTATCCTCCATGATTTTTTCCGGCTTTTCCGGTTGTTCCGGCGTCTTAAGGGGCTGCGCCTTAGGGGTTTTTTTCTCGGGGACAGGCTTAGCCGGCTTAGGGGCGGCGGGGGGGGTAGATTTCGGGGCATCCTCCATGGGCTGGGCCTGGCGGGTAGGGATCTGCGCAGGGGCAGAGGACTGAATGGGCCGGAGCGGCAGGGTATCTGACATGGCATTCCTTTCCGGCGCCGGCCGCCGGCACGCGCCGGAGGCGGCTGCGCCTCACCAAAGCTGTTGGGCCGTTCCGCCGGCCATGCGGGGCCCGGCCTCAATTATTCAATATATACCAGGAGCGGCAACCGCGCAAGCCTTTGGCTAAAAAACGCGGGATGCCGCTCCCATCAGACAGTATGCCAGAGCCCAAAGCGAGCGGCCTAGGGCTCAGCCTTATAGGGTGCTGCCCTTGCGGATGATCACCGGGAAGCTATCGTAGCCTGCCAGGCGGCGGCCGCTATGGACGGTGCAACCTTTATCCAGGATCACATGGTCCAGCTCGCAGTTTTCATGGATCTCGCAGCCCTGCAAAACCAGGCAATTGGTCAGCTTGGTGCCTTTGCCCACCTTGACCCCCCGGAACAGTACGCAGCCTTCCACCTCGCCTTCGATCACGCAGCCGTCCGCCACCAGGCTATTGGACACCTTGGCGTCGGTCAGGTACCGGGCGGGCACCTCGTCCTTGACCTTGGTGTAGATGGGGTGCTCCGGATTGAACAGGTCGTTGCGCACTTCCCGCTTGAGGCAGTTCATGTTGTGGGTAAAATAGGAGGGGATGGAGCTTAGGCAGCCCACATAGCCGTCATAGCGCCAGCCGAAGATCTTGAGGGTATTCACCTTGCGCAGCAGCACGTCCCGGATGAAATCCGTATACCCGTGGCTTACGCCCTCCTCGATGAGATACTCCAGCAGGGATTTTTCCATCATGAACACGTCGCAGGCGGAGTGGCAGCTGGTGGGCCTGTAAGGGTTCACCTGCAGATCCGTCACCCGGCCGTCCTGGTTCAGGTCCATGCGCAGCTCGTCGAACTGGTCGTCGCTATGGCCGGCGGGCACGTCGTTATACATAATGGTAATATCGGCGCCGGTGCTGATATGCTGCTCGATCATGGCGTGGAAGGTGGTATTGAACACCGTGTGGCTTCCCGTCAGGATCACATACCGCTGGGAGCTGCGGCGGATATAGCCCAGCACCGAGCGCAGGGCGTCCAAGGTGCCTTTATAAATGCCCGTATTATCGTGGGTCACGAAGGGGGGCAGGATAAAGAGGCCGTCATGTTTGCGGTGGAGCTCCCATTCCTTGCCGGAGCCCAGGTGGTCCATTAGGGAGTGGTAATTCTTCTGGGCGATGATGCCCACATTGGACAAGCCCGTATTCACCAGGCTGGAGAGGACGAAGTCGATGCAGCGGTAGCGCCCGGCAAAGGGCACCGCGGCCACGGACCGGGAAAAGGTCAGATCCCTTAGCTGCATGCTGGATTCGCCTGTATAGATCAAACCGAAAACCTTACCCTGCATCCTTATGCCTCCTTGCTCCGGCCATAGATGCCGGTATTGACGATCATGCCCACGGGGACCCGGCTATGGTCGGCGATCTCCGTGCCGCTGGCGATGAGGGTGATATCCCCGGTCAAGGCGGTGTCATAGTCCCCGTCGGAGGGCAAGCGGTCCGCGCCCACCTGGGCGCCTTCCCCCACGATGGAGTTTTCCCCCACGATGGCCTTGCGAAGCACCGCGCCCTTTTTCACATGGGCGCCGGGCATCAGCACGCAATCGTCCACGGTGGCGTCCTCCTCCACGGTGCAGCCTGCAAACAGGATGCTATGGTGGACGCTGCCCATCACCTCGCAGCCCTCGGTCACCAGGGAATCGATGATGCTGGCGTCCTTGCCCACGCAATGGGGGGGCATGATGGGGGATTTGCTGTAGATCCGCCAGGGCTTGTTCTTATCCAGCCGGCTGGAAAGGTCCAGCAGGGGCGGGTGGGAGAGGATATCCATATTGGCCTCCCACAGGCTTTGCACCGTCCCCACATCCTTCCAATAGTCGTTGAACTCATAGGCGTGCATCTTGCAGCCCGCGTTGAGCATATTGGGGATGATGTTCTTCCCGAAGTCGTTTTCCGAGTTGGGGTCCTTGGCGTCTGCGATCAGGTATTGCTTGAGCACCGGCCAGGAGAAGATGTAGATGCCCATGGACGCCTTGTTGCTCTTGGGGTTCTTGGGCTTCTCCTCAAACTCGATGATATCCCCCCGCTCGTTGGTATTCATGATGCCGAAGCGGTGGGCCTCCTCCATGGGCACGCTGCGCACGGCGATGGTGGCGTCCGCCTGGTTATCCACGTGCTCCTTGAGCACCTTGGAATAATCCATCTTATAGATGTGGTCGCCGGAGAGGATCAGCACGTATTCCGGATCGTACCGGTCCACAAAGGGGATATTCTGATAGATGGCGTTGGCCGTGCCGGAATACCATTCTCCCCGGCTGCCGGATACATAGGGCGGGAGCACAAATACGCCGCCGCTGTTCCGGTCCAAGTCCCAGGCCTGGCCCGTTCCGATATAGGCGTTGAGCTCCATGGGCTCATATTGGGTCAACACGCCCACGGTGTCGATATCGGAATTGACGCAGTTGGAAAGGGGGAAATCGATGATGCGATACCTCCCGCCAAAGGGTACGGCTGGCTTTGCCATGCGGTTGGTGAGAACGCTAAGTCGGCTGCCCTGTCCCCCGGCCAACAGCATGGCTACCACTTTTTTCTTGATCATGGTTTTTCGCTCCCTCCTGTTTTCGTCACAGCCCGCCTACCCCGCTTTAAGTTGGGTTTGGGCTTAGGCCGGGGCTGCGCCTTTAGATAGTAATACACCGCCTCGTAGGGCGACAGCATAATATCCACATACTCTCCCCCGTAGCCATCCTCCTGGCTCTTAAGCCCGCTGACCTCCCGGAAGTCCACGTTGGATAAGGCCTGGGAGAGCACATAGGGCCTGGGCAAATGAATTCGGTACGGATCATGCTTCACCGGCGTAAAGTTGAAGGCGCATAGCAGCTCGTTGCCCTTGCTATCCCGGCGGATAAATACCAGGATGCTGTGGGCGCTATCGTCCACGCTGAGCCATTCAAAGCCCCGCCAGTCATCGTCCTGCTCATACAGGGCCGGGGTGTTCCGATAGAACCGGTTCAGCTGCCGGCTAAACACCTGCATATCCTGGTGGGCCGGGTATCCCAGCAGGAACCAATCCAAGCTCTTGCGGAAATCCCACTCGATAAACTGGCCGAATTCGCTGCCCATAAAGTTGAGCTTTTTCCCTGGATGGGCAAACTGGTACATCAGCAGCAGCCTCAGCTGCCGGAACTTATCCTCATATTCCCCTGGCATTCGCCCGATCAGGGAGCACTTGCCGTGCACCACCTCGTCGTGGGACAGGGGCAGGATATAGTGCTCGGAAAAGGCGTAGCACATGGAGAAGGTCACCTGGTCGTGGTGCCACTTGCG
The DNA here is from genome assembly GCA_900543475.1 of uncultured Eubacteriales bacterium. Lineage (GTDB taxonomy): Bacteria > Bacillota > Clostridia > Christensenellales > CAG-138 > Pelethousia > Pelethousia gallinarum. The sequence continues at coordinate 5,159 of UQRU01000095.1, forward strand.
GAATAGGCTATCCATGGACATATAGCTGAGGGTATCGTTCATCCAGCCCATGTTCCATTTATAGTCGAAGCCCAGGCCGCCCTCCTCCGGGGGGGCGGTGATGCCGGCAAAGGCCGTGCTTTCCTCCGCGATGAGAATGGCCCCGGGGATCTCCCGGCGCACCGCCACGGAAAGCTGCCGGAACAGCTCAATGGCCCCCAGGTTCTCCTTGCCTCCATACCGGTTGGGCAGCCAATCCCCATCCTGCCGGCCATAGTCCAGGTACAGCATACAGCTCACCGCGTCTACCCTAAGGCCGTCCACATGGTATTCCTTAAGGAAATAGATGGCGTTGGACAGCAGGAAGGAGCGGACTTCATTCTTTTCGTAGTTGAAGAGCATGGTGCCCCAATGGGGCTGCTCCCCCCGCCGGGAATCCGGATGCTCAAACAGGGGGGTGCCGTCGAAACGCCGGAGGCCCTGCTCATCCCGGCAGAAATGGGCGGGCACCCAGTCCAGGATCACCCCGATGCCGTTTTCATGGCATACGTCCACAAAGTGCTTGAAATCCTGGGGCGTTCCATACCGGGCCGTGATGGCGTAATAGCCGGTGATCTGATAGCCCCAGCTATCGTCCAGGGGATATTCGCATACGGGCATCAGCTCGATGTGGGTATAGCCCATTTCCACCACGTAGCGCACCAGCTCCTGGCTCATATCGTTGAATGTTAACCCCTGCTTCCAGGAGCCGGGGTGCACCTCGTAGATATTCATGGGGGCGGTATGGTGGTCCTGCACCGCCCGGCGGGCCATATAGACCCCGTCGTTCCATTGATAGCCCCCGATATCCCAGATGCAGGAGGCGGTATTGGGCCGCAGCTGGCTGGCAAAGCCAAAGGGATCCGCCTTATAGAGGACCTCCCCCTCCTGGGTGCGGATGGCGTATTTATACGCGTCCCCTTCATGGGCGATGCCGATGAACACCTGCCATACCCCCGTGGTGCCGATGGGCTCCATGGGGTCCGCCTCCAGGTTCCAGCCGTTGAAGCTGCCCACCACGCTCACCGCCGCCGCGTTGGGCGCCCACACCGCAAACCGGTAGGCCGGATACCCGTCCTTTTCCACCGCATGGCAGCCCAAGGTGAGATATGAATAGATATTGGTGCCTTCTGCCCACAAATAAAGGTCTTGCTGGCTGATATTCGCGTTCAAAATTGACCTCACCTACCCCTGTTTCATTGTTAAAAAGCATCAAGCAAATGATATTTTAACATCAAAGATGGCTGCAGACAAGGGCCTGCTTCCAGGAAATGTCTTTGCTACCCGGCGCAAGTGTATTATACTAGATGTACGCCGTGGAAATAGCTAGCAGTGTTATCTATGTATACCTAGTATAGCGGCAATCTACCAAAATTGCAAGGCAGGTACAAGGATGAATCGATTCATTGTAGCCCAAAGCAAAGATCCTTACAAAAATCTTGCATTGGAAGCGTGGCTTTTCGAAAACGGCCGCCAAGATGTGTGGCTGTATTTGTGGCAGAACCAGCATACCGTGGTGATCGGCCGCAACCAGAACGCCTGGAAGGAATGCCGCCTATCCGCCCTGGAGGCGGACGGGGGCAAGCTGGCCCGCCGGGGCTCCGGCGGCGGGGCGGTCTATCACGATGTGGGCAACCTGAATTTTACCTTTATTTTACCCCGGGACGTCTATGACCTGCGCCGGCAGCTGGGGGTCATCCTGGCGGCGATGGAGAGGCTGGGCATCCCGGCCCGCTTCACCGGCCGCAACGACCTGGTAACCCAGGACGGGGCCAAGTTTTCCGGCAACGCCTTTCAGTTTTCCGCCCACACCGCCCTGCACCACGGCACCATCCTGGTGGCGGCGGATATGGGCGCCCTTTCCCAATATCTGGCCCCTTCCAAGGCCAAGTTAGCCGCCAAGGGGGTGGATAGCGTCCGCAGCCGGGTGTGCAACCTGAACACCCTGCGCCCCGGTCTCACCGTCCACCAGGTGGCCCAGGCGGTGGCTGCGGCCTTTGCCGGGGAATACGGCCCCTACCAGATCCAAGACCCCCAGGCCCTGGACCAAACGGCCCTTGCCGCCCTGGAAGCCCGCTTCGCCAGCTGGGAATGGCGCTTGGGCCGCCGGGCGGCCTTTGACGCCCAGCTGGAGACCCGTTTCCCCTGGGGGGAGGTCACCTTCCAGCTGGCCCTCCGGGACGGCCGGGTGCAAGAAGCCCACGTCTTTAGCGACGCCATGGACGCGGACTTCATCCAGGCCCTGGGCCCTTGCCTGACAGGCGCCCCCTATCAGCCCCAAGCCCTGGCCGCCGCCGTTTCCCAGCTCCCCGGCCCGCTGGCCCAAGACCTAGCCCAGTGGCTCCAGGCCCAAACCTTATAAAAAATTCCCAGGTTTTTCCCCGCATGGCCCCCTGCTTTTGGCGCCATACTAGGCTTACCAAAGACGAGGAGGTTCATATGATGACCAAGTCCAAGGCAGGCTGCCAAACCATTGGCTGCCGTGTAGCCAGCTGCGCCTACAACAAAAGCGGGCACAGCTGTGATCTCGACTGTGTCGAGATCGCACCCCGCAGAGGCTGTCACTCCGGCGAAGCCTGCGATGAAAGCATCTGCGCCAGCTACAAAGCCCGCTAACCCCGGGCAAACAGGAAAAAGCGGCTTTATGCCGCTTTTTTCCTTTTTTTCGGGGCTCCGCCCCGGACCCCGCCAGGGGCTCTGCCCCTGGACCCCGTTGGGGGCTCCGCCCCCTTCCGCAGTTCGCAAAGGTCGTTGCGCGTCGCCGCCAAGGCGGCTTCCTTCAACTCCCTTGCTCACTGGGCTTCCGCCT
>UQRU01000096.1 GCA_900543475.1 uncultured Eubacteriales bacterium
GGGGGGGCCCGGGGGCGGGGGGCCCCGGGGGCCTCAAAAAAAAACCCGGGGGGGGGGGCCGCCCCCCCCCCCCCCCCGGTTGGGGGGGCCCCGCCCCCCCCCCCCCCCCCCCCCCCCCCCACCCCCCCCCCCCCCCCCCCCCACGCCGCCGGTTTCCCCGCCGCGGTACCGGGTAGCTGCGCCTTGCACGGCTACGGCAAATATGAACATTTATCGAAAAACAATAAAAGTATATTGTATTTCGATAAAAACGATGGTATCATGGTTTCCGGAGGTGGATAGGATATGGAAGCAAAGACCTTGGCCCGGGTGACCCGGGGGCTGTTGTGGCTGGTAGCGGCGGGGGTAGTGCTGCTGTTAGGCGGGCTGTATTTCCATGGGGGGGTCCAGGGGCTGTTCCTGGAAGCCTATGGGGTGGGCCCGGAGGGAAAAGCAGGGGTATTGCTGTTTCTCACCCTCATGGCGGGGATCGCCCTATGGATCCTTGGGGAACTGATCGGCGTACTGGCCACGGTGGAGCGGGACCCTTTTGTGGAGGGGAACGCCCGGGCATTTTTCCGCATGGGGCTGGCCGCGGAGCTGGCGGGCGTGGGTTTTACCATCAAGTGTTTTACCCTGTTTACCTTTATGACGGCGGTCTGCGCCCTGGTGATGGTGCTCAGCGGGCTGTTTGCCCTGGTATTGGCCCAGGTGTTCCACCGGGCGGTCCTGTATAAGCAGGAAAACGACCTGACTATATAGGAGGCCCGGGATGATCCGTGTGAACTTGGATGTGATCATGGCCAAGCGCCATATGAGCAGCGGCGAACTGAGCGACCGGCTGGGCATAACCCCTGCCAACCTGTCCATCCTGAAGAATAACAAGGGGAAGGCCGTCCGCTTTTCCACCCTGGACGCCCTGTGCAAAATTTTGGATTGCCGGGTGGAGGATATATTGGAATACATACCGGAGGACGCATATGGAACAATTGGAGAATAAGCCCCTGACGCCCCAGCAGCCCAGGCAACTGCCCATGCCAAAGGCGGCTTGGCTGCTGCTGTGTAGCCTGTGTATTGGATATGGGTTCGCCTTTATCCTGCTGGACAATTGGTCTGCGAGCCTGCAAACCTGTATGGGCATTTACGGCCTATGCTGGGGGATCTACCTGGCGGGTTATTACATCTTTGTGGGAAAGCGGGCGATCCGAAAATGGGAATGCTGGTATCTGGCCTGCGGGGCCGGGCTGCTGGTGTTGCATAGCGGCCTGTATCAGGCGGCGCAGCTATCCATGGCAAATATCCTGCTCATCCCCATGGTGCTGATGCTGCACGCCACATGGGGCGCCCTGGAAGTGCCAAAGGATCGGGCTTGGCCTTGGGTGCAGGGCTATCTGCTGGGCTGGTTCGTGTATCCCTTTAGCAAGATCGATACCTGGTTCCTGGCCATTGGAAAGCTGTTCCAGGGCAAGACCGGGGATGACCAGCGCCGCCTGGCCCGGCGGAACGTATGGCTGGGGATACTCTTTGGCCTGCCGGTGCTGATCCTGGTTTCGGCGCTGCTGCTCAGGGCGGACCTGGCCATGGGAAAGGTGCTGGGAAGCTGGCTCAAAAACCTGCCCGATCTATCCCTGGGCCGGATCCTGCTGATGCTGGTGCTGGCGGTGCTGTTCTATTCCTTTTTGTATAACCTGGCCTTTGGCCAAAGCCCCCGGGTCTCCCAGGACGCGGAGCCCCAGCCCAAGCTGCCCGGCCTGTCCTTTATAACGGGGGCGGGGATGCTGCTGGCGGTGTACGGGATCTTCGCCATCTTTCAGTTTACCTATCTTACGGGCCTAAAAGGTCTGCCGGAAGGGTTGACCTATTCGGAATATGCAGTCAGCGGCTTTTCCGAGCTGCTGTGGGTGGCGGCCATCAACCTGGGGGTGTTCAGCCTGGGCCTGTGCCAGGCCAAACCCCATCCGGCCCGCAAGCCCATCCTATGGGGCCTATTGGCCGCCACAGCCCTGCTGCTTCTGAGCGCGGCCTTGCGGCTGGGCATGTATATACAGGCTTACGCCCTCACCTGGAAGCGGGTGCTTTCCCTGTGGCTGATGCTCTATCTGGCGGCGGTGGTGGTGCTGTGCGGCTGGGCCCTATTGGGCCGTAAGGGGGTACTGCGGCTATGCGCCTTGGTGCTGGTTGGGTGGTATGTGGCCTTGAACCTGGTGAATGTGGAAGGCATGATCGCCAATAGCATTTTCCACCGGGCGGATCAGCGGGGCGGCGTATTGGCGGAAGGAGACGCGGATTATCTGCGCTACACTCTGTCCGGGGACGCAAAACAGGCCATTATAAAAAGCGGATATGCGGAGCAGGTATACTATGATGTACAGAAAGAAGACCTGCCCAGGTAAACAAAAAACCTTTGCAAAAATCCGGACAGGGGAATATAATCGATAGGGCACCCCCTTTGATAGGATTGCAATTGCGAGGCGAGCGGCTCCCAGGAGCAGCTCGCCTTCTCTATTTTTATTTTTTGGAGGAGGCGAAGTATCCATGACCAAATATGTATGCATCACCGGCGGCGTGGTATCCTCTCTAGGCAAGGGCATTACTGCGGCAAGCCTTGGCCGCTTGCTCAAGGCCCGGGGCTATCGGGTATCCATCTGTAAGCTGGACCCTTACCTGAATGTGGACCCAGGCACCATGAATCCCTATCAGCATGGGGAAGTGTATGTGACGGCGGATGGGGGGGAAACGGATCTGGATGTGGGCCATTACGAGCGGTTTATCGACGAGGCCCTGTCCAAGGACAACAACGCCACCTCCGGCCAGATCTACCTGCGGGTATTGGACCGGGAACGGGCGGGGGATTACCATGGGGGCACTGTGCAGATCATCCCCCATATCACCGATGAGATCAAAAATAGGGTCCGGGCCGCTGCGCAACGGACAAACCCGGATGTGCTCATCGTGGAGATCGGCGGCACGGTGGGGGACATGGAGGGGCAGCCCTTCCTGGAGGCCATCCGGCAGATGCGCCTGGACGTGGGTGCAGAAAACTGCGCCTTTATCCATGTGACCCTGGTGCCCTATATCGTCGGCGCCGGCGAACTGAAAAGCAAACCCACCCAGCATAGCGTTAAAGAGCTATTATCCCTGGGGATACAGCCGGATATCCTGGTGTGCCGGGCGGATCGACCCATCGGCCAGGAGATCCGGGAAAAAATAGCCCGGTTCTGCAACGTGGCAACGGATTGCGTAATAGAAAATACCACCGCGCCTTCCTTATATGCCATTCCCTTGATGCTGGAACAGCAAGGACTTTGCCGGGCGGTATGCCGGCGGCTGGGCTTGGCGGACCGGACGCCGGACCTGTCGGCCTGGGAGGCCCTGGTGGAGCGGGAGCAGCATCCGAAAACCAGCTGTACCATAGCGGTGGTAGGCAAGTATGTGCAGCTTCAGGACGCCTATCTAAGCATCACAGAAGCCCTGCGCCATGGGGGCATCGGCCAGGATGCCCAGGTGCATATCCAATATGTGGATGCGGAGACGGTCACAGAGGACAACGCCGCCCAGCTGTTGGCAGGCGCCCAAGGTATATTGATCCCCGGTGGGTTTGGCAACCGGGGCCTGGACGGGAAGTTGGCCGCCATCCATTATGCCCGGACGCATAGGGCGCCCTTGCTGGGCATTTGCCTGGGGATGCAGATGGCGGTGGTGGAATTTGCCCGGCATGTGCTGGGATACCAGGACGCCCATTCCTCGGAAGCAGATCCCGCCACCACCCATCCCGTCATCGACCTGATGCCGGACCAGGTTGGTAACCGACTGGGAGGGACCTTGCGGTTGGGCGCTTACCCTTGCGCCATCCAGCCCGGCACCTTGGCCCACAGGCTATACGGAAAATCGGAGATCCTGGAACGCCACCGCCATCGCTATGAGTTCAACAACGCCTATCGGATCCCTTTCCAGGAAGCAGGCATGGTGTTTTCCGGCATCAACCCCCAACGAAATTTGGTGGAGATCGCAGAGTTGCCCGATCACCCGTTCTTCATCGGGGTGCAGTTCCATCCGGAATTCCAATCCCGCCCAGACCGTCCCCACCCACTGTTCCTTGGCTTTGTGGCCGCCGCCTTAGCCTATGGCCAAAAAGGGCGCTAAGCCGTCTTGTTCCCAAAGCGGCGCCATGCTATAATGTCCCCAATCTATTTGGGAGGGATTTCGATCCATGGAGCAAACAAGGGAGCCCTTGGTGCAAACCAACCGGCAGGGGATGGAATTGGCCCTGGCCCAGGCCCGCTTGGCCTTGGAAGAGGGAGAGGTGCCGGTGGGGGCCATCGTAGTAGATGAAATGGGCCGCATTTTAGCCCAGGCCCATAACGTTACCGGCGCCCAGGAAGACCCTATGGCCCATGGGGAATTGCTGGCCTTGCAAAAAGCCCTGGCCGGCCGTGGAAAAGCCCGCCTGGCCGGCTGCACGCTGTATGTGACATTGGAGCCCTGCGCCATGTGCGCCGGGGCGGCCCTGCTGGCTCGGGTGGACGCCATCGTATTCGGCGCTTTCGACTCTGTAGCCGGCTGCTGCGGCTCGGTGCTGGACTTGACCGACGGGATACTGCAACGGACCCTTCGCTGTATCGGCGGGGTGGAGGAGGAAACCTGCGTTAGCCTGTTGCGGGCGTATTTTCAAAGCCGCCGTATGGCCTAACCCAGCGGGCGGGGGCGGCGGCGCTGGGGCTTCGCCCCAGCAAGCCCGGCTGCGCCGGGCGGGTGGGCTGCGCCCACCCGCCGCCGCCCCCCACGCTGGATCTTTCACCAGCGCCAAGTGGAACGACGGGGCAAGGGCGCCCCAGGGTCATTTATGGTACGGCTCGCCTGCGTTGATCTTGCAGGCCCGGTAGAACTGTTCCAGCAGCATCACCCGGAAGAGCTGATGGGAAAAGGTGGGGGGACCGAAGGAGATACGCTGATCCGCCCGGCCCAGAACGGCGTCCGAAAGCCCTAGGGACCCGCCGATGAGGAAGGCGAAGCGGCTTTTGCCCTGGTTGTTCCATTGCTGGAGCCGCTGGGCCAACTGAGGGGAGGAGAGGGGTTCCCCGGCGATATCCAGGGCCACCACCCAATCCCCCTCCGAGACCTTGGCCAATAGCCGCTGGCCTTCGGCCTCTTTCACCTGGCTGCGCTGAGCTGGGGAAAGCTGTTCCGGGGCCTTTTCATCCGGGACCTCCAGGATCTCCACCTGGGCATAGCGGGAAAGGCGCTTGCAAAACTCATGGCAAGCGTCCCTGTAAAACCCTTCTTTCAGCTTGCCCACGCATAGCACCCGAAACCGCATATCAGCCTCCTGTATAAAACCTACCGGTCACCTCTTCCCGCAGGGCCACAGTCAAGGGCAGGTCGGCATCCGGAATGTCCGCCTGCCTTAGCTGTTCCCGTATGGTGGCCAAAGCCAACTCGGCAAAGTTGTTATCCCGGCTCAGGTGCCCCAATACGGCTTGCTTGAGCCCGCCCGTGTACAGGCGGGCCAGGGCCCGGCCGGCGTTTTCGTTGGAGAGATGACCCCTGTCCGACAGGATGCGTTGCTTGGTCAAATAAGGGTAGGCGCAGGAACGCACCAGCTCCGGGTCATGGTTGGCTTCCAGCAACAGGAGGCTGCAACCCATTACCTGCTCCAGCAGTATGGGATCTGCCACCCCCACGTCCGTCATGATGCCCATGGCCTGCCCGCCCCATTCAAACCGATAGCCAACGGATTCCCGGGCGTCATGGGGGGTCTTGAAGGGCAGGATGGATGCTTCCCCCAGAAAGAAGGCCCGCCCGGTGTCGAACACCCGGATGTTATGGGGGGCGATGGCGCCGATCAGGGGGATCATGGCCTCCCAGGTGCCCTGGTTGGCATAGATGGGCACGTCATACCGCCGGGAAAATACCCCGGCGCCCCGCACGTGGTCGATGTGCTCATGGGTGATTAAAAGGGCCTGGATGGCTTCCGGCTGGATGCCGGCCTGGAGCAGGGCCTGGGCAAGGGCCTTGCAGGGCTTACCCGCGTCCACCAGCAGCCGGCCTTCCCCCAGACCCACCGCCGTGGCGTTGCCGGAGGAGCCGGAAAACAGCGGGCAAAGGAACATCCCCTCTTGTTTCATCATGGACTACATCTGGAATACCAGGCCGCACACCGCCCCCAGGGCGATAAACAGCACCGGGTGCAGCTTTTTGAGCCCCGGCAGGTTGGTCAATACCATCATCACCACAAACAGGAGCAGGGCCGAATACCGCAGCCCAAGGACGCCTGCGCCGCCCAATAGGGCAGTTTGCAGCACGCTCCAGCCGGCGGCGGCGATCAAGCCGGTGGCCGCAGGGCGCAGCCCTTCAAAGGCATGGGATACCAGGGTGTTTTGCCGGAATTTTTCCAATACCCGGGCCACCGCCAAAATGACCAGATAACTGGGCAATACCAGGGACAAGGTAGCCACCACCGCCCCGGGTATGCCAGCGGCATGGAAGCCCGCATAGGTGGCGCAATTGATGCCGATGGCGCCGGGGGTAGATTCCGATACGGCGATCATATCCGCCAGCTGGGCATGGGTGAGCCAGGGGTACATATCCGCCATCCGGGACAGGAAAGGCAGGGTAGCCAAGCCTCCACCGATGGCGAATAGGCCGGCCTTAAAGAATTCATAGAAAAGGGTCAAATAGATCATGCCTGCCTCCTTCCGGCCACGATGCCCACCACAGCCGCGGCGATGACGATCAACACCGGGGACAGGGATAGGATGGCCACCAACAGGAAGGCGGCAACGGCGATGATCACCGCTATATTGCCCTTCACATTGCTTTTAAATAGGCGGTAAACCGTATTGACGATCAGCACCGCCACCGATACCCGCACCCCGGCAAAAGCATGGATCACCGCCGGGTAATGGGCGAACTGATCCAGGATGGAGGCGATCAGCAGAATGATCACCAGGCTGGGGGTCACCACCCCCAACGTAGCCGCCGCAGCGCCCAGGGAACCCCGGTGCTTGCTGCCGATGAAGGTCGCGGTATTGACGGCGATAATGCCCGGGGTGCATTGGGAAATAGCATAATAATCCACCAATTCCTCCTTGGTGGCCCAGCCGTGATGGTCTACGCATTCCCGCTCTAGCATGGGCAGCATGGCATAGCCGCCCCCAAAGGTCAGCGCGCCGATCTTCACAAAGTCCCAATATAAGGAGAACAACGTGGTCTTTTTCTCCATAGGTTCCAATCCCTTCTTTCCGATCTGTATCCTAGTCCTAAAACTGCGCATTTGCTCCGCTCGCTATTCTATCATATCCGATGGCGCAAGTCCATTCGATGTGCTAATATAAACAGGAAACGGGCCCTTTGCCCGCCTTCGATCCCGAATTTTCCTTATGATTGTTTTAAGAAAGGATGGCTCTTCTTTATGTTGCAACCTGGTATCCAGGGCCGCTGTGAACGGCTCGTCACCCAAGACCTTACCGCCCAGGCCATGGGCAGCGGCGCTTTGCCCGTATTGGCCACCCCTGCCCTGGCCGCTATGATGGAGCAGGCTGCTTGGGAAAGCGTCCAGCCCTATCTGGAGCCGGACCAGGCCACCGTAGGCAGCGCCCTGCGCTTGGAACATAAAAGTCCTACCCCCCTGGGCATGAACGCCTGGGCCCAAAGCCGCCTGGTGGAGGTCGACGGCCGGCGGCTGGTGTTTGAGATCGAAGCCTTCGATCAGGCCGGCCCCATCGCCGTGGCCCGGCATGAGCGCTTTATCGTCAAAACCCCTTCCTTTATGAAACGCTGCCAGGAAAAGGGCTACTAGCCGCTTTCGCGGCCAGGGGTTCGAAAAATCCCAGCGTTCCCCTGGGGGGGCGGCGGGCGCGCGCAGCGCGCACAAAGCATGGGCGGGGGCCCTTGGCCCCCGCCCATGCTTTGGTTCAGGCTGTCGAAAAAGTGGCTTGCGCCACTTTTTCGAGGTTTTCATAGCTCCCTTGCGCCTACGGCGCGGCCAGG
>UQRU01000097.1 GCA_900543475.1 uncultured Eubacteriales bacterium
CCCCCCTCCCCCCCCGCGGCGCGCCCCCCCCCCGCGCCCCGTGTGTGTTGGGGGGGGGCCCCTCCCCCCCCCCCCAAAAACGCCGCCGCCCCCCCGCGCCGTTCCGCGGCCCTGCCGGGTGGAAGGAAAAAGCAAAAAGAAAAGACCGGGCTGTAACAGGTTGCTAACATTTCTATGGTATGCTAAACAAAAGGGGGTGTGGGCATGGCCAAGATCCTGGTGGTGGAAGACGAGGGCGCGATACGGGAATTGCTGCTTCGCAACCTGCGGCTGGTGGGGCATCAGCCCCAGGGGGCGGATAGCCTTCCTGCGGCCCGGGCGCTGTTGGAGCGGGAGCGGTTCGACCTGATGCTGTTGGACATCATGCTGGGCAAAGATAGTGGGTTTGACCTGCTGGAGCAGGAGCGGGAAACGCCGGTGATCTGCCTGACCGCCAAGGGGAGCCTGGGGGACAAGCTGCGGGGTTTGCACCTGGGGGCGGACGATTATATCGTCAAGCCCTTTGAGACGTTGGAGCTGGTAGCCCGGGTACAGGCGGTGCTTCGGCGCACCATGAAGACGGGCCAGGGGGTATTCCGGGTGGACGACGTGGCCATTGATTTTGACGCCAAGACCGTGACCCGGGGCGGGGAGCCGGTGGAATTGACGCCCCAGGAATACGCCCTGCTGGAGGCGTTGGCCATCAACCGGAACCTAGCCCTGTCCAGGGAGAAGATATTGGATAAGGCCTGGAATGTGAATGGGTTTTATGGGGATATTCGCACGGTGGACGTGCATGTGAGCCGGCTCCGGCAAAAGCTGGGGCTGGAGAAGCGGATCAAGACCGTGTACAAGGTAGGTTACCGGTTGGAGGTACGGGATGAAGGGGAATAGGCTGGGGCTCAAGCTGTGGGAAAAGAACTATGTGTTCAGCCTGGCCCTGTTTGTGGCGGCCTTTTACCTGTGCTTGTTTTTGATCGGCAAGGGGGCCTTGGATCAGGCCATGGAAAACGAAAGGGCAGCCGCCCTCCACATCCATGATCTGGCGGCTCGCTCCCTGGCGTTGGATGTGGCCACCCTACAGGAACGCCAGGAGGAGGACCTGCCGGCCCATATGGCCCTGGCCCAGGCTCTGGTGGCCAATTATCACCGGCTGGGCGTGGACCTGAGCGTCACGGAAAACGGGCTGCTGTTGGCGGGGGCGGCGGTGCGGCCCCGGATCGAGGGCCGGGTGGCTGTCATGGAACGGGAAGGGGCGCGCTATATGCTGCGCATCGACGGGACGCTGCCTGGGGCGGAGCAGATGCGCCTGGTGTATCACCGGGATGTGACCCAGGTGGTGCGGGAGCAGCGGCGGCTGTCCGCGGCGCTGCTGGCAGGGGGCGCGGCGGTGGCGGCTGCGGTGGCCCTGGGTCTGTATTGGGCCCTTAGGGCCCTGTACCGGCCCATGGATCAGCTGGCCCACGAGCTGCGGACCAGCCTGACCGCCGTGTGCGGCTATGGGGAATATTTGCAGCTGGCCAACGCTTCGGAAGTGGAGCGGCAGGAGGCGGCGGAATTTATCGTGCAGGAGAGCCGCCGGCTGACCGACCTGGCGGAGCGGCTGCTCCTATTGGGCAACCTGCGGGAGGGCAGCGTGCGGGTGGAGCAGGTGCCGGTGGCGGCGCTATTCGCAGGGGCGGCCAAGGCTTTTCCCCGGGTAAGCTATCTACCCACCGATGGGGAAATACAGGGGGACGGGGCGCTGCTGCAAAGCCTGGTCAATAACCTGGTGAAAAACGCCCTGGAGGCCGGCGCCACCCAGGTGGAGCTTTCCTTTCGGGAAGGCTGCCTCACGGTGACGGACAATGGCTGCGGCATGGATGAAGCGACCCTGGCCATGGCCAGGACGCCACCCAAACGGGGCAGCATGACGGGCAACAAGGGCATGGGCCTGGCCCTGTGCCATCGGATCGCCGCCCTGCACAGGGCCCGCATTTCCTTCGCTTCCCAGGTGGAGCTGGGGACCCAGGTACAGGTGGATTTCACAACTTCCTAATATCCCCCTTACGATTTGGTAAACGCCCTGTGGGACAATGGAGAAAACCAAGGGAAAGGAAGGCGTATGCGTATGAAGAAAAAAATAGTGCTGCTGGTGCTGGCGGTATTGCTGTGCGCCACCGGGGCGTTTGCCATCGCCACCTATGTAAACCAAGACGCGGTTCTCTCCGGGGTCAAGAAGGTGGGCGAGGTGCCGGCGGAGGGCCTGGAGCCGGCGGCCGGCAGCGGCCAGCTGCCCATCGGCCCGGCAGGGGGCGCCAGCCGGGAGGCATTGGAGGGCCAGGTGATCCAGACGGCCGCCTACACCCAGGGGGAGCCGGGAGCGGCCCATATCACCCGGGAAGCCGCCCTGGATAGCGCCCGGGTTGTGCTGGCGTCCATGTTCGGGATGGAGCTGCCCCCGGAGGCGGCGGCTGCCTTCTGGAAGGACGCTACCGGACAATATGGAGACTACTGGGAGGTGTCCTATGGCAGCGACCCGGCCGCGGAACCGGAATACGTGCTGGCCCTCATCAACGCCATGAGCGGGCAGGTGTATTTTATGGAGACCGGCCGCTTCTTCGACCCGGCCTATAACATTCCCCTTGCCCAGCTGCCGGAGGACGCCTCCCAGCAGCTCAGAGAACCGGAAGTGCAGGCGGAATATATAGAGGCTGCCGAAACACTGGCGGAAACCTGGCTGCTGGCGGAAGGGGAATGGGCGGAATATACCGTGGGCGCCACCCATGGGGACAACGTTATGGCCCAATGCGTGGCGGTGGATATCGATACCAACGGCCTGTGCTACCGGATGGAGCTGGTAGGCGGCTATGGGAAGCTGCCCATCACCCTGGATAGGCTTTATGTATATCCGGATCGGGAATGTGCCTGGGAAGGCAGCTTTACCTATGCCGGCCTGCTGGAATCCCAGCAGGCGACGGCCGCAGCCCAGGCCGCCGCGCCCACAAGCGAGTCCACTACCCCCGGCCAGAATATCAATTCTGCGATCCTGCGAACCATCTGGCGGGACTGGCCTTTTACGGACGAGACCCACATGGTGCGCGCCTGCCTTAGGATCTATGGCCTGGATGTGAAGGAGCGGGGCTCCGCCACGGAATTGGCCCAGGAGATGGAAGGCAAAAGCCGGCGGATCGATGACATCAACCAGACTATCCCGGGCGACATCCTGTTCTTCTATGACGATGCGGATGGAGAAACCATTGGCTGGTGTACCTTGCGGGAACATAATCCCTATTCGCCAGCCTGGGTTGAGCTGGAGGAAGATCCCGGGAGCGGGACGGCGAAGGGCCAGATGGCAATTCTGTCGATATGCATCGAAAAAGACCCGGCTGATTTCGCCTATGCCCTACGGATCACGGAGATGCCCCCGCCCCGGGAGGATCTGATCGCCCCGGCCTTGGCGTTGGTGGGCAAGCCGTTTTCCGCCGGGGGCTCCGGCCCGGAAAGCTATGACGATGCGGGGCTGGTATATGCCTGCTTCCAGGCGGCGGGCATAGACGCCCAGCGGCTCCCGGCCAGCCAATTGGCCGCCAGCAGCAGCATGGGGGACCGGGTCCTGATGACCATTCGCAAGCTAGAGGATGTGGCTCCAGGGGATATCCTGTTCTTTGAATATACGGACGAAGGGGTCAATCACCGCTGCGGCGTGTGCGTTGGGGACGGGAAAATGGTGATGGCCTCCTCCATCGAGGGTAAGGTGGTGGAGCTGTCTTACGAGGACGAGGCTTACCTGGGGGATTTTGCCAAAGCCCTGCGGCTGAGCGCGCCCCTGCCTGCCGTCGAGCCGGCCGCGACCCCTGCCCCCAGCCCGGGGCAATAGGAAAAATGCCGGGGCTGCAAGGCTTTTGCGTTGCAACGCCCACGAAAAGATGATACAATGGTACGCGTCCATGTTGCCTTAGGGCGGCATGGACGCAAGCCTATTTTGGGGCTGAGGCGGAAAAAGGAGATGGTACGGGAATGGGCTTTGCGGAATTGCTGCTTTTAGCGGTGGGGTTATCCATGGACGCCTTTGCGGTATCCGTGTGCAAGGGCCTTGCAACGGGCAAGGTGCGCTTGCGGCATATGCTGTGCGTGGGGATCTGGTTCGGCGGCTTCCAAGCCCTGATGCCAACCCTGGGCTATCTGCTGGGCGCGGCCTTTCAAGCCTACATCACCGCGGTGGACCATTGGGTGGCCTTTGTGCTGCTGGCCTTCATCGGCGGCAACATGATCAAGGAATCCTTTTCCAAAGAGGAAAGCTGTGCAGACGCTTCCTTCGGCTTTCGGACCATGCTGCTCATGGCCCTGGCCACCAGCATCGACGCCCTGGCGGTGGGGGTCACCTTCGCCCTGCTGCCGGATGTGAACCTGGGGGCTGCGGTGGGGTGCATTGGAGTGACCACGTTCCTGCTTTCCGCCATTGGCATCAAAGCGGGCAGTATTTTTGGAGGCCGGTGCCGCGCAAAGGCCCAGTTGGCCGGCGGCGTTATCTTGATATTGATCGGGTTAAAGATCCTGGTGGAGCATGTTTTTCTGGCCGGCTGAAAGCGGCTCGGTTTAATAAGGGGCGGGGGAAGGACATCCTCCGCCCCCGCTTTTTTCCGGGGAGGGCGCCCGCGTTCCGGAAGAGAGGCGCCCGGGCCTGAAAAAGAACCGATTTTATCCCGGTAAGTCCCCTTGGGCCTATTGAAACCTGGGGGGGACTATGCTACACTTCTTTTAGATTGCTGCTTCGTTTATAAAACATAATATGGAAGGATGGAATGCATGCTGGACCTGATTAGCGTCGGTGAAATGGTCATCGACTTTTTGCCAGGGGAGGAGGCTGGTGTATACATACGCAAAGCCGGCGGCGCCCCTGCCAACGCGGCCATCGCGGTAGCCCGCAATGGGCTGTCCGCAGGCTTTTGCGGCCGGGTGGGCGCGGATGATTTCGGCCGGTTTTTGCTGGATACCCTAAAGGAAAACCAGGTTGCGGCCCTCTGCCCGGCTATGGTGCAGGAGGCTGTGACCACCATGGCCTTTGTTACCCTGGGCCCAGGAGGGGAGCGGAGCTTTACCTTTGCCCGCAAGCCTGGCGCGGACATGTTCCTGACCAAGGCCGATGTGGACGTTGCCCTGGCCCAGGGCGCCAGGATCCTACATGCGGGCTCCTGTTCCCTGTCCGCGCCCCCGGCCTCGGAAGCCACCGCCTACGCCCTAAGCCAGGCGTCAAAGCGGGGGTACATGGTCAGCTTTGACGTAAACTACCGGGATCTGATGTGGGGCGGCGACCGGGCGGCTGCCCGGGCATCCGTAGCGGCCATCCTGCCCTATGTGGACCTTCTGAAGATCTCCGAGGAGGAGACGGACTTTATGGGAGGCCAGGAAGGCATCCAGGCCATGGCGGCGGAAACGGGCATTGCCGTGGTGGTGGAGACCCTGGGCGCCCAGGGGGCCCGGTGCTATTGGCAGGACGCCGTGTGGGAGCTTCCCGGCCGGCCCGCCAAGGCGGTGGACGCCACCGGGGCGGGAGACGCCTTCTGGGGCGGGTTCCTGTCCTGCCTGCTGCACAAGGGGGTGTACAGCACCCAGCAGCTGACAAAAAGCCTGCTTCAGGAGGCCATGGAATACGGCAACGCGGCAGGCTGGCTCTGCGTGCAGAAAAAGGGCGCCATCGAATCCCTGCCCACCCTGGCTGAGATCGAAAGGATCCGAAAGGAGAGCGCCCTATGAGCCTTTGGAACGAGCCCTGCATCTTTTCCCCTTCCCTGATCTGCCTGGATCTATGCAACCTGGAAGCCCAGGTGCGGGAGCTGGAAAACAGCGGCTGCCCCATGCTGCATGTGGACATTCTGGACGGCTATTTCAGCCCCAGTATGCCCATCGGCCTGGACGTGGTGCGGCAGCTCCGTAAAAAGACCAACCTGCCCTTTGACGTGCATCTGATGGCCCGGGAGCAGGATTACTTTGTGGAGGAGCTGCTGGATATAGGGGTGGATCAGCTGGTGTTCCACGGGGAGTGCGAGCCCCATCTGGACAACCGTTTGAACATGATCCACCGGGCCGGCGCCCGGGCGGGCATCGCCCTCAAGCCGGCTACCTCCCTGACCACCTTGGAGTATGTGCTGGAAAAGTGCGATACCGTGCTGCTGATGCTGATCAATCCCGGCTACGCAGGCAGCGCCAAGGAGAAGCAGGTCCCCTATGGAGAACGCAAGATCCGGGAGCTACGGGATATGATCCAGCAGCGGGAGCTGCCCGTAAAGATCGAGATCGACGGGCGGATCTCCCCGGATAACATCCTTTGCTACGGCAAGGAGCTGGTGGATATTTTCGTCACGGGCAGCACCTGCCTGAAGCGGGACGACCTAACCGGCAGCTGGGCTGCCCTTCGCGCCCTGCGGCAGCAGGCGCTATCCCAATAAAGGAGGAAGCATGAAGCAAGATCCCACCTATGAGGACGTGCGGGCCCTGGTCCTTTCGGAGCTGGACACCGCCCTGTCCGCCATTGACCCCCAGTCTGTGGAACAGCTGATGGAAGCGGTGCTTTCCAGCCGGAAGGTGTTTTTCGTAGGGGTAGGACGGGTGCTGCTATCCCTGGAGGCCATGGCCAAGCGCTGGGCCCATTTGGGGATCGACACCCATATCGTGGGGGAGATCACCGAGCCTGCCATTACCCCGGAGGACCTGCTGATCGTGGGGTCCGGCAGCGGTACCACCCTGTTTCCCGCAGGCATCGCCCAAAAGGCCCATGCCTTGGGCGCCAAGGTGGTCCACATCGGCTCCAACCCCAACAGCCCCCTCAAGGACATCGCCGCCTTTATGGTGCGGGTGCCTGTGCGCACCAAGTATTACCTGGAGGACGAGATCGATTCCCAGCAGCCCATGACCTCTTTGTTTGAGCAGACCCTGCTGCTGCTGGGGGACATTGTGGCCAAGATGCTCATCGACCGCCAGGGCCTGGATATGAAGGGCCTGTGGCAATACCACGCCAACCTGGAATAAGCTGAATCGCATACGGACCAGTTAAAATGAAAAAGGAGAAAGCAAAATGAAACGCTCTGAGATCAATGCGGTCATCCGCCGTTTTGAAGCCATGCTGGCTGAACACTGCTTTGAGCTGCCCCCCTTCCTCAAGTTTACCCCGGAGGAGTGGGAGACCAAGGGACACGAATACGATGAGATCCGGGACAACCAGCTGGGCTGGGATGTGACGGACTACGGCATGGGGGATTACGCCCATCTGGGCCTGGCCCTGATCACCCTGCGCAACGGCAACGTCCACAACGACAAGTATACCAAGTGCTACGCGGAAAAGATCATCATGTGCGACGAGGGGCAGGTTTCCCCCATGCACTTCCACTGGAACAAGATGGAGGACATCATCAACCGGGGCGGCGGCAACATCGAGTTCAAGCTCTACAACGCCACCAAGGATGAACAGCTGGCGGATACGGACGTGGAGATCTTCCAGGACGGCCGCCGCTATACGGTGCCCGCCGGAACGGTGATCACCCTGCATCCCGGCGAGAGCCTCACCCTGTATCCCTACTACTATCACGAGTTCGTCATCCCCCAGGGGGGCGGCTCCGTGCTGATCGGCGAGGTCTCCATGTGCAACGACGACAATACGGACAACCGCTTCCTGGAGCCCCTGGGCCGGTTCCCCACCATCGAGGAGGATGAGCCTCCCTATCGGCTCCTTTGCACGGAGTATCCTCCTGCCAAGGACTGAGGCTTTCCGTGACCCATTCGTAAGGGCGGCTTGTGCTGCCCTTTCTCTTTGCCCCGAGGCCGGCATAGGCCGTTGCGGCCCGGGGGGGGCGGCGGGCGCCGGAACCGCGCCCAGGGGGCCCGCCCCGATTGCCCCCCCCCCCCATGTTTTGGGGGGCCCGGGGGCCCCCCCAACCCCCCCCCCCCCC
>UQRU01000098.1 GCA_900543475.1 uncultured Eubacteriales bacterium
CCGTACATGCCGCCAAATCCGATTAAAGCCTAAAAGGGCCGCGATCTTCCATTCGCCAGAGGTTTTTCGACAAGCTGAAGCGGGGGCAGAGCCCCCGCATAGGGAAAACCAAAGGAATTATTTGCCGAAGCCTTCGATGATGTCCACGATCTCCGCGCCGATGCGTTTTTGGGCCTCCACAGTGGCAGCGCCGATGTGGGGGGTGCAGGAGACGGCGGGATGGTTGATCAGGGCCTCGTTGGTGGGGGGCTCCTTGGCGTAAACATCTAGGCCGGCAGCCCGGATCTTGCCGCTGTTAAGGGCCTCCAGCAGGGCGTCCTCATCCACGTTGTTGCCCCGGCTGGTGTTGATGAACACCACGCCGTCCTTCATTTTGGCGATGGTTTCCGCGTTGATGAAGGGCTTGCCGTCGATGGAAGGGGTATGGAGGGAGATGAAGTCGGACTTAGCAAGCAGCTCGTCCATCTCCACATAGTGCATGGTGTCGCACTCCAGGCCATCCACCTTGAAGATATCATAGGCCAGCACCTGCATACCCAGGGCTTGGGCCATACGGCCCAGGGCCTGGCCAATGCGGCCGTAGCCGATCACGCCCAGGGTCTTGCCGCCGATCTCAATGCCCTTGCCATAGGCTTTCTTTTCCCACTTGCCTTCCCGCATGGTGTGGCCGGCAACGGACACAAACCGGGCGCAGGAGAGCATATGGGCGATGGCCAATTCCGCAACGGAATTGCTGCTGGCCCGGGGGGTGTTACGCACGGTGATGCCGTTGTCCTCGGCATATTTCACATCGATGTTGTCCACGCCGACGCCGCCCCGGATGATGAGCTTCAGGCGGCCTTCCTTAGCCTGGTCAATGTGCTGGGCCCGGACCTTGGTGGCGGAGCGCACCACACATACGTCGAACTCCTTCAGCGCGGCGCCCAGGGCATCGGGCTCATAGAACTGCTCCACCACATCATGGCCATTGGCCTTCAGCTGGGCGAGAGCGGTTTTATCCATACCATCGGTTACCAGAATACGCATAATGTGCCTCCTTATTTACTTATGGTTGGCTTCAAAGTCCCGCAGGAAGGAGACCAAGGCCTCCACGCCGTCCTTGGGCATGGCGTTGTAGATGGAAGCCCGCAGGCCGCCTACGCTCTTATGGCCCTTCAGGTTGTCGTAGCCAGCGGCCTTGGTGGCCTTGACCACTTCAGCGTCCAGCTCCTTGCTTTCGGTGACAAAGGGCACGTTCATAAGGGAACGGAACGCCTTATCCACCGTGCCGCGGAACATCTTGGATTGATCCAGGAAGTCATAGAGGATCTTGGCCTTTTCCTCGTTCCGCTTGGCCATGGCCTCCAGGCCGCCGATGCTCTTGAGGTATTTGAACACCTTGCCGCAAACGTAGATGCACCAGCAGTTGGGGGTATTGTACATGGAGCCGTTGTTGGCATGGGTGTCATAGCGCAGATAGATGGGGGTGCGCTCGTCCAGATCGGAGCGGATCAGGTCCTCCCGGATGATGACGATGACCATGCCGGCGGGGCCGATGTTCTTCTGGACGCCGCCATAGATCAGGCCATAGTCGCTGACGTTGCAGGGCTTGGACAGGAACATGGAGGATTGGTCGGAAACCAGGATCTTACCTTTGGTATTGGGCAGGTCCCGATAGGTGGTGCCATGGATGGTCTCATTTTCGCAGATGTACACATAGTCTGCATCCGGGCTGACGGGCAGGTCGGACACATCGGGGATATAGCTATAATTCCGGTCCTCGCTGGAGGCCAAGAGGTTTACCTTGCCAAACTTTTTGGCTTCGGTATAGGCCTTTTTGCTCCATCCGCCGGTAACGATATAATCCGCCACGCCGTTCTTCATCAGGTTCATGGGGATCATGGAGAATTGCAGGGTAGCGCCGCCCTGGATAAAGAGGACTTTGTAATTGTCGGGGATGTTCATCAGCTCCCGCAGGTCCGCTTCAGCCTCGTCCACGATGGTCTGAAACACCTGGGAGCGGTGGCTCATTTCCATAACGCTCATACCGGAGCCCTTGTAATTGAGCACCTCGCCGGCGATTTCCTCCAATACCGGTTCCGGCAACATGCTGGGGCCTGCGGAGAAATTGTAGATACGACCATACTTCATAGCAGATGACACTCCTTATGACATTATTTTATACAGTGCAACCTGTGAATACACTGCAAAAAAAAGATTCGAATTGAAAGCGGGCCGAGCGCCCAGAAAACAAAGGCTTAAATCGAAGGTTTATCTACGTTGATTATATACCACCTGGGAGCGCAAAGCAACCAAGAAAACCAACATTTTAACAGCTGGCAAAAAAATTTGTTTGCTTGATGAAAAAACGGCAGCAAGCTGTGCAGGCAGCACAGGAAAAGGGAAAGGACGAAAAAAAGCGGCGCAACGCCGCTTTTTTCCATACGGATGACGCAACCAGGGCAATTAACGGATCTGATTGCCGCAATCGCCACAGAATTTGGAGCCTGCCGCGATGGTCGCGCCGCAGATGGGGCAAGTTTCGGTTGCCGGGGCGGATTTTGCCTGCCGGGCCTGCTCTTTTGCCTCCTGCCGGGCTTGGGCCCGGGCTTGGCGGTTCTCCTCCTGGGCCAGCCTGATCTGCTGGATCTCCTCCTCCATGGAGCGGATATTCCCCTTTCGCTCCCGAATGGCCATACAGATCACCGTAGCCCGTTCATCCATGGCCACGCCGGATTCAAACTTTTCCCAGATATATTCGCCTAGGTCGTAAAAATGCTGCTCAATGGCATCCTCTTCCCCGTGGATGCGGGAATTCAGCTTGCCGATCTCCAACATATCGTTGGTACGGTCGCCTACGTTTTTCGCAAAGTCGCCGATCCGATTAAAAAACTCCATAAAAACCACCTCTGGCACCATTGCCATAAAAATACATGCTATATTATGCCACAAACCCCTGCATTTTGCAACCCGGGGCCTTCCCTGATTATGCCTATGCGAAACAGGGCAAAGCATATGCAAAAGAAAGGGGGCCGGCAATGGGCCGGCCCGCAACGGGAGGCAAGTTTTTAGATCACCCGCATGGCCCATCCGTGGGGATCTGGCGCCGTGCCATACTGTATGCCGGTCAGGGCATCGTAAAGCCGCTGGGTCAGGGGGCCGATCTGCCGCTGATGGATCACCGCTTGTTCCTGGCCAAACACCAGCTCCCCAATGGGGGAGACAACCGCGGCAGTGCCGCAGCCAAAGGCCTCCTCCAGCCTACCGTCCCGGGCGGCGCTGAGCAGCTCCTCCACGCTTACCAGCCGCTCCTCCACCGGCACCCCCCAATCCTGCAGCAGCTGGATGCAGCTGCGCCGGGTAATGCCAGGCAGTACGGAGCCGGTAAGCTGGGGGGTCACCACCCGGCCTTCGATCTTGAACATGACGTTCATGCTGCCCACTTCTTCCACATATTTGCGCTCCACCCCGTCTAGCCACAGCACCTGGGAGAAGCCCAGCTTTTCCGCCCGGTCGCCTGCGCGGGTGGCAGCCGCGTAGTTGCCGCCGCACTTGGCATAGCCGGTGCCGCCGCGTACTGCGCGAACATCCTGGGTCTCGATCATGATGCGCACCGGCGCCAGCCCTTCCTTATAGTAGCTGCCAGAAGGGGAAGCGATGATGTAAAAGCTGGCCTGCCGGATCCCATGCAAGGATAGGTCCGGATCCGTGGCGAACAGCACGGGCCGCAGATACAAGGACGTGCCCGGCGCGCTGGGCACCCAGGCGGCGTCGAGCTTCACCAGGGCTTTAAGGGCTTCTTGCCCCATATCCGGATCGATCTGAGGCAGGCAGAGCCGGGCCGCAGAATCGTTGAGCCGGTGCATGTTATCCAGGGGCCGGAACAGCTGCACGCCGCCATCCTTGCGGCGGTACGCCTTAAGCCCTTCAAATACCTCCGCCCCATAGTGGAATACCGCTGCAGCAGGCGGAAGGGAAATATCCCCATAAGGAACAATGCGGGGGTCGCGCCAAGCGCCAGAGGTATATTCCATGGCAAACATGTGATCCGTAAAGATCCGGCCAAAGCCTAAGGTCGCATTATCCGGCAGGGGCTTTGGGGATTGTGTCTTGGTGATGGTGATGTTCATGATCCAACGCTCCTTTCTCTATTGCGGCCGCAGGATGGCGCCAGACGGTTTGCCATAGCTGCAACCGCAAGGCCGAATTATGCTTGCAGGGGGCAGTGCCTGTGGGACGCAAATTATCTTGGTATGATACCATACTGTCGCCCGGTTTGCAACTGGGGAATTGGTCGCTTGCAGGGGATAGAAAAAGACTATATAATGGTACCTAAGAAATGATTTTGACGAAAGGAAGCATACCGATGGAATGGAGCCAGGAGGGGATCGTAACAGGGCTGCGGGAACAGGACCCCGCAGCGGTACGGGACTGGGTCACCCGGTATACCCCCAGCATCCAGCGGGTAGGCATGTCCTATCTGAACGATAACGATCAGGCCGCTAAGCTGACAAAAGCGGTTTTTTCCCAGGCGCTTGCCACCATACAAACCGGTTTTACCCCAACAGATATGGAAGGCTGGCTGTTAGGTATGGCCAAAATGCAGGCTTCCCAACAGGTCCTTGCCACCCCTGCCGAACCCTTGCCCCCCCAGGCGGTGCATACGGTGCCCCGGCCTGCGCCAGTATCCAGCTTCACCCCCTTGCAGCAGGATAATGCTGCCTTTGTGTTGGAAGCTTCCTCATCCCTGACGGAGCCTTTGCCAGGTCCTGAAAATGAAATGCAGCCGGAGCCTGCGCCCCTTGCAAAACCCCAGCCGGCCAGCCAAGCCTCCGATCCCCAGCCGGTCCCGACCTGGCAGGAGGATTGGGAGGATTGGCAGGAAGTGAACCTGCTGGAAGAAGAGGAAACAACGCAACGAGGCGGTTTCCTGCGCGCCCTGGGCTTGGTGGCGGTGGTGTTGCTGGTTTTGCTGGTGGTGGCGCTCCTGTGGATGCTGGCAGGCCAAATGATGCGCCTCGGCGCGATCCCTTCCCTGGATCTGGGATATAATTGGTTTAACGCCCATATCTATCCTTTCTTTTAGCCTTTTGGGCTGCCGCTAGCGATAGGCGCTCGCCTTAGCTTTGGTGGGGGATACCGTAAGGTACCCCCTTTTTTTCAGTATCCGTTGCATAGCCCTGGGCCGGGCGGGCATGCTATGATAGGGTTACAAATTCCAAAGAAAGCGGGAAGGGATATGCAAAAACTGGTAGAAGGCTTACGAGACCGGCTGGCCCAAGGACAAAACGCCATGCTATGCACCATCATAGAAAGCCGGGGATCAGCCCCCAGGGGAGCCGGCGCGTGTATGGCCATCCTGGCTGACGGCAGTTTTTTGGGCACCATCGGCGGCGGCGTCATGGAATACCGGGCCCAGCAGCGGGGCAAAGCGCTTCTGGCCCAGGGTTGCTCCCAGGTGGACGCCTTCAGCCTAAACGCCAAGGATTCCGCCAACATCGGCATGATCTGCGGCGGGAACGTGCGGGTGTTTTTCCAATATTGTACCCCTGCAAACCTGGCGTTTTTCCAGGCCATGGCCCAAGCCTTGGGAGAGGATCAAGATATATGGATGGCATTAGAGCCTCAAGGCGAACGGGGCTGGACGGCGGCCCTGTATGGCCGTTCGGGCGAGCGGCTGGCAGGGGACCAGATGGAGGACCATCGGGTCCGCCCGCTGCTACGGCCCAGAAGCGTGCTGCAGGAAGAGGAGGGCCAACCCTTTTTGCTGGTCATGCCGGTGACCAGCTCAGGCTTTGTGTATATCTTCGGGGGCGGGCATGTTTCCAGGGAGTTGGTGCCGGTGCTGGCCCATGTGGGATTCCGGCCGGTGATCTTTGAGGACAGGCCGGATTTTGCGGACCCCAAGGATTTTCCTGGCGCCGTCCAGACGCTGGTGGGGGATCTGGCAAACTTTGGGGCTTCCATTCAGGTGCGGCGGCAGGATTATATCGCCATCATGACCCGGGGCCATATGGCGGATTACGGGGTATTGGAGCAGGCGCTGCGCACCCCAGCCCGGTATGTGGGGCTCATCGGCAGCCGTGCTAAGATGGCGGCCACCAGCAAACGATTGATGGAAAGCGGGTTTACGGCCAAGGACATTGCCCGTATCCATAACCCCATCGGCCTGCCCATTTTAGCGGAAACTCCTGCGGAGATCGCCATTAGTATCGCAGCGGAAATGATCCTGCATCGGGCCCAGGGCATCCAGGCGGAATAAGGATAGGAGGCATCCATATGGAAACCTTGTATTTTTCCCGGCTGCGGCCGGGGGCGGTGCTGCCCTCCAAAAGGCGGGAGGATGCAGGCTATGATATTTACCTTTGCTTGGAGGAGGACCCGGTCTGTTTGGAAGCCCATGAGACCCGAGCCCTGCCCGCAGGCATTGCCAGCGCCTGCGATCCGGGCTATTATTTCCAGATCCAGGAGCGGGGCTCCTCCGGCACCCGGGGGATCGGCCAGCGGTGCGGGGTCATCGATAGCGGGTACCGGGGGGAATGGTTTATCCCTGTGACCAATCATAATCCCGTGCCGCTGTATATCGCAGGCCCCCAGGCTCGGGCGCAGTTGGCCCAGGAAGAAGCGGCGGGGCTGTGCATCTTGTATCCGGCGGAAAAGGCCATCGCCCAGATGGTGCTGCTGCCGGTGCCCGAGACCCAGGTTCAGGAAGTCCCTTACGACGCCCTGCAGGCCATGGAATCCCAGCGGGGCATGGGAAAGCTGGGCAGCAGCGAGAAATAGGCGGCCAGAGGGGCGATTGGGGGCTCCGCCCCCAAACCCCTGCCCGCTTTTGAAAAAAGCGGGGGAAAACCAGGGGGGAAGCTTC
Organism: uncultured Eubacteriales bacterium; assembly: GCA_900543475.1. Classification (GTDB taxonomy): domain Bacteria; phylum Bacillota; class Clostridia; order Christensenellales; family CAG-138; genus Pelethousia; species Pelethousia gallinarum. Next base: position 6,848 of record UQRU01000098.1, read on the forward strand.
TTCTGTTTTTCGGCCATATGTGCTGGCCCGCCCCGCGTTGGGGGGGGGGGGGGAGTTTTTAGGAACCGGTGTGGGACGGGGGGAAATCCCCATACGCCCAAAACCCGCCAAAAAACCCTTTCAAAAGCCCTGCCCTGCCCAAAGGCCCTCCCTTTTTGTTTCCCTTCCGGGCGTTTTGAAAAGGGGAGAGCAAAAAAGCCCCCTTGCCCGCACGGCGGGCAGGGGGGCTTTGCCTTAAGGGTGCTGCGGATAGGTTCTTAGGCTGCTGCGGGGCGTTTTCCCAGTGCTCTGCGGGCCAGAAGGTAGCAGCCGATGAGGGCCAGAGAAAAGTTGTATCTCGTCACATAGAGCAGCAGCAGGCCGGCGGCCAGAATGGCCGCCGAGGCAACGGCGCTGACCACGGAGAGCAGCGTTTCTCCCCGGGCAAGCCCCATGGCGGGCAAAACCAGGGCGCTGAGCATGCGGCCTCCGTCGAGCCCCGACACGGGCATGAGGTTGAGAAGGGCCAGCGCAAGATTGCACACCGTGAAAAAGAGTGCTCCGTCGAAGGCGCCCACAAGGGCGACAAGCGCCACGGTGCACATGGCAGCCAGGAAGTTAGCAAGGGGGCCGGCTGCGGCAATGCAAAGCTCGTCCCGGTAGGGCAGATAGGTCAGCCCCGGCGCATTCATTTCAATGCCGAAGGGGTGAAAGCAAACCTCCCTGACTTCTATGCCGCAGTTTCGAAGCGCCGCCAGATGGCCCATCTCGTGAAGCAGGGCGCTGAGCACTACCAAAGGGGCATAGACGGATTTGTCAATTGCAAAGAAAAGGGCAATGAGCGCCAAAAGCCATGGGCTGACCCACACCTTCCCCCACCTCATGACACAACTCCAAGCTGCAGGGCAGGGTCGAGGAAAATCCCGCTCAGCCGCATTTCCAGATGCAGATGGTTGCCGGTGGAAACCCCGGTGGAGCCCACCGTGGCCAGCTTTGTGGAGGGCTTGACACGGTCCCCCTCCTTGACCAAAATGCTCTGGCAGTGGG
>UQRU01000099.1 GCA_900543475.1 uncultured Eubacteriales bacterium
GTCCCCAGGGGGACGGCTTAGCCGATCGGGAAACGCGGTTCCCATATCCGGCAGGAAGCAGGCGATTGGCAGGAAACGGATAAAAGGATCGGAACCAAAGTTGCAGCTGGTTGGGGCTGGGGAATCCATGGGGGGAGGCGTTTTAGCGCGTTATGGAGTAGGCCGAATCAGCGGAAACGCCGGGGCTCAAATTCCGCTTGCTGGTAAAGCCGCGCCTTGGCCGGCCTCGGAGGGGGGATGTTAGGCGCATTTCAGCCAGCTCCGGCGCACCACAAAAAAACGCGTTGCAGATACAATCTGCAACGCGCCCTTGGCGTGCCTGACACGATTCGAACGTGCGACCTTCAGAGTCGGAGTCTGACACTCTATCCAGCTGAGCTACAGGCACAAAACTTTGCCGCGAGGATTATTATAGCACACATTCATCCATGAAGCAAGAACATTGCTTCACGAATATGGGAAACGAAGGAATATTTTATCCCGGGCAGGTGGGGCAGGTTATCGCTTTTCGGGAGGATCACCTGGGAAAAGCCCAGGCGGGCGCATTCTTGCAGCCGCTTTTCCAGCCGGCTACAGGGGCGCACTTCCCCGGTGAGGGAGATTTCCCCCAGCAGGGCGGTGTGGGGGGGCAGAGGCAGGTCCGAAAGGGCGGAGGCGATGCATAGGGCGATGGCAAGATCCGCGCTGCGCTCCTCCAGGCGCAGGCCGCCCACCACGTTGGTATATACGTCCTTGTCGTAAAGTTTGAGGCCGGCCTTTTTCTCCAATACGGCCAATAGCAGCACCAGCCGGTTGCCGTCCATGCCGGCGGCCATCCGCCGGGGATTGCTGAAGGCGGAAGGGCTGATGAGAGCTTGGACCTCCGCCAGCATGGGCCGGGTGCCCTCCATGGCGCAAGTGACGGCGCAGCCTGGGGCCTGGGCGCCGGTGAGGAACAGGCCGGAAGGGTCTGGGATCTCAACCATGCCGTTGGCCCGCATTTCGAATACGCCGATCTCGTCCGTGGAGCCAAAGCGGTTTTTCACCGCCCGCAGCAGCCGCAGGGCGTCGTGGCGCTCCCCTTCAAAATACAGCACCGTATCCACCATATGTTCCAGGAGCCGAGGGCCGGCGATGGCCCCTTCCTTGGTCACGTGGCCCACGATGAACACGGCGCAGCCAGTGCATTTGGCCAGCCGGGTCAAAAGGGAGGTGGCCTCCCGCACCTGGCTTACGGTGCCGGCGGCGCTGGGGCAGCCGGGGCAATACATGGTTTGGATGGAGTCTATGATCAAACAGGCGGGCTGGGTACGCTCCACCTCCTGCTGGATGCGTTCCAGGTCGGTTTCCGCCAGCAGCAGCATGTCGCCCCCCACGCCCAATCGCTGGGCCCGGAGCTTTAGCTGGGCTGCGCTTTCCTCCCCTGTAACGTATAGCACGGTCCCCTGCTGGGTCAGGTTGGCCGCCGCCTGCATCAAGAGGGTGGATTTGCCAATGCCTGGATCGCCTCCCAGCAGAACCGTAGAGCCCCGGACCACGCCGCTCCCTCCCAGGGAAGCGCCCAGCACCCGGTCTAATTCCCCGATGCCTGTGGAGATCCGCCGGGCGTCCTCCGGGGCCACGTCCCGTAAGGGCATGGCTTGGCGCTGGCCCGCCAAGAGAATCCCCCCCGGCTGGGGCGCGACGGCCTTGGTCTCCACCATGGTGTTCCAGCTGCCGCAGGCCGGGCATTTCCCCAGCCATTTGGAGCTTTCATAGCCGCATTCCCCGCAGAAAAATACGCTTTTCGCTTGCTTGGCCATGGTTCCTCCTAGGGGATCTTTACGTATTTTACGATGTCCCGCTCCCGGCTGGTCACATCCATCCAGATCACATAATCCCCGCTGACCCCTAAAAGCTGGGCGGACTCATAGTCCTGGGTCAGGCGGTAGATGCTATTGGTTTCAAACATGTACAGGAAGATGGCCTCCGTTGCCGGGGAAACCGAAGCGTCTGTACGGGAATAGGCGACAAAGTCCGTACCGATGCCAAAGTCCACCACCCCGCTGTCGATCAGGAAGGGATCTCCCATTAGGTCGACCACCCCGTATAGCTGGGTGTCGCTGCTGTGGACGTCGGACAGCCAAGCGGTGTATTTGCCGCTGTGCTTGGGGTCGTGGACAAAGGTGCCGGGGGTATAGATGCCGTTGCCCCCGATGCCGCTTTGGGGGGCAACCTCCCCCAGCTGCATATACCGGATGCAGCTCAGGTCCGAATCCCCTTGGGTGGAGGAGGGCTCCGCCCACAATAACCGCCCATTCTGTAGGCTGGGCTTGCTCTGGCCGTATACGGTGCCGGAGAACATTTCCACTACCGTACTTTCCATGGTGGTTAGGTCGAATACGAATAGCTTTTCCTTCTTGGTGCCCGTCCGGTCCATAAAGGCTACATAATTGCCGTCCAGCATAGGTTCCGGCTGGCCCACGTAGATGTCCTTCACCTTGACGGGCGTCATGGTATCCGCCGTAAGATCCACTGCCATAATGGCGCCGCCGCCGTCCAGGTTGGCGTCCAGATAGACCAACCAGGAATCGTTGAACTTGGGGAACATGAAATGGACGTTTTGGGGGGAGATGGGCAGGCGCTGGGCGGATTGGGTCTGGGTGTCATACCAGTACATATGGAGCAGATGCACGTCCTGGGAATTTTCATCCAGCTGGCCTGCGGAAACGATCATGCGATCCTGGTAGATATAGGGATCTGCGAACCACCGATAATCCGAATAGCCATCGAACACCATTTCATGGGTATTTTCCGTGGGATTAAAATAGGTGATGGGATGGGGGGTGGGGGTGGGTCTCGGCGTGGGCGCAGGGGTGGGTTCCGGCAAAAATGGCGCGCGATAGGAAAAGCCCAACCATTCCGAGGCCTGGGGAAGCGCCACATAGGCCACCAGGGCAAATAGGGATAACGCCGCTAGCGCCAGGCAAAAGATCAGGAAAAACGGCCACCATTGGCTTTGCTTAAAGCTGCGGCGGCGGCGAAATTTACGGGCCCGGCGGTGGAAACGATTACGGCGCATGGCATTACCTCGCAATGGGATATGGCGGTTTAGGCCAAAATAGGGGCTAAAAAATACGTTTTTATTATAGCATACATGGAGGGAAGGGGCAAATGCCGGCGCGCACAATAATTATAAACAAAAAGTTGCGTAATACTTGACTTTTCCGCAAAAAGATGATTTAATCTTTTATGCGTGTTTAGAACGCCTAAACACAAGGTTTATATTTACCACCACCAGGCGGCTTGCCGGAAAGGAAGCGGGATCATGATAGACATCGGCGGCAAGATCAAGGGCCTCAGGCTAAAGCTGGGGCTGACACAGGAGGAGTTGGCCGCGCGTACGGAGCTGTCCAAGGGGTTCATTTCCCAGCTGGAGCGGAACCTGACCTCTCCCAGCATCGCCACCCTCACGGATATCCTAGAGGCGCTGGGTACGGACCTATCGGCCTTTTTTTCCGAGGCGAAGCCGGAAAAGGTGGTGTTTACCCCGGAGGATATGTTCGTCAAGGAGGAGCCGGAACAGGGCTATTCCATTGAATGGCTGGTGCCCAACGCCCAGAAAAATCAATTGGAACCCATTCTGGTGACCCTGGCCCAAGGCGGCGAGACCTGGGCCCAGGACCCCCACGAGGGGGAAGAATTTGGCTATGTGCTGGCAGGCAGCATCTATCTGCACCTGGGAGAACGCAGGCTGCGGGTGCGCCGGGGAGAGAGCTTCTGCTTTCAGCCCGCCAATGTACATTATATCAAAAACGCAGGCAGGAGCGAGGCAAAGGTGCTGTGGGTTTCCACCCCGCCTTCCTTTTAGCCCGCCACAGGGAGGATACTATGAGCAAACATCTGATCGATCTTAAAGGGCTGCGCAAGGAATACGACGGCGTGGACGTGCTGAAAAATATCGATCTATATATACGGGATGGGGAATTCCTGACTTTGCTGGGGCCTTCCGGTTGCGGCAAGACCACCATGCTGCGCCTGATCGCGGGCTTTGCCCTGCCCAGCAGCGGCCAGGTGATCATGGACGGCAAGGATATGAGCCGGGTGCCCCCCTATAAGCGGCGGGTCAACACGGTGTTCCAGAAATACGCCCTATTCCCCCACCTGAACGTATACGATAACATCGCCTTCGGCCTCAAGATCCAAAAGCTCCCCAAGGCGGAGATCCAGCAGCGGGTGGAGGAGATGCTGGAGCTGGTGAACCTCAAGGGCTATGAAAAGCGCTGGATCGAGCAGCTGTCCGGCGGCCAGCAGCAGCGGGTGGCCATTGCCCGGGCCCTGGTGAACCGGCCCAAGGTATTGCTCCTGGACGAACCCCTGGGGGCCCTGGATCTGAAGCTGCGCAAGGGGATGCAGATCGAGCTGAAGCGGATGCAGCAGAAGCTGGGCATCACCTTCATCTATGTGACCCACGACCAGGAAGAAGCCCTCACCATGAGCGACACCATTGTGGTGATGAACGAGGGGGTCATCCAGCAGATCGGCACCCCGGTGGATATTTATAACGAGCCCAAGAACATCTTCGTGGCCAAGTTCATCGGGGAGAGCAATATCCTGCCCGGCATCATGCTGGGGGATTATAAGGTGCGCTTCCACGGCCGGGAATTTACCTGCGTGGACGCGGGCTTTGGTAGCCATACCCCCGTGGACGTGGTGGTGCGGCCCGAGGATATCGACCTGTATGAGGAAAGCCGCTCCAGCCTCACCGGCGTGGTGAAGAGCGTCCTGTTCATGGGGGTGCATTACGAATTCCGGGTGGATACCGGGGACTTTATTTGGACCGTCCATTCCACCGACTATATCGAGCCCGGCAGCCGGGTCAGCTTGACCATCCTGCCGGACGCCATCCACATCATGCACAAGAGCGTCAACCCGGATGAACAGGAAATGCCCACCGAGGATGAGCGCTTTGAGGCGGCCCTGGCAGAGGAGGAGGCGGAAGCATGAAGCGGACGGTCTTCGCCTATCCCTATATCGTCTGGATGCTGATTTTCATCCTGGCCCCCATGCTGCTGATCATTTGGTATGCCTTTTCCAAGGACGGCAGCTTTACCCTGGCCAACATCACCACGGCCCTAAAGGACCCCATCTACATGCAGGTGCTGCTGCGCTCCGTGTGGATCGCCTTCAAGGCCACGGTGATCTGCCTGCTGCTGGGCTACCCCATCGCCTGGTTCCTTTCCACCATGCGCAAAAGCACCGCGGCCATCCTGTACATCCTGTTCATCGTGCCCATGTGGATGAACTTCCTCCTGCGCACCTACGCTTGGCAGGCCATCCTGGACAGCGCCGGCATCCTCAACGTGATCCTGGAATTCTTCGGCCTGCCCCCCCAGCACCTGCTGTACACGGAAGGGGCCATTATGCTGGGCACGGTATATAACTTCCTGCCCTTTATGATCCTGCCCATCTATTCCGTGCTGGTGAAGCTGGATAAATCCCTGGTGGAGGCCGCCTATGACCTGGGCGCCAACGGGGTCACCACCTTTTTCAAGGTGATCTTGCCCCAGTCCGTCCCCGGCATCATCAGCGGCATCACCATGGTGTTCATCCCCGCCATCACCGCCTTTGCCATCTCCCGGCTCCTGGGCGGCAGCAAGTTCATGCTCTACGGCGATTTGATCGAAAACCAGTTCATCACCCTGGGCCGGGACGCTTGGCCTGTGGGCAGCGCCCTGAGCTTTATCCTGCTGGTGCTGGTGCTCATCTCCATGGCCATCATGCGCCGGGCTGAGCGGGAGGCCGGCGAGGAAGGGGGTATGCTCTGGTGAAAAAGCTGCGCTCCTTCTTCAAGGGCACCTACCTGGGCCTGATGCTCCTCTTCCTCTACGCCCCCATCCTGGTGCTGATGGTCTATTCCTTCAACGAGGCCAAGACCATGGGCAACTGGACCGGCTTCTCCCTCAAGTGGTACCAGGCCCTGTTCGCGGATTCCACCATTATGGACGCCCTGTGGGTGACCCTGTCCGTGGCGGTGATCTCCGCACTGGTGGCCACCATCCTGGGCACCTTTGCGGCCATCGGCCTCCACTCCATGAAAAAACGCCGCCGGGCGGTGATCGAAAACATCTCCCAGTTGCCCATGGTGAACCCGGACCTGGTGACGGGCATCAGCTTTATGATGCTATTTGCCCTCATGGGCATTCGGGATGGCTATACCCGTATGCTCATCGCCCACATTACCTTTAACATCCCCTATGTGATCTTTTCCGTGCTGCCCAAGCTGCGCCAAAGCTCTAACCGGCTCTATGAGGCTGCCATGGACCTGGGCTGCACCCCCTGGATGGCCCTGCAAAAGGTGGTGATCCCGGACATTATGCCGGGCATCGTTTCCGGGTTCATCCTGGCCTTTACCCTGAGCCTGGACGACTTCGTGGTGAGCTGGTTCGCCACCTCGGGCATCCAGAACCTGTCCATCTATATTTACTCCATTGCCCGCCGGGGCATCAGCCCCAAGATCAACGCCCTGAGCACCTTGATGTTCGTGGCGGTGATCACCCTGCTGCTGATCGTGAACCTGCGCAGCCTCAAGGAGGAACGGGAAGCCGAAAAAGCAGCCGCTAAACGCCTGTAATAAGGGAACACCTTTTAATCTTAAGGAGGAAACAAAAAGAAATGAAGAAGATCGCCCTGGTCCTGGCCATCCTGCTGGTGGGCACCCTGTTCGGCTGCGCCGCCAAAGAGGATAGTAACACCCTGTATGTGTTGAATTGGGGGGATTATATCGACGAAGCCCTGTTGACCCAGTTTGAAGAGGAGACCGGCATACAGGTAAACTATACCACCATGGCCACCAACGAGGAGATGATGGTGAAGCTGGAGGAGGCGGATTGCATCTACGACGTTTGTTTCCCCTCCGACTATATCATCGAGCGGCTGATCCAAAAAGATCTGCTCCATGAGCTGAATAAGGATAATATCCCCAACCTCCAATATATCGACGAGCGGTTCCTGGATCTGGATTTCGACCCGGAAAACAAGTATTCCGTCCCCTATATGTGGGGCACGGTGGGCATCCTGTACAACACCACCATGGTACAGGAGCCGGTGACCAGCTGGGATATCCTCTGGGATGAGACCTATGCCGACCAGATCCTCATGTACGACAGCATTCGGGATACCATCGGCGTGGCCCTGATGAAGCTGGGCTATTCCATCAACACCCGGAACGAAGCGGACATCCAGGCGGCGGAAGAGGCCCTCATCGCCCAGAAGCCCATCGTGCAGGCCTACCTGGGCGACCCCATCAAGGACCGCCTGATCTCCGGCGGCGCGGCCATGGGCATCGTATACTCCGGCGATGCTATGTGGTGCATGTACGAGAACCCGGATCTGGCCTATGCGGTGCCGGAGACCGGCTCCAACCTGTGGTTCGATAACATCATCATCCCCAAGACCAGCGACAACACCGAGGCCGCGGAAGCCTTCATCAACTTCCTGTGCGACCCGGAGGTGGCGGCCCAGAACGCGGAATACATCGGCTACTCCACCCCCAACGCCGCAGCCCTGGAGATCCTGGGGGAGGAATACATCAACGATCCCACCTACAACCCGCCCCAAGAGCTGCTGGATAAGTGCGAGATCTTCCACGACCTGGGGGATTTCATCACCGTCTACAACGACGCCTGGAACCGGATCAAGGCCCAGTAAGCCTGTTCGGGATTAGCCCCGCCCTTTGGCGGAAAATGAAAAAGCCTTGCATTGCAA
>UQRU01000100.1 GCA_900543475.1 uncultured Eubacteriales bacterium
CTGCACGGCCCCCCGGGGGCCCCCGGGCCGGGGGGGGCGTTTTTTGGGGGGGGGGGGGGGCCCCCCCCGCGCCCCCCCCCCCCCCCCCAAAACCGCCGCCGCCCCGGCGCGTACCCCACGGCGCCCGCCTCCCCCATCCCCAGCCTGCATCCATCGGCAATATGGGAGTTGCCTGGGGGCGCAGGAAGGTCGGGCGGCCACGCCGGGGCGGCGGCGTTTTTGGGGGCCCAAGGCCCCCAAAACCCCCCCCACGCGGGGGGCCCAACCCCCCCCCCCAACCGGGGGGGGGCGGAACGCCCCCCCCCCCCCCCCCCCCCCCCCCCAAAACCCGGCCCTTGGGGGGGGGCAAACGGCCCCCCCCCTGGGGGGGGGGGCGGCGGCGCGCCCCCGCCGCCCCGGCAGGCCCCCCGTCGCTTCCGCCAACCCCAAAAAGGCGGCGAAAAGCCAGGCCTTTCATCTAACCTAGTCACGCCCCGTCCACCACCCGGAAAAAGGTGGTAGCGACCGCGAGCCGTCGCGAGGGCGCTTGCAACCGAGCAGGCGAAAGGGAGCGTGCCTTTTTCCGGAGAGGAGCCGCGACGGAATGAGCGAAGCCCCGGTAAAGGAATTTTACCGGGGCCGAGCGGATGGAGTCCGCGGCGACGAGGGGCCTGGCCCATAAAACGCCGTCAAGAAGGGACACGGCAACGGCTCTACCCCTTGGACAAAGCCGCTGCCCATGCCCTACGGGCAGCGGCGGCTTCATCCGCCCCGCCGCGGGCGACTGCCGCAAGCCGCCAACAGCCGCTGTTGCGCGACTATCGCCGCCCGCGTAGGGCCGCCGCCCGCGCAGGGCCCTTGGCAAAAGGGAGGTAGGTGTGGCAAAATAGGGATGAGACACATTCCAAGCGAGGAGGCGCGGTATGGGGATATTAGCGGGCATACTACATCAATATTTCAGGGACCTGAAGGCGGAAATGCGGCATTTCCGGCCCACCTGGAAGCCGTTGGCACAAATGCTGGGGATCATGGGCACGGCCACGCTATTTTCCCTGCTGATGAACCTATTTTTCGCCAGGAACGGCAATATCTCCGTGATCTACACCCTGGCGGTGATGCTGGTGGCTTGCGTAACGCCGGGGTATTTTTATAGCGCCATCGCCTCTGTGCTGGGGGTGTTGGGGGTAAACTACTTTTTCATGTGGCCGTATCTGGCTTTCAATTTCACCCAAACCGGCTATCCGTTCACCTTTGCCCTGCTGTTTTGTACCTCCTTTTTGACCTGTTCCATTATGGCGGCCTACCGGCATCAAGCGGAACGGGCCCAGCGGAGCCAACGGGATACCCAGGCCCTCCATACCATGACCAACCAGCTATTAGCCCTGCGGGAGGAGGAAACGGTCACGGATGTGGTATCGGATTGGATGGAACGGGCCTGCGGCTTTCCGGTCCAATACTTCCCCCAAGGCCAGGAACCGCCGGCTACCGCCTTTTTGCTGCCGGTGCAGGTAGGGGGCCGGGCAGGCGGCGCCTTTGGGGTGGAGGACGGCGGGGCCCTGGCCCAGCGGCCCCAAACGGCGCAGCTACTGCGGCTGTTTGCGGCCCAATGGGCCCTGGTGGAAGAAAACCTGCTGCTGGCCCGAGAGCGGAACCGGGCGGCCCTGGAGGCGGAAACGGAGCGGCTGCGCTCCAACCTATTGCGGGCCATTTCCCACGATCTGCGCACACCCCTTACCAGCATATCCGGGGCGGCGGGGGTATTGGCGGAAAGCGGGGAGACTCTGCGTCCCCAGGACCGGGCCCAGCTTTCCCGGGACATTCGGGACAATGCCCAGTGGCTGATCCGCATGGTGGAAAACCTGCTGTCCGTTACCCGGATCACCCAGGGTCCTACCGCCATACGCAAGGCGCCGGAAATGGCGGAAGAGGTATTGGCAGAGGCTGTGGGCCAGATTCGCCGGCGTTTTCCCGGCCAGGCCCTGTCTGTAAAAGCTCCGGCGGAGCTGCTGATGGTGCCCATGGACGCCACGCTCATTGAGCAAACCCTCATCAACCTGATGGAAAACGCCATCTATCATAGCCAAAGCCAAGCGCCCATCCAGGTGGAGCTATCCCAAGTGGGCAAGGATGCGGTATTCACAGTACGGGATCACGGCAAAGGCATCCCGCCAGAACGATTAAGCCGGCTCTTTGAGGGGGGCCCGGCGGAGGGAAACGGCGACGCCCGGCGGGGCATGGGGCTGGGGCTATCCATATGCGCCAGCATCGTCAAGGCCCATGGCGGGGAAATTTCCGGCGAAAACCTGCCGGAGGGCGGGGCATTATTCCGATTTACCCTGCCTTTGTAGCGAGCAAGCGGAAACTTTCATTTTATTTCTTGTGGGGAATATAGTAAAATAGAGGGGAAACCTTACCTCTCTGAGATCCATCCCCATTGCGGAGTATTTGCATTACATGTTTAGGAGGAAAAAACCATATGTGCGGAATCGTGGGCTATGTGGGCCCAAAGGAAGCGGCGCCGTTGTTATTGGAGGCCCTGCATAAGTTGGAATACCGGGGCTATGATTCCAGCGGCATCTGCGTGGCCGCAAATGGAACCATCCAGGTGGCAAAGGCCCGGGGCCGGCTCCAAGTGCTTCGGGACATGACCCAGGAAGGGGCCCAGCTGCCCGGCCATATCGGGGTGGGGCATACCCGCTGGGCCACCCATGGGGAACCCAGCGACGTGAATTCCCACCCCCATCTGAGCCAGGGCGGCCGGGTGGCGTTGGTGCACAACGGCATTGTGGAAAACTATATGGAGCTGCGGGAATTCCTTACGGAGAAGGGCTACACCTTCGCCTCCCAGACCGATACGGAAATCGCCGCCCAGCTGATCGACCATTGCTACCACGGGGACCCGGTGCAGGCGGTGCGGGAGGCTGTAAACCTTTTGACCGGCTCCTTTGCTCTGGGCATCATTTTCAGGGACCATCCGGATCAGATCATCGCCGTACGCAAGGATAGCCCGTTGATCGTGGGGCTGGGCCAGGGGGAAAACTTCATCGCTTCGGACATCCCCGCCTTGTTGAAGCACACCCGGGACATCCTGCGGCTGGACGAATATGAACTGGCGGTGATCCGCCAGGACCGGGTCCAGGTATTCGACCGCTATGGGGACCCGGTGGAAAAACAGATCCAGCATGTGGATTGGGACCCCGGGGCAGCGGAAAAGGGCGGCTACGCCCACTTTATGCTCAAGGAGATCATGGAGCAGGACCGGGTGCTGCGGGATACCCTGCGTCCCCGGGTCCGGGAGGGGCAGATCCAGCTGGAGCTCAAGCACATCACCCCGGAGGATTTCCGGGATTGCGACCGGGTCTATATCGTCGCCTGCGGGTCCGCCAGCCATGTGGGCCATGTGGCCCGCACCTACATCGAAAAGCTCACCCGGGTGCCGGTGTGCGTGGAACTGGCCTCTGAATTCCGCTACATCGATCCCATCATCACCCCCCATACCATTACCATCGTCATCAGCCAAAGCGGCGAAACCTTGGATACCCTCTTTGCCCTGCGGGAAGCCAAGAGCCGGGGCAGCAAGGTATTGTCCATCGTAAACGTGGTGGGCAGCTCCATCGCCAACGAAAGCCAGGACGTGATCTATACCTGGGCAGGCCCGGAGATCGCCGTGGCCACCACCAAGGCCTACAGCGCCCAGCTGGCGGTGTGCTATCTGGTGGCCCTGTACATGGCCCAATGTAAGGGCGCCCTTTCCCCCCAGGCCTTGGCGGACGCCGTAGCCGCCCTAAACGCCCTGCCCGAACTGGCGACCCATATGCTTCAAAGCCAGGATCAGCTTAAATATTTGGCTTCCCTGTATTTCGGCTGCAAGGATATCTTCTTCATCGGCCGGAACGTGGACTGGGCCATCGCCCTGGAAGGCTCCCTAAAGCTGAAGGAAATTTCCTATATCCATTCTGAAGCCTATGCCGCCGGCGAGCTCAAGCACGGCACCATCTCCCTGGTGGAGCCCGGCACCCTGGTGGTGGCCCTTTGCACCTATGGGCCCCTGCGGGAAAAGATGGTCAGCAACATCCGGGAGGTCAAAGCCCGGGGGGCCATCGTGCTGGCCCTGGCGGAGGAAGGCCAGCCCCAGGTGGCAGAGGCGGCGGACCATGTGGTGTGGCTGCCTAAGGCGGACCCCCTGCTGGCGCCTTCCCTGGCGGTGATCCCGCTACAGCTGTTCGCCTACTATGTGGCCCTGCTCAAGGGCTGCGACATCGATAAGCCCCGGAACCTGGCCAAATCCGTTACCGTAGAATAAGAAAGGAGCGTTCCACCATGATCACCCTCCATCCTTTTGGCTCATTGCCCGATGGCCAAGCCGTCACCCGCTACCGGCTGGAAAATCAGCAGGGCGCCTATGCGGATATCTTGGATTATGGCGGCATCATCCAATCTCTGTGGGTGCCGGATCGTACCGGAGCCTTGGTGGACGTTTCTTTAGGTTACGATGACCTGTCAGGATATCTGCAAGGGAGCGCCCATTTGGGCGCCTCCCTGGGCCGCTATGCCAACCGGATCTGCGGCGCCAGCTTCCCTCTGCTGGGCAAAACCATATCCCTTACCCCCAACAGCGGGGACAACTGCCTCCATGGCGGTTCCCAAGGCTTTGACCGGTATCTGTGGGCAGCCCAGGTCCAAGGGGATACCCTGGCCCTGCGCCGTACCTCTCCGGATGGGGAGGCGGGCTTCCCCGGCAATTTGCAGGCGGAGATCACCTATACCCTGCTGCCGGACAACAGCCTGCGGATCACCTATCAGGCCCAAACGGACATGCCCACCGTGGTGAACCTGAGCAACCACTGCTATTTCAACCTGGCGGGCCAAGGCAACGGCCAGATCCTGGACCACATCCTGACCGTCTCCGGAGACGCTTACACGGAAACCGATCCTTCCATGCATACCACCGGCCGCATCCTGCCGGTCAAGGATACGCCTTTGGATTTCACCACCCCCAAGCCCATCGGCCAGGATATCGGCCATGCTTTCCTGGCCGCCACCAAGGGCTTTGACCACAACTTCGTGTTGCCCGGCCAAGGCCGCCGGTTGGTGGCCCGGGCCTATTGCCCCCGGACCGGCATTGCCATGGAGGTCCTTACCGACCAGCCGGGGGTGCAGCTCTATACCAGCAACTTCCTCGGGGACACCGGCAAGGGCGGCCGGCCCTATGGCCCATACGACGCCTTTTGCCTGGAGACCCAGAACTATCCCGACGCCCCCAACCATCCCAACTTCCCCAGCGCCCTGCTGCTGCCCGGCATCCCCTACGTCCGGGAGACGGTGTACGCTTTTACCCGGTAGGCGATACGCCCTGCCACCCCGCCCCAGTGGCCGCAGCGTCCCGTGGGGGGGCGGCGGCCGGGGGCCTAATGCGCCAGTAAACCCGGGGGCCCGGGGGGTTTGCGGGCGGCCGCCGGTTTTTTTTTGGGTGGCGGGGGGGGGGCGGGGGGGGCCCGGCCCCCCCCCCCCCCCCCAAAACGCCGCCGCCCCCACGGGGACGAAACGGCCTCCCGCTTCCGGTTGGTTTTAACCGCCCCGCTTCTGTTCCAGGCGCTTGTTGACCCACTCTCCCACGGTGGTATAGCATACCGCCATAATAGGCACCGCCAGGATGATGCCTCCCAGGCCCCAAAGGCCGCCGCCCAACAGGATGGCGATCAGCACCCAAATGCCGCTTAGGCCCACCGCGTTGCCCACCACCCGGGGATAGACCAGGTTATTATCCAGCTGCTGCACCACCAAGATCAGCACGATAAACCACACGGTACGGGGGGGATCAACGAACAGGATGAATAAGCCGCCCACAATGGCCCCCAGCCAGGGCCCCACGATGGGGACGATTTGGGTAAAGCCGATGATCACGCTGATCAACAGGGCATAGGGGAACTTGAAAATGCTCATGCCGATGAAGCAAAGGATGCCCAGGGAGAAGCAATCGATGATCATGCCATAGAAATAATTATTCATGGCCATATTGGTGCGGCTACAAATCTCCAGCACCCGTTCGCTGGTCTTTTCCGAGAATACCGCCCGCACGAATTTACGGGCTTGCATGATGAATTTTTCTTTATTATATAGGGCGTATAGGCTCATGATGAAGGCGATGAGCATATTTGCCAGCAGGCTCACAATGCTGACTGCGCTCTCCACCACCCAAGGGGCGGCCCGGGCAACGATCTGGTCCAATTTGCCAAAGGCTTGTTCAAACCCATCGCTGATCAATTTTTCCACGTTTTCGTTTAGATTGATCCGGTCCCAGATCTCCGCGCCCCATTGGGAGAGGGCCGCCACATGGCTATCGAAATTATCCACGATGGAGGCCAGGCTATCCACCATTTTGGGAATGATCAGGAACATGATGGCAACGATGATCCCCGCCACGAACAGCAGGGCCAGGGCCATACAAACAGCCCGTTTTAGGCCGCAGTCCTGCCATTTTTTAAATAAGCGGCGCTCCAGAAAGCGCATGGGCATATTGGCGATAAAGGCGATGGCGATGCCGATAAACAGGGGCTGCAATACCCTGAAGAAATTGGCTATTTCTTTGGATACCGCCTCATAGTTTTCGAAGAGCTGGTAGACTATGACCCCCACCACAACCACAAAAACGATTTTTTTTGTACTTTTCCAAAGGCTTTCCATGTGGCTTTATTCGTCCTCCTCCTCTGGCGCTGTCTGGCGCGCGGCCGCCTCCCGCTCGAATTTTTCCGCCAGCAGAAGGGCGGAAATATAGGCGCTCACCGCGTCGATGGCCCGGCGGTTTTTGCCCCCATGCATCACGGCAAAATCCGCCTCCTGAATGTATTTGGAAACATATTCCTCATACATGGGCTTTACGGTTTCCAGGTATTGGGTATAGATGCTTTCAATGCTGCGGCCCCGGGCCCGAATGTCCCGCTTGATACGCCGTAACAGGCAAACGTCCACATCTACATGCATATACAGCTTAAGGGCCATCTTGTTGCTGATCCGCTTATCCCGAAACATGTGTATGCCTTCCAGGATCAACACATCCGGGGGCAGGAGCAGCTCATCGGTATCCGCCCGCATCTGGTTGGTATAGTCGTAGGCATTGCGGGTGATGGGCTCCCCCCGTTCCAAGGCATTCAGGTCCTCCAACAGCTCGTCAAAGTCGAATACATCCGGCTCGTCATAATTGATCCGGCATCGCTCTTGAAAAGGCAGGTGGCTATAGTCCTTATAATAGCAATCCTGCCCCAGGATCAGGGCGTTGCAGGTGAGGGAATCCCGGATCTCCCGGGCCATGGTACTTTTACCGCTGCCGCTGGCGCCGCAGATGCCAATGGTGATCAAAGGCTGATACCTCCCCTTTTGTAGATACGCCCCTGCCTACGGGCATAGGGCTGGACGCCGCCGCCGGAGGGGCCGCATGTCCCTTATCCTCCAGAATACCTTTACTATTATTTCCATTATACCTGCAAATACCCCCCTTGGATAGGGATTTGACCATAAAGAAATGTCAATTTTTTCTTTGCTTTTCTTTAACGTGTCCCTGAGGAATGGCCCGCCCCTGGGCTCTACGGGGGGGCGGCGGCGTTTTGCGGGCCGGGGGGGCCCCCCCCCCCCCCCCCCCCCCCCCCCCCAAAAAAAAAACCCCCCCCCGGCCCGATGGCCC
>UQRU01000101.1 GCA_900543475.1 uncultured Eubacteriales bacterium
CACACCTCCTCGCCCCCGCCGCCCCCTTCCGCCCCCCCCCCTCTTTTTTTTTTTTTCCCGGCCCCCCCCCCCCCCCAAAAACGCCGCCGCCCCCCCGGGGCCTAAACGGGGACCGCAGCCCCGGTGCGCAGCAGGGCCACATAGCATTCCTTTACGGGCTTGCGGGTGATCTCGGCCAGGGCCAGGGCATAGAGCTGCAGCTGGCGCACATGGGCCTGGGCGGCCTGCTGCTCCTGGCCGGGAGGGACGAAATCCGTCTTATAATCCACCAATACCCAGCCGTCCGGCTCCAGGAAGCAGCAGTCGATGCTGCCCTGGAGCAGCACGGAGGCCTGGCTGCCGGCAAAGCCCAGGGCTTGGGCGGGCAGCCGGCAGCTAAAGGCCAGTTCCCGCTCCACCTGCTGGGCCTTGCAAAGGCGCTGGCCCAGATCGCTTTGGAAGAAGGCGGCGATGGCGGGGGTATAGACCGCATCCGCCTGGGCGGCGGAGAGCAGGCCCTGGTTTTGGAGGGCTTGCAGCGAAGCCCGCACCGAAGCGGCGGTGTGGGGCTGCAGGGGGATATGCTCCATGAGGATATGGGTTGCGGTACCCCGCTGGGTAGGGGAAAGGGGCTGGTTTTCCAGCATGAAGGCGGGGCAGCGCTCCAAGGTGGGGGGGTTCCCCACCAGGGCGGATACGGTGACCTTGCTGGGCAGGCGGGTATCCTGTAGGAAGGGGTAAGCCCAATTCAGCCGCGCCGCCAGCTGGGGGTCTGGGGGCGCGCTACAGGCGGCCGTTGCAAAGGCGTGGTAGCCTGCCGGGTCCAGCACAGCCGACCCCTGGACGGGGGCTACCCCGGGATGCAGATAGCAGGCCAGCCCCGTATCCGGGTCCGGCTGGGGCAGGTAGGGGATGCCGGCGGCCTGGCGCAGGGCCTGGGCGCCGGGCTCCTGGAGGACGGCGGGCAGCACCCAATCCAGGAAGGAGCGGGCCAATAGGCTGTTGCCAGGGGAAAGCCGGAAACGGGCCCGCTGGAGGGCGGCCAAGGGGTCCGGCAAGGCGCACAGCAGGATCAGGTGGGAGATAGCCCGGGTCATGGCCACATAGAGCACCCGCATCTGTTCCGCCACGGCCCGGTCGGCGGTTTGGCTGGCGATGGCGCTGTAGTAGAGGTTTTTTAGGCGGGTATTGCGGAACACGGGCTTGAGGCCGATGCCCAGGGCCGGGTCCAGCACCAGGGGCTGGGAGGCGTCCCGCAGGTTGAAGCCCTTGCCCAGGCCCGCCAAGAACACCACCGGGAATTCCAGGCCCTTGCTTTTGTGGATGGACATCACCCGCACCACGTCCGCGCCGCCCACCTGGGCGGCCCCCATCCGGTCCGTGTCCTTGGCCCGGTCCATGAACCGGAGGAAGGCGCCGAGGCCCTGGCCATTTTGGGCCCATTGCTCCGCCCGCTCCAGCAGGGCGGTCAGGTTGCCCTGGCGGGCGGCGCCGCCGGGCAGGGCCCGCACGTAGCGGGCAAAGCCCGTATCCTCCAGCAGCCGGGCGATCAGGGCGGGGAGGGAGAGCAAGGCCGCCTGCTCCTGCCAGAGGGATAGCCGGGCCAGGAAGCCCGCCGCCTTATGGCCCAGGGGGGTATCGTCTTGGGCGGCGGACAGGAGGGAATCCAGGCAGGGGCGGTCCTGCCCGCCGGCCCGGAGCCGGATCAGCTCCTCCGTGGAAAAGCCGCCGATGGGGCTGCGCAGCACGCTTAATAGGGGGATGTCCTGCCGCCGGTTGTCCAAAAGCCGCAGCAGGTTCAGCATCACCTGTACCTCCACCGCCTCAAAGTAGCCTCCGGTCAGCTCCGCGTAGGCGGGGATACCTTCCCGGGCCAGGGTGCGGGTCCAAAGCTCCGCCACCCGCTTGGGGGCGCTGTGGAGGATCACCATATCCCCGTAGGAGAGGGGGCGGCCATCCGGGCCGGGCCGGCCCTTCAGGCTGCGGATCCGCTGGGCCGCCAGCCGGGCTTCCGCCTCGGCGCTTTGCAGCTGCTCGGCAAGCGCCTCCGGATCCAGGCAGGAGTCCTCCTCCTCGGGGAGGCTTTGGGCCTTCATCAGGTGCAGTTCCCCATAGGCGGCAAGTCCGGCCCGGCCCTGGTGCAGGGCGGCTTCGGGGCCATATTGGATGCCGCCGGCTTCCCGGCCCATCACCCGGGAAAACAGGCCGTTTACCGCTTGGATGACCCCGTCCCCAGAGCGGAAATTGGCCTGCAAGTCGATGGCCTGGCCCCCTTGGCCTTTACGGAAGGCGGCCTGCTTGGCTAAAAACAATCCGGGCTCCGCCATGCGGAAGCCGTAGATGGATTGCTTCACATCCCCCACCAGGAAAAGGTTGTCCCCTCGGGACACCGCCTGGATGATCCGCTCCTGAAGGGGGTTTACGTCCTGGTATTCGTCCACGAATACGTATTGGAAGCGGCTCTGGTATTCCGCGGCGATCCGGGGCTGCTGCAAAAGGCCCAGGGCCAACCGCTCCATGTCCCCGTAATCCACCAGTCCCAGCTCCCCCTTGCGGGCGGCATAAGCGGCCTGGAAATCCAACAGCAGCTGTTTGAGCCGGGCGATATGGGGCTCCAATTCCTGGAGCCGGGCCGCGTGTTGGGACAGGGGCAAGGCCAACTCCTTGCCCAGCTCCTCCAATTCCCGCTTCAGGCTGTTGCGGGCCTTGACCACCGGCTCCTTCACGGCCCCCTCCGTGCCCCGGGGCCAGGAGAGCCGGCCAAAGGCCACGCTCTTTAGCTGGGCCCCCAGGCTTTCGTAGGTATGGGGCAGCAGCAGGGCCCGCACCTGAAACAGCTCCTGATCCAGCACCTTGGCCGCGTTGGGATAGGCTTCGGCGATCTCATCCCGCCGGTCCGCCAGGGCCTGGACCCTGGCGGCAAGCCGGCGCCTGCGGCTTTGCAGGAACACGGCCATATGGGGGGAGGCGGCAAGCCCCGCCGCATCCACTTGGTAGGCCTTATGGGCCTGGGTGAGCCAGGCCTCCATATCCGGCTGGGCGCAAAGGAATTCATAAAGCTGCTGTAGGCTCGAAAGGAAGGTGTCCTCGGAATCAAACAGGCTGGAAAGGCCGCTGAGCGCCCCTTCCCCATAGCCTTCCTCCAGCACCTGGTCCCATACCTCCTGCTGAAGCACCGCGGCTTGGGTCTCGTCCGCAGCCCGGAAGGCCGGGTCCAACCCGGCGGCGTGAAAATGCCGCCGGAGCACATGGGCGCAAAAGGCGTCAATGGTGGAAATACTGGCTTGGCCCACCCCGGCAGCCGCGGCACTGAGACGCTGGGCTTGGGCCTCCCAGCCGGGTTCCCGGGCCATTTGGGATAGGCGGCCGGCGATGCGCTTTTTCATTTCCCCGGCCGCCGCCCGGGTAAAGGTGATCACCAGGAAACGGTCCAGGGGGCAGCCTTCCGCCACCAATTGGGCGATGCGCTCGGTGAGCACGGCGGTCTTGCCGCTGCCTGCCGCAGCGGATACCAATAGGCTGCCAGGTTGGGTGATGGCCCGTTGTTGCTCATTTGTCCACTGCATGACCATCCTCCTGTTTTTGCCCAATGGCTGTCAAAAAGTCGTCCTTGTTCATGCTGCCCAAGCCCCTGGCCCGGCAGCCCAGCTGGGGATCAAAGGCGCAGATCCCCTTGTAATGGCAGGTTTTACAGGGGTCCGATTGCTTATAGCGGGCCGGGGAGACCGCCGCCCCCCCTTCCATAATGGCCCCCAAGGTGTCCCTGGCCTTATCCACGGCAAAATCCACCACCGCCTGGAATTCGTCCCGGCTCACCAAGCCCTTGCCCCGGCCGGTATCCACCCCCTCCTCCAGCATACCCGCCGCTTCCAGCACCGGGTCGCTGAGGGTAAGGCCCTGGAGCCGGAAAGCGGCTTGTAACCGCTCTTTTAGGGGTGCGGCTTCTTCGGAAAGGGCCGGGTCCGCCACAGGCATATAGTACATGCCCGCCGGGGCGGCAAGGGTATGCACCGCCTCCAAGGCGGCTACATATAGGGGCAGCTGCAAGCGCAGCCCGTGATAGAGCTGGGCATAATCAAAGGCCTGTCCCCCTTGCTTATAATCCACCACCCGGTAATAGGCCGCCGCGTCCACCTGGGCGGTATCCACCCGGTCGATGCGGCCGCTGAGCTTATACATGGCCCCGTTTTCCAGCCGGAGGGTCAAAGCCGGATAGGGGCAGCCCTCCCCAAAGGAGACCTCGCTTTCCCCCGGCCGGAACCCGCTATCCTTCAGCTGGGCCACCATGGCCTGGGCCGTGGCCCGCACCGCTCCCACCAGCCTGGCGGCCTTGGCCCTGCCCCGGGCGGTATCCATCAATACCCCGCCGTTGTGGGCGGCCAGCAGGGGCGGCAAGATCCCATCCAGCAGTTCGTCCACCTGGGCTTCATCCAGGGCCCCTGGGTCTCGCTCCCGGATGGCCTGCAAAAACCCATCTAAGGCCTGGTGGCAAAATACCCCTTCATCCGCCCGCCGCTCCTTGTATTCCCGCCGGGGCTGGGCCCGAAGGCCATATTGCACAAAGTGCCGGAAAGGGCAGGTATTATAGGCTTCCAGCCGGGTAGCGCTGCCCCCCGGCGCGCCTCCGTACAGCTGCAGGGCCAGGTCGTAGCCAAAGGGCGCCGGGGATAGGGCGGGGAATAGGGCCTGCTCCAGTCCGGCCAAGGTATTGGCATGGTCCGGCTGGGCGGCATAATAGCCGTATAGGGCCGCCAAACCCGCCGGCGCATGGCCGGTATCCGCCAGGGTGCGCAGCCCCCGGGCCAGGGCGTCCAGCCCTCCCGCATCGCTGCCGGGCAGGGCTGGGGCCAACTGGGTCTCTAAGGGAAGGTCCGGGAACAGGGCCTGGACCCGATCCACCATGGCCGCCGGCAGGGCTGCATCCGCCCCGGCGGACAGGGCATAGGATAGATAGAGCAATTCCCGGGGCTTGGTGAGCATCCCATATAGGTCCATATTGGCGGCCTGGGCCAACTCCTGGGTATTCTCCCAACGGGGCAGGCCCAAAGCCTCCAGCTGGGCCAGCTCCGCATCATCGATCACCCCGTCGTCCGGGGTGTCCGGCGGGAATTTGCCCTCGTTGGCTCCCAAAATGAACAGCGCCCGCAGATCCCTGGCCCTTGTCCGGTCCAGGCTCCCCAACAGCACCTGATCCACCGTGGCGGGGATGGCCCCGATCTCATAGGCGTTAAGCCCTTCTTGGAAGATGGCCAGATACCGCCGGGTGGAAAGGGGCGTATCCCCTAAGATGGCGTGCATTTGATCCAGTACCGTGAGAATATGGGCGTATACCTGGGCGTTTTCCTCCATCCGCTCCAGCTCCCCCGCTGCCTCTAGGGCCGCCGTACGGGCCTGAAGCTGGCCATATAGATCCAGCTCTTCCATATAGGCGAACAGGGCCTCGGTCTTGCCCGCCGCTGTGGACGCCCCCCCTAGGGCGTCCCGGAGCCGGAACAAAGGCCCCATCAGCCGCTGCCGGGCTGCTTCCGCCTGGGGCGGCGTGTCCGGCTGCCCCAGGGGCCGGGATAGGGATTGCCCCCGAAGCCCCCAAGCCACCAGATGATTTTCCAAATATTCCCAATCGTCCCGGCTTACCCCGCACAGGCCGGTTTTCATCAGATCCAACAGGTCGTTCTGGACAAAGCCCCGGCTTACGCACCGTAGGGCGGCCATCAACAGCCGGGGCGCGGCGAAATCCGTCAGCTTATGCCGGGCATCGGAAAAGAAAGGGATGCCCCGGGCGGAAAACGCCCGCTCCAACGGCCCCATATAGGAAGGATCTCCCGCGATCACCGCCATGTCCCGGTACCGGACGCCCGACCGGGCAGCGGAGAGCACCGCCTCCGCTGCCGCCGCCGCTTCCCCCTCCCGATCCAGGGCGGCAAACAGCCGGATGCTGCCATCCGATTTCCCGCCATAAGGGAAAAAGGGAAAGGCAAAGGCCTCCTTTTCCAAATGCGCCAACATGGGGGCGGCAAACCGGGGCGGAAAATCCGGATGGGGCAAGGCGATGGTTTGGACATGGCAGCCCCGTTCCCCGGCCATGGCCCTGAGCCGGTCCAAGGCCCGGGCCTCCCCGGCGAACAGCCCTTTGTCCCGGCTGGGATTGGGGTCCAGCCGCAGGGCGATGTGCAGGGAAGCCGCCACGTCCATCAAAAGCCCCAGGGCCCGCCAGGTTTGCTGGCCCTTGAACTCGATGCCGTCCAGCACGATGTGCTTGCCCGCAAAGGAAGAGGTGGGCAGGGCTGCGCAAAAGGCTGCAAACCCATCCTCCTCATCCAGATACCGGCCCTGCAAATACCCTTCTGTCTCCCCGTAGAGCCGGGCAAGATCCCTTAGCTTATCCCCCAACAGATCCCCTTCCGGCAGCCCCTGGGCCGCCTGGGCCAGCTGTTCTGGGCTGATCTCGCTGCGCTTGAACCGGGTAAACAGCTGGGCGCAGGCCTGGGTAAAGCCGGGGGTGTTCTGTACCCGGCCAAAGGCATACAGGGATTGCTGCATTTCCTCCAGGGTCTTGCGCACCGCCATGCGCTTGCCCTGGGGGCTCAAAAATACCCGGCCGTTGCCCTGCTCTTCCAGGGCTTGTCGGGCCAGGGTGGTAAAGGAATAGACCGGCGCCCCTGCAATGCCCTCTTCCGCCAGCTGGCGCTCGGTCTCATAGGTGAATTGCTCCGGCACGATACACCGCACCGCCGCCCCAGCCTCCAGCAAGGCCCGGATCCGGCTGCGCAAATACCGGCTTTTTCCTGAACCCGACCGGCCCAGGACAAAATATACCGCCGCCGCCATAAGCTAGATCCTCGCCCGGTGCAGGGGCAGATATACCATGCCCCGGCCCTGCCGCTGGCTTTCAAATAGGGTGATCTCCTGCACCTGCATGGAGGCGTTGGCCGGGACCTCCCCCAAGGCCGCCAGGTCCGCTGCCCCCAGCCCCACCCCACGGCCCAGGGTAATATGGGGCACATACGCCCGCTGCTCCCGGGGGAACCCCTGTTCCTGCAGGGCGGCCTGTAGGGATTCGTACAACGCGTTTAGCTCCTCCAACTGTCCCAATACCTGTACATAGGCGGTATACCCTTCCTTGCGGGCAAAGCCGCTGATCCGGCCCAGATGCAGCGCAAAGGGACGAATCCCCCGCACAGCTTCCTCCACGGCCAGCGCGGCTCCGGACAGATCCCCGCTTTCCCCAATGAAATGCAGGGTGATGTGGAAATTATCCGCCGGGGTGAACCGGCCCCCCCGGCTGGTATCCTTCAACAACATTTGCAAGCGGATCAGCTCCCGCTGAAAGGTTTTCGGCAGCTGGATGCCGATAAAAAGACGCATACCCGCCTATCCTCCCTGGACAGAGTCCCCGGCAGCGCCGGGGCTTTCCTCTAGTATAGCATCATCGGCCCCATAAAAAAAGCGCGGCCCGGGGGGGCGGCGGCGTTTGGGGGCCCGGGGGCCCCTTGCGCCCCCTGGACCCCCAAACCAACGCCAAGGGACCGGGGCCGCAGGCCCCGGTCCCTTGGCGTTGTCAGCTTGTCGAAAAACCTCTGGCGAATGGAAGATCGCGGCCCTTTTAGGCTTTAATCGGATTTGGCGGCACAAGGT
>UQRU01000102.1 GCA_900543475.1 uncultured Eubacteriales bacterium
GGGGGGGGGGGGGGCGCCCCCGGCCCCCCCCAAAAACCCCGGGGGGGGGGGGGGCGCGGCCCCCCCCCCCCCCCCCCCCCCCCGGCGGGGCCCCGCCCACACCCTTCCATGAAAAAAAGCCCCAAAGGGCTTTTTGCTAGCAGACGGAACCGTCTGCAAATACCAGGGGCGTTCAGCCGCCCCCCATAAAGTAGATGCTGTCCGCATCCCCTTCCAGCACCGCGACTCCATCCAGGGATACGTACAGGTGCCCCATATACGCCTCCCGAACCCCCAGGGAATCCTCCACCGTTTGGGTCCAGTATACGGCGTAATACAGTTCCTCCTCATATTCGGCAATGCCCAGGCAAGCGTAATGCTGGGGCTTGCCCAACCATTCCGCCCCATAGACCTCCGCAGCCCGGGCTGCCGCCGCCTCCGGCCCAATGCCGCCGGCCTCCTCCGCCGGGGCGGTATCCTCCCCAAGAAAGGTCACATGAAAGGGATTCTCCGGCGCCGGGGTGGGGGTAGCCGTAGGCGCCGGGGTGAAGGTAGGCGCAGGGGTGGCTGTAGCCGCCGGGGTAGGGCTGGCCGCCGCCGTGGCCTGGGGCGCAGCCGCCGGGCTAGCACATGCCGCCATCCCTGCCACAAGGGCCGATAGCAAAAACAGCATTATAAATCGATGCTTCATGCTCGCTCCTTTTTAACAATAATTCCTTTTCTTATATAACCATATTTTCTCTATCCAGTCAAGGAAATTTTCGAAACGCATCTATAAAGCCACATGGAACATGCAGCAAAAAAAAGCCCCGAAGGGCTTTTTGCTAGCAGACGGGACCGTCCTCAAAGGGCGCGGGCATTCAGCCGCCGGTCATGGGGTAGATCCGTTCCAGATCCCCTTCCAGCAGGTCCTCCCCGTCCATGGAGACGAACAGATACCGTACAAGCTCCGGCTCCGTCCCCTCCGGGGCGTCCTGGGAGACCTGAGTCCAGGCAAGGGCGTAATACAGGGCCTCCTGGTACTGAATCAGGCCCACGCAGGCATAGTCGTAATCCATCCCCAGCAGGTAATCCCCGTGGCGCAGCTTGGCCCGCTCAATGGCGGCCTCCACCCCTACGCCCCCCGCTTCCTCCGCCGGGCCCAGGTCCTCTCCCAGGTAATCCAGCCGGTAGGGGTTATACAGGGCCAACAGGTCCAGGGTGGGGGATGGGGAGGGGGTAGGGTCTGGCGTGGGCTCCGGCGTAGGCGCCGGGGTAGGCGCCAAAGTAGGGGCAACCGTTGGAGCCGCCGGGGCCTGAACGCTGCTACATGCACCCAGCAAAAGCACGGCGACCAGCAAAACAGGCAAGAACGATTTTCTCATAGATCCTCCTGATATAGTTCAATAACAATTCTTATTATTATAAAATCATATTTATTGATTTTTGTCAATACGCAATTGCGCAATATATATAAAAGAAATAATGCCCGCAAGCGGGCAAAGGAAGAATGCGACGCCGCTGGCCATCCTGCCGTAAAAGGCGTCGCATTCCGATAAGGGGGCCGTCCGGTTTTTGCGCCGGCTGGGCCGCCGGTTACAAGGCCTACAAAAGGGCCGGCGTTTAGGACTGCACCAGGTAAGCGTTGATGAACTCGTCCAGCTCCCCGTCCATAACGGCCTGGATGTTGCCGTCCTCCACGCCGGTGCGGTGGTCCTTCACCATGGTATAGGGCTGGAACACATAGCTGCGGATCTGGCTGCCCCATTCGATCCGCTTCATCTCTCCTTTGATCTGGGCCATCTGCTCCTCCCGCTCCCGTTCCTGGAGCTCGATGAGCTTGCCCTTAAGCATACGCATGGCCACCTCTTTATTCTGGAGCTGGCTGCGCTCGTTCTGGCACTGGACCACAATGCCCGTGGGCAGGTGGGTCAGGCGGATGGCGGAGCTGGTCTTGTTCACATGCTGGCCGCCTGCGCCGCTGGCCCTATAGGTATCCACCCGCACCTCGTCCATGTTGATCTCCACGTCGTCGGTATCCTCGTCGAAGATGGGGGTCACATCCAGGGAGGCGAAGGAGGTATGCCGCCGGCCGGAGGAATCGAAGGGGGACATGCGCACCAGCCGGTGCACGCCCTTTTCCGCCTTCAGGTAGCCGTAGGCGCTATCCCCCTGGACCTCGAAGGTGACGTTTTTGATGCCCGCTTCTTCCCCGTCCAGGTAATCCATCTCCTTGACCGAATAACCTTTCTTTTCGCAGTAGCGGCAATACATCCGGTACAGCAGGGACACCCAGTCCTGGGCCTCCGTGCCCCCCGCCCCCGCGTGAAGGGACAACACCGCGTTGCAGCCGTCGTAAGGGCCCTTTAGCAGGGTGCTCAAGCGCAGGGCTTCCACCTCTTTTTCCAGGGCGTGGTATTCCCCGGCGATCTCCCCCAGCAGGCTTTCGTCCTCTTCCTCCTCGGCCATTTCCATCAGGGTGTTCACGTCCTCCACCCCGCTTTCCAGCCGCCGGTACCGATCCAGCTTGCCGGTGATCACCTTCATCCGCTGGTTGACCTTGTTGGCCGCTTCCACGTCCTCCCAAAAGCCTTCCTGGCCCATCTGGGCCTCCAGCTGCTCCTTTTCGGCTGTCAATCCAGCCAGGTCAAAGGGATTCACCTGCCTCTTTGAGTTTCTGGGCCGTGGCCTCCAGCTTCTGCCGGTATTCGTCCAATTGTACCAAAGTTCTCACTTCCTTTATATTATGATGATGATTGAATTGACTATTTATCCCGGCCGCAGCAGTTCTTATATTTTTTGCCGCTGCCGCAGGGGCATGGGTCGTTCCGGCCGATCTTGGCGCCGGCCCGGGCAGGCTGCCGGGGCATGGAGCCGTCCCCAGCGGTCTCAATGGGCTTAGCCAGCTGCTCCCGCTTGGGGGCGCCGGTGGTGAGCGCCACATGGTAGAGGCTGCGCACGGTCTTTTCCCGAATGCCCCGCACCATCTCGTCGAACATATCGAAGCCCGCGTTCCGGTAGGCTACCACCGGGTCCTTCTGGCCCAGGGCCTGCAAGCCGATACCCTGGCGCAGCTGATCCATGGCGTCGATGTGGTCCATCCAGTGTTCGTCCACCGCCCGCAGCAGCAGCACCCGCTCGATTTCCCGCATATCCGCCGCGCCGCCCATTTCATGGGCTGCCTTTAGGATATCCTGTTCTTTCTTCTCATAGCCTTGGGCCGCCAGCTCCTCCATGGCCGCTTCCAGCTGATCGGCGTCGGTAATATCCTTTATGGTATCCTGGCAGTCCAAGCCGGTAAGCTGGAGGAAATCGCTACGCAGCCCCGCCAGATCCCATTCTTCTGCCGGCAAGGCGCTGGGGCAGAACTGGGCGCAACGGATCTGGACGCATTCCTTTACCATCTCCTGGATGTTGTCCCGGATGTCCTCCCCCATGAGTACCTTGCGCCGCTGGCCGTAGATGATCTCCCGCTGGCGGTTCATCACGTCGTCATATTGGAGCACGTTCTTCCGGATGTCGAAGTTATAGGCCTCCACCCGCTTCTGGGCGGATTCGATCTGCTTGGTGAGCAGGCCCACCTCGATGGGGATATCGTCCTCCGGGGAGATGCGCTCCATGAGGCTCTTGACCCGCTCGCCGCCAAAGCGCTGCATCAGGTCGTCCTCCATGGACAGGTAGAACCGGGTGGAGCCCGGGTCTCCTTGACGGCCGGCGCGCCCCCGCAGCTGGTTGTCGATGCGGCGGCTCTCATGGCGTTCGGTGCCCAGGATATGCAGGCCCCCTACCGCCACCACCTGGTCGTGCTCCCGGTCGGTATCCTGCTTATGCCGGGCATAGGCTTCCCCATATTGGGCCCGGGCTTCCAGCACGGCGGCGTCGGTGGTTTCCGCGTGGCCGGTGGCCTCCTCCAGCAATTCCGGAGCCATGCCCTGGTTGAGCAGGTCCCGCCGGGCCAAAAACTCCGGGTTGCCGCCCAAGAGGATGTCCGTGCCGCGGCCTGCCATGTTGGTGGCGATGGTGACGCTGCCCAGCTTGCCTGCCTGGGCCACGATCTCCGCCTCCCGGGCGTGCTGCTTGGCGTTGAGCACCACGTGGTCGATGCCCCGGCGCTTGAGCATATCGGAAAGCAATTCGCTCTTTTCCACCGAAATGGTACCCACCAGGATGGGCTGGCCGGTCTTATGCACCGCGGCGATCTCCTCTACCACCGCCCGGAGCTTGCCCGCCTCGGTGGTGTACACCACGTCGTTGTTGTCCACCCGCCGCAAGGGCTTGTTGGTGGGCACTTCCACCACGTCCAGGTCGTAGATGGACTGGAACTCCTGCTCCTCGGTCTTGGCGGTACCCGTCATGCCCGCCAGCTTTTTATACATGCGGAAGTAATTCTGGAAGGTGATGGTGGCCAAGGTCTTGTTTTCCCGCTCCACCTTGACCCCTTCCTTGGCCTCTAGGGCCTGGTGCAAACCGTCGCTGTAGCGGCGGCCCAGCATAAGCCGGCCGGTAAACTCATCCACGATGAGCACCTGGCCGTCCTGGACCACATAGTCCTTATCCCGCTGGAACAGGGCGTGGGCCTTCAGGGCCTGGTGGATATGGTGGTTGAGCTCGGTGTTTTCCGTGGCGGAAATATCCTCGATGCCGAAGAATTGTTCCGCCTTGCGCATACCCTCCTGGGTCAGGCCCACGGTGCGGGCCTTGATATCCGCCATATAGTCCCCGCTCTCCGGCTGTTCCTCCCCCATGAGCTGCTCGGTCTTGGACAGCTTGATGATGTTTTCGCCCCGGGTGAGCTTGCGGACAAACCGGTCCGCCTTTTGATACATGTCCGTGGACTGCTCCCCCCGGCCGGAAATGATCAAGGGGGTACGGGCCTCGTCGATGAGGATGGAGTCCACCTCGTCCACAATGGCGTAATGGAGTTCCCGCTGCACCATCTGGTCCTTGTAAACCACCATATTATCCCTTAGGTAATCGAACCCCAGCTCGTTGTTGGTGCCGTAGGTGATGTCGCAGCGATAGGCTTCCCGCCGGGCGTCGTTGTTCATATCGTGGACGATGCAGCCTACCGTCAGCCCCAGGAACCGATAGATCTTCCCCATCCACTGGGCGTCACGGGATGCCAGGTAATCGTTCACCGTCACGATATGCACCCCATGGCCGGCTAATGCGTTTAGATAGGCGGGCAAAGTCTCGGTGATGGTCTTGCCTTCGCCGGTCTTCATCTCCGCGATGCGGCCCTGATGCAGCACAATGCCGCCGATGAGCTGCACATCGTAATGCCGCTGGCCAATGGTGCGCACCGCCGCCTCCCGCACCACCGCGTAGGCTTCCGGGAGCAGGGAATCCAGGCTCTCCCCCTGGGCCAGCCGCGCCTTGAAGGCGGCGGTCTTACCCCGCAGCGCCTCGTCCGACAGGGCGTGGATCTCCCCCTCCAGGGCATTGATCTTATCCACCATGGGCTGTAACTTTTTCAGTTGGCTCTGGGCGGTGTTCCCCAGGATCTTATCGATAAAGCTCATAGCTTGCCTCCCTTGTTCATGGTATCCCGCAATATGCTAAATGCCATTGTACCATAGTTTTCTTCCGCTTACAAACCCAGGGGATCAATCGTCACGAAACTTTCATAACCTTCCCTTATTTTTTAGCCGGTCTTTTGAAAACTTTTCTGGCAAATCATCGGCGGGGGTTTCCCCCAGCCTGCCGCTGTGTTATCATATCTTACGGTCAATCGTACCAGGCGCCGTATCCGCCGGAAAGGATCCACATGAAACCCTCCTTGGACAAAAATCAATTGGTGGGCATGGGATGTTCCCTGATCGCCCATATTTTCTTTGGTTTTAGCTTTATCGCCGTACGGCTGGGAGCCACGGCCTCCTCCCCCTTGACCCTGCTGAGTTGGCGGTTTTTCCTGGCCTTTGTGGCCATGGAGCTGTGCAAGCGGCTGGGGATCTTCCACATCGACCTAAAAGGGAAATCCTTAAAACCCCTGTTCCTCATGGTGCTCTTCCAGCCCCTCCTATATTTTACCGCCGAGACCCTGGGCATTCAAATGACCAGCGCCAGCGAAAGCGGCACCATTATCGCCACCATTCCCCTGCTCACCCTTTTGCTCATGCCCGCCCTCTCCCGGGAATATCCCACCCGGCGGCAATGGATCAGCATCGCCGTATCCGTGTGCGGGGTGATCCTGGTGGGCGCTACCAAGTGGGCGGACGCCACCTTCAACCTGCTGGGCTACGGCCTGCTGTTCACCGCCGCCCTCAGCGACGCCATCTTCCTGAACCTGACCCGCCGCAACGCCCAGTTCTCCGGGGTGGAACAATCCTATATCATGTTCGGCTTCGGCGCCCTGGTCTTTACCATCGCCGCCCTGCTGGAACACAGCCTGAAGGGCACCCTGCAGGCGTTCCTGCTTCTGCCCTTTCAAAACCTTGGCTTTTTGCTGGGCTGCCTGTATCTTTCCGTGGGCTGTTCCGTCATCGCCTTCGTGCTGCGCAACGTGGGGGTGGCCAAGCTGGGCCCCGGCCGCACCGGCAGCTTCAGCGGGGTCACCACCCTGGTGAGCGTGATCTCCGGCGTGTTCCTGCTGGGCGAGGACTTTTCCCTGCTCCAGGGCGTGGGCACCCTATTGGTACTGCTGGGGGTATACGGGGCCAACAGCCTGCCCCGGGGCCACCGGCAAGTACAGATCGGAGGCGGTCCCGCATGAGAACCTTCTTTTTTATAATAGGCAGCCTGCTGACCCTGGATACCCTGGCCCTCTCCTTTGTCTCCAACGGCAACCTGGGCACCTATATGCCCGCCATCCTGGGCATCCCCCTGGTGATCCTGGCCCTATTCTATCCCGCCTTTACCGCCTGGTTCGCCACCCCTCTGGGCCACGGCTTCAAGGTCCTGGTCATCTGCCTGTACGCCGCCTTCTTCCTGGTGGTGGGAGCCATGACCTGCCTGCTCAAAAGCGCCACCCGGACCCCAGTGGAGCCGGACCGGGACGTGTTGATCGTGCTGGGCTGCGCCGTGCGCAAAGGCCGGCCCACCCTGACCCTGCGCAACCGGCTGGATACGGCCCTGGCCTATCTGGAGCAGAGCCCCCATACCACCGTGATCGTCAGCGGGGGCAAAGGGCCGGACGAGGCCCTGTCCGAGGCCCAGGCCATGGCGGATTACCTGATCGCCCACGGCTTCCCCCGGGAGCGGATCATCCTGGAGGACCAGTCCACCAGCACCTATGAAAACTTCCGGTTCTGCAAGGACATCCTGGACGCCCGCTTCCCGGCGGACGCTTCCGTCGCCTTTGTCACCACCGGCTTTCACGTATACCGCTCCCGCCGGGTAGCGGCCATGCACGGCATCGCCGCCGATGGGATCCCCGCCCGGGACGTATGGTACAGCGCCCCCAACAACTACATCCGGGAGGGCATCGCGGTGATCATCTATACCCTCACCGGCAAGCTCACCTGACGATATTCGGGGCTGCCCAGGGGGTTCCAACTTCCCCGCCTCCGCAGCGCGCCCATCGGCCCAACGGGGGGGCGGCGGGCGCGCCCAGCGCGCACAAAGCAGGGGCGGGGGGGGCCGGTTGGGCGCCAACCCCCGGCGTCACATTCACCCGCTTTGCAGGGGGAAGATGGGGGGCGGGGGGTTG
>UQRU01000103.1 GCA_900543475.1 uncultured Eubacteriales bacterium
GTTTCGCAAATATGTTAATGTTGCCATCCTCATTATACATTAACGCAAGTGTTAATGTCAAGAATTTATTTCGCATTTTTATTAAACTTTATCTTGCGTATTTCGCTTTTTTGCGCTATACTATTGGCAAAGGCGGTGGGATATTATGACAGTCGGAGATAAGATAAAGAAAATCCGCACCTTTCGAGGCATGACGCAAAAGGAATTGGGGCTTGCCGTCGGCTTTGAGGAAAAGGGGGCGGACAACCGTATCGCACAGTACGAGACGAATTACCGTGTCCCCAAGCGGGAGTTGCTGGACAAGATTGCGGAGGCGTTGCGGGTAGACCGCCAGAATTTCTACACCATCGCCCCCGGCTCCGCCGAGGACTTCATGCGGACATTCTTCTGGCTCGACGAGGACAGCCCCGGCGCTATCCGCCTGTTCCAACTTGTCCGCAATCCGGGCAGGGCGGGGGCCGCTGACGATACCGCTGTACGGTACAATGATAGCGATGACTGGCCCGCACACCCTCCCGTGGGTATGTACTTCCAGTATGGCCTTGTGGACGAGTTCATGCGGGAATGGCTTTTTCGTCAGCAGGAGTTACACGCCGGGGAGATCACCAGGGAAGAGTATTTTGAATGGAAACTCAACTGGCCCCATACCTGCGACGATGGCCTGGAAAGCGAATATTATATCCCTTGGCGGAAAAATAAATAAGACAAGCAAAAAAACCGCCCTGCTGAATTTGTCGTTCAGCAGGGCGGTTTTGCTTGTCCTTTTGGGATTTTTCTCTTGAGAATACCGGGCGGACACAAATAGTATCAATCCAGTATCAAGAGCAGTATGGACGGGCAAAAAAGCCTGTATTCATGCGGGTTTTCGCCGTTTCGAGCGTCATTCCCATTCAATGGTTCCCGGGGGCTTGGAGGTGATATCGTAGACCACCCGGTTCACGTGGGGTACTTCAGCGATGATGCGGGAGGAGATGCGGCGCAATACGGGATAGGGGAGCTCCGCCCACTCCACGGTCATGGCGTCCGTGCTGGTGACGGCCCGCACACCGATGGCGTAGTCGTAGGTGCGCTGGTCGCCCATAACGCCCACGGACCGCACGCCGGTAAACACGGTGAAATACTGCCAAATGGATTCCTTTAGGCCTGCCCGGTCGATCTCCTGGCGCAAAATGGCGTCGCTTTGCCGGAGGATCTCCAGCTTTTCCTCGGTGATGTCCCCCAACACCCGCACCGCCAAGCCTGGTCCCGGGAAGGGTTGCCGCCAGACCAGGTCGTGAGGGATCCCGATGGATTCGCCTAAGGCACGTACCTCATCTTTAAACAGCATCCGCAAGGGTTCCACCAAGCCTGCAAAGCCCATGTCTTTGGGTAAACCTCCCACATTGTGGTGGCTCTTGATCTTGGCGCTGGCGTCCGTGCCGCTCTCGATCACATCCGGATAGATGGTGCCCTGCAATAGGTACCAGTCCTCCTCCGTCTTGAGCTTGCGGGTCTCCTCCTCGAACACACGGACGAATTCCGTGCCGATGATCTTCCGCTTTTGCTCCGGCTCGCTTACCCCTGCCAATTTCCCTAAAAACCGCGCTTTGGCGTCCACCGCCGTAAGGTTCAGACCCAGTTGCTCCCGATAAAAAGCCGTTACCTCTTCCGCCTCGTTTTGCCGCAAAAGGCCGTGATCCACAAATACGCAGGATAGCCTCTCCCCTATGGCCCGATGCACCAAGGCGGCCGCTACCGTGGAATCCACGCCGCCGCTAAGCGCGCCAAGCACCCGCCCGTGGGGGCCTACCTGCCGCCGAATCTGATCGATCAGCTCTTCCGCCAGGTTTTCCGGGCGATAGGTGCATTGGCAACGGCAGATGTTCCGTAGGAAGTTTTCGAAAACCAAGATGCCCTTAGGGGTGTGGGCCACCTCCGCGTGGAATTGAATACCATAGAGCCGCTTCTCATCATTGGCGTAAGCGGCGATGCAGTGGGTGGTCTTGGCGATGGCTGCAAACCCCGCCGGCAGCTTCACCACGCTGTCATTATGGTTCATCCATACATAGCCCGCATCCATTCCCTGAAGCAAAGGATG
The DNA here is from genome assembly GCA_900543475.1 of uncultured Eubacteriales bacterium. Taxonomy (GTDB): domain Bacteria; phylum Bacillota; class Clostridia; order Christensenellales; family CAG-138; genus Pelethousia; species Pelethousia gallinarum. The sequence continues at coordinate 2,078 of UQRU01000103.1, forward strand.
ATCCCCCATTTCTATGGGCGTGTCCGCATATTCCCGGTGCCCCGCCTCAATGGTCCCCCCAAAGATGTGGGCGATATACTGCATCCCATAGCAGATCCCCAGCACCGGCACTCCCATTTCAAAGATGTATCCAGGGCACCGTTTGGCTTCTGGATCATAGACGCTGTCCGGCCCGCCGGTCAGGATGATGCCGGATAGGCCCTCCCCGCGGATGCGGCTTTCCGACGCATCCCGGGGCAGCAATTCACTATATACCCCTAGCTCCCGTACCCGCCGGGCAATCAATTGATTGTATTGTCCCCCAAAGTCGATTACGACGATCCGTTCCATATTCCCTCTTTACTGTCTATTCTTATCCCTTACTCCCATTCTATGGTGCCACTGGGCTTCGGCGTCAAATCGTACAGCACCCGGTTCACGCCTTTCACCTCGGCGGTGATCCGCTGGGTGATATGCTCCAGCAAGGCAAAGGGGATGTCCGCCACCGTGGCGGTCATGGCATCCACCGTGTTCACTGCCCGCAGGATCACCGGATATTCAAAGGTACGGGCATTGTCCCGGATGCCCACGGACTTGAAATCCGGCACCACGGTGAAATATTGCCAAACCTTATCCTGTAAGCCGTTCTTTTCAAATTCCTCCCGCAGGATGGCGTCGGATTCCCGCACCGCTTCCAGCCGGTCCCGGGTAATGGCGCCCAGGCAACGCACCCCCAGGCCAGGGCCCGGGAAGGGTTGCCGGTAAACCATGGAATCCGGCAGGCCTAGGGCCTTGCCTACCACCCGCACCTCATCCTTAAACAGCAGCCGTACCGGCTCCACCAGGTCGAATTGCAGATCCGTCGGCAAGCCGCCCACATTGTGATGGGCCTTGACCGGACCGCTCTCCAAAATATCCGGATAGATGGTACCCTGGGCCAGGAAACGAATCCCCTCCAGCTTGCGGGCCTCCTCCTCGAACACCCGGATAAACTCCGCGCCGATGATCTTCCGCTTTTGCTCCGGCTCGCTTACCCCTGCCAGCTTGTCCAGGAACCGGTCCACCGCGTCCACATAGATCAAATTGGCGTCCATCTGATCCCGGAATACCCGGATCACCTGCTCCGGCTCGCCCTTGCGCAGCAAGCCGTGGTTTACATGCACGCACACCAGCTGCTTGCCAATGGCCCGGATCAACAGCGCCGCCACCACGGAGGAATCTACCCCGCCGGACAATGCCAATAATACCTTTTGATCCCCTACGGTCTCTTGGATCTCTTGTACCTGTTGCTGAATAAAGGCTTCCGCTTGGGCAGGGGTCGTCAGCCTTTCCATATTCTCTGGCCGCTTGTTTTTATTCTGCATTTCTTTTCCCTCCTCGATGCTTTTCTTCATGATTTTTCCAAGGGGGCTTTTTGCCCGCCATGTCTTCTTTTGCTTCGTGGCCTGCCCATCGCCTATTGCACGGTTGCCATTCCCTTTTATGGTTGCAGCCAAAATGAAAAGGGAGGAGCCCGCTCTGCCCCTCCTCTTCCCTCCGGACGATAACAGAACCGCTTTGCGGGCGCACCCCTTATTCGGCTTCGTCCTCTACATCATCCCGAAATACGATGCCGTTTTCATCCGCTTGTTCGATCACAGCCAGGGATTTTAGGTCGTAGCCTGCTTGCCGCAGCCGGTCGCCGCCTCCCTGGAATCCTTTTTCTATGGCGACGCCAATGCCTACCAGCTCTGCGCCCGCCTGCTCTACGATCTCGCACAGGCCCCGCAAGGCTTCCCCATTGGCTAGAAAATCATCTACGATCAGTACTTTATCTTCCTTATGCAGCCATTCCTTGGACACCAATTGGGTGACCTGCTTCTTGTAGGTGTAGGAGAAAATATCGCTGCGGAACAGGCCGCCTTCGATGTTGTCGCTCTTGGCCTTCTTGGCAAACACCATGGGTACCCCATACCGCTCCGCACATACCGTCGCTAATGCGATCCCGCTGGCTTCCGCTGTCAACACCAGGGTGATCTTGCTTACGTCAAAATGCTTTGCAAATTCATCTGCAATATCCCGCATCAAAAGGGTATCCACCCTATGGTTCAAAAATCCGTCGACCTTAATGATGTTGCCCGGTAATACTTTCCCTTCCCGTACAATTCGCTCCTTTAGCTGCTGCATAGGAACCAGCCCCTTTCGTTTTTGTTATTCTTCCCGGTCCGTTCCCCGGGCACTATACGAAATACAGCAATATTATCGCGCATTTCTACATCTTGCACAAGATATTTTTCAAATTCAACCGAATTGTTTGCGCACCCAAAGATTTTTTTGGCCGTCGCCCTTCCCCATATAAGGATATATCTTCCGCCGAATGTAAATAAACTCTGACAACTATGGTTTTTTCGTTGAAAATGCAAGCAAAACCCGTTAAAATAGTATCGCAAGTATGGTAGAATTTCATGCTGCAATTTCTTTGCGATCATCCCATGCAGTCTGTTTGCGCCTTCCTGCATTCTCCCATATGGGCGTGTACGGGAAACGAGGCTGATTGTTTTGGCGGCGATCGCCACGTCCCCTTTGCGGGACGTGCATCCAGGAGGTTTCATGTTTCATCCCCGCAAGCGCAGCCGTGGGTCCAAACGGCGGATCCAGCTGTTTTTTCGCCGGCTGGGCGATTTCTTCTCTCCCTTTGCCGATGGCTTCCGCCGGGCTTCTACCGGCGTAAAGGCAGCGATATTGGGCGGTACCGCCGGCGCGGTGGCCATTGTTGTTTGTTGCTTGGTTTTCTTTGGCGGCAAGGATTCTCAACCCGCAATCGTTAGCAGGGCCATGGCCATGCCCGACGCCGGCTCTGCCGATGGATTGGTCACCATCGAGCTGACCCCTTCTCCCTCCCCGGCGCCCACCCCTTCCCCCACCCCCGAACCCATTTTGCACCGGGGGGTGGAAAGCGACAAGGTGCCTGCCCTACAACAACGGCTGATGGATCTTGGGTATATGGAAGTGGACGAGCCTACCAACCTATTTGGCCCCGCAACAGAGGCGGCTGTACGCCTATTTCAGCGGCAGGTCAACTTTACCGAGGATCTGGGCATCCAATTGGATCAGGATGGTTGGGCCGGAGAACAAACCCTATCCCTGCTCTATAGCGACAATGCGCCCAAATATGTGGTAATGGAAGGGATGGAGGGCAACGATATTGAAAACATGCAGCTCCAGCTGAAAGATATGGGCTACATGAACGACATCACCGGTTACTATGGGGAAAAGACCATCGCTGCCATCCGGGAATTTCAAGACCGTAACGGCTTGGCCCCCGATGGCCTGGCAGGGATCCATACCTATGAGCTGCTCTTCTCCCCCGATGCCCGAGAAAGCGCCTCCAAGGAACAGGAAGCCCGCACCAAGGCCAACATCGCCGAAATGATCGAAGTGGCGGAGTCTAAGCTGGGTTGTTCCTATATCCTGGGCGATACGGGGCCGGATACCTTTGATTGCAGCGGCCTGGTGTACTATTGCCTCAAGGAGGCGGGCAGCAACCGCCGCCGCCTCACCGCTGCCGGCTACTCCCAGGTAGACGACTGGGAGAAGATCGAGGATATGGACGACCTGAAAAAAGGCGACCTGGTATTCTTCTACAACAACGCCTTCTCCAAGGTAGGCCATGTGGGCATCGTTATCTCCAGCAGCCGGATGATCGACGCCTCCAGCAGCAATGGCGAAGTGGTCAAGCGTTCCTTTGACACCAGCTATTGGCGGGAGCATTTTGTCTGCGGCCGCCGTCCCTGGTAAGGTTGTGTTTCCCACCTTCCTATGGTATACTGAATATGCCATATAATCCTGGGAGAATGGCCCGGGAGTTTCTACGGGATCGCCTTCGATCCCACTATGAGCATCCTTTGGGTGCTCTTTTTTCTTTCATCCCATCCAGTTTGCATCCAAAAGGAGGTATCCCCATGTCCACCCTGCTCATTCGCAATTGCCGCGCCATCGTCACCTGTGACGACGGGGATCGGGTCTATGAAAACGCCGATCTCTTCTGCCAGGATGGTTTCATCCAGGCCATTGGCCCCGCCCTCCCCCACCAAGCCGACGATGTGCTGGACGGCAGCCACATGCTATGCTATCCCGGCCTGGTAAATACCCACCACCACCTATACCAAGTTTTTTCCCGCAACCTGCCCCAGGTCCAGGGCATGGAGCTGTTTGACTGGCTCCGCACCCTGTACGAGATCTGGAAAGGCTTGGATCAGGAAGCGGTCCGCCTTTCCTCCCTCACCGGCATGGCGGAGCTGATGAAAAACGGCTGTACCACCTGCTTTGACCACCACTATGTTTTCCCCCAGGACGCCGGCGACCTGATCGGCGCCCAGGCGGAAGCCGCCGCCCAGCTGGGCATCCGTATGGTAATGAGCCGGGGCAGCATGGACCTTTCCAAAAAGGACGGAGGCCTGCCCCCGGACAGCGTGGTGCAGACCATCGACGCCATCCTCAAGGACAGCCAGCGGCTCATTGAAACCTACCATCATCCGGCGCCGGGCGCCATGACCGACATCGTCTTAGCCCCCTGCTCCCCCTTTTCCGTCAGCGGGGAGCTGCTGCGGCAAAGCGCCCTCCTGGCCCGGGCCTATGGGGTTCGCCTCCATACCCACCTTTGCGAAACCAAGGACGAGGAAGCCTTTACACTGGAAAAATTCGGTATGCGGCCCTATGCCTACATGGAATCCCTAGGATGGGTGGGGCCGGACGTATGGTATGCCCACGGCATCCATTTCAACACCCAGGAGCTCCAGGAACTGGCCCGTACAGGCACCGGCGTAGCCCATTGCCCCATCTCCAATATGAAGCTGTCCAGCGGCGTGGCCCGGGTCCCGGAGATGCTGCGCCTAGGCGTTCCCGTGGGCCTGGCGGTGGACGGCAGCGCCAGCAACGACGGCAGCAACCTGCTGGAGGAAATGCGGGTATGTTATCTCCTACACCGGCTCACCAGCGGCGAGCAGGCCCCCACCGGCTATGACATTCTAAAAATGGCCACCCGAGGCAGCGCCCGGCTCCTGGGGCGCCAGGATATTGGCCAGCTAACCCCCGGCTGCTGCGCAGACCTATTCCTGGTGGACAGCCGGCGGCTGGAGCTGACCGGCGCCTGCCTAGATCCCCAAAACGTCCTATGCACCGTAGGCCTGAAGGGGCCGGTGGACGCCACCCTGGTGCAGGGCCGGATCACCGTGCGCAATGGCCGCCTGGCTACCTTAGACGAAAAGGCCCTGAGCGCCAAGGCCGACCAAAAGGTATTGGCTTACCTGGGGCTTTAATGCCCCCGCATCCCCCTCTGGGGCGGCCCTTCCCTGCGGCTGCGCAGCGCCGGGACCCCCAGGGGGGCGGCGGCGTTTGGCGGCCGGGGGCGCCGCCCCCGGCCGCCAAACCAAAGGGACAGGCTCTGCCTGTCCCTTTGT
>UQRU01000104.1 GCA_900543475.1 uncultured Eubacteriales bacterium
TGGCCGCGCCGTAGGCGCAAGGGAGCTATGAACACCTCGAAAAAGTGGCGCAAGCCACTTTTTCGACAGCCAAAGGCCCCATGGAACCACCATGGGGCCTTTTAAATTTCCAGCGCTTACAGGGCGGCAATAGCGCAGATGACGCCGGCGATCAGAAGGCAAACGCCGCCGATCCGGTAAGCCGCAATGGCCAGATCCGAGGGCTCCGCGTTCTTGTACCACCAACCCCGGGCCAGCCACCAGGCGCTTTTCGGGGCAAATAGGTTCCAGGCCCCCAGGCCCAGTAGCAGGAGGGCCAAGAAGGGGGAGGGGCCGCCCCCGCTCCGGGTGTTCCGGGCCTGGTCCGCAGCGCCCTCTATGCCCCAAACCAGGGAAAACCCATCCAAATAGCCCTTGGCGCTCCGCTCCGCCCCATCGTAGTCCGCAGGGGTGGCGATGCCGCCGCTGATGTTGGTCTGCTCGTACACATAGCCGTCTGGATACTGGATGACGATGGTCTCCGGGGATTCGTATCGGAAGGTATACTGGCCGTGTTCCGTCTGGATGACGCCGGCGGAAAGGGTGCCGGGATCAAAGGTAACGGTCAGGGTCGCCCCGTCCACAGAAACGGTTTCCACCTTGGACGCCGGGGCAGGGGCGGCGCAGGCGGAAAAAAGGAGCAAGCACAGCAAGGTATAAGCAATGATTCGTATGGGCATCGCGACCTCCATGAAGAATGGCTTTATCCTAGATGCTTATAGAAACATCCGGGCCAATAGAAACAATAGGCTGCAAACGCAGCAGCTGAGGGATACCACCATGGCAAACATGGCTTTTTTCCGCTTTTTCTTGGCCCGTTCCCGGTTCTTGATGTCCAGGTACCACACCGCTGCAACCAGGAAGCCGCAAAGGGCGGATAGGGGGGCGGTGAGAAAGGGGAGAGACAGGAAGCATAGCCCGTCCAGGAACAGGGCGTCCGCCACCAGGAACAGGGACAGCAGGGAAAACAGATAGGAAATACAGGGGATCATGCGCGCCTCGCTTTGTAAGGCTATACGTGAAGCGGGCTTCACAGGAAATCCCGGGAAGCCCGCAAACGCAGGGGCGAAGCCCCCTTTGTATGAAAGCTTACTTGGCCTGGGAGACGGCCACGGCTACCGCCACGGTGGCGCCCACCATGGGGTTATTGCCCATGCCGATCAAGCCCATCATTTCCACATGGGCAGGCACGGAGGAGGAGCCGGCGAACTGGGCGTCGGAATGCATACGGCCCATGGTGTCGGTCATGCCGTAGGAGGCGGGGCCGGCGGCCATGTTATCGGGATGCAGGGTACGGCCGGTGCCGCCGCCGGAGGCCACGGAGAAATACTTCTTGCCGTTTTCGTTGCACCATTTTTTATAGGTGCCGGCCACGGGATGCTGGAACCGGGTGGGGTTGGTGGAGTTGCCGGTGATGGAAACGTCCACGTTTTCGTAGCGCATGATGGCCACGCCCTCGTTCACATCGTCCGCGCCGTAGCAGCGCACGTTGGCCCGCTCGCCGTTGCTAAAGGCCTTGGTGCTGGTAACGGTGAGCTCGCCGGTGAACTGGTTGTACTCGGTCTCGCAGTAGGTGAAGCCGTTGATCCGGCTGATGATATAGGCGGCGTCCTTGCCCAGGCCGTTGAGGATGACCTGGAGGGGCTGCTTGCGCACCTTGTTGGCGGTGCGGGCGATGCCGATGGCGCCTTCGGCGGCGGCAAAGCTCTCATGGCCGGCCAGGAAGGCGAAGCAGGCGGTCTCCTCCCTTAGGAGCATGGCGCCCAGGTTGCCGTGGCCCAGGCCCACCTGGCGCTGATCCGCCACGGAGCCGGGAATGCAGAAGGCCTGCAGGCCCTCGCCGATGGCCTCGGCGGCGTCGGCGGCGGTCTTGACGCCCTTCTTCACGGCGATGGCTGCGCCCAGGGTATAGGCCCAAACCGCGTTTTCAAAGGCGATGGGCTGAATGCCCAGCACGATGGAGCGCACGTCGATGCCCTTATCCTTGAGCAGGGCGTCGGCCGCCTCCAGGCTTTCGATGCCATACTGGGCCAGGGCGGCGTTAATTTTATCGATTCTTCTTTCGTAACCTTCAAACGTTGCCATTGGCTTGTCCTCCTCTTACTGCTTGCGGGGGTCGAGAACGGTGGCAGCCTCGTTGAACCGGCCATAGGTGCCGATGTTCTTCTCGTAGGCTTCCTTGGGATCCACGCCCTTCTTGATGGCGTCCATCATCTTGCCCAGGTTCACGAACTTGTAGCCGATGATCTCGCCATCTTCATCCAGGCCGATGCCCAGCACATAGCCTTCAGCCATCTCCAGGTAACGGGGGCCCTTCTTAAGGGTGCCGTACATGGTGCCGATCTGGCTGCGCAGGCCCTTGCCCAGGTCCTCCATGGCGGCGCCGATCACCAGGCCGTCCTCGGAAAAAGCGCTCTGGCTGCGGCCATAGACGATCTGCAAAAACAGCTCCCGCATGGCGGTGTTGATGGCGTCGCACACCAGGTCGGAATTCAAGGCTTCCAGGATGGTCTTGCCGGGCAGGATCTCCGCGGCCATGGCGGCGCTGTGGGTCATGCCGGAGCAGCCCAGGGTCTCCACCAGGGCTTCCTGGATGACGCCCTCTTTGATGTTGAGGGTCAGCTTGCAGGCGCCCTGTTGGGGTGCGCACCAGCCCACGCCATGGGTCAAGCCGCTGATGTCTTTTATCTCTTTTGCTTTGACCCACTTACCCTCTTCCGGGATGGGGGCCGGATCGTGTTTTGCGCCTTTTTTTACGCAAAACATCTCTTCCACTTCACGGGAATATTGCATACGGTTATATCCTCCTTCGCGTAGAATCGCCCTTATTTGTCAATCTATAGTATACACAAAAAAAGCCGGAGATACAAGGGCTCCGGCGGTTTTCCTATAGCGGGGAGGGGAGCTGCAATCAGAACAAATAGCATACCCCGATGGCCACGAACACAGCGGGCACATAGTTCATTACCTTCAGCTTGGTGACCCCCAGCATATTCAGCCCCAGGCCGATGATCAGCAGGCTGCCCACGCAGGTCATCTCCGCCACCACGGCGTCGTTGAGCACCGGGGCCAGGGCCTGGGCCAACAGGGTGATGGCCCCCTGATACAGCAGCACCGCCACCCCGGCCATGAGCACCCCCGGGCCCAGGGTGGCTGCAAAGACCACGGAAGAGATGCCGTCCAGCATGGATTTGGTATACAGCATGGTATGGTTGCCGGTGAGGCCGCTTTGCAGGCTGCCCACCACCGCCATGGCCCCTACGCAAAACAGCAGGCTGGCGGTGACAAAGGCCGTGGAGAAACTGCCGCCCCCAGCTTGGAGCTTGCGCTCCATATAATCCCCCAGGGAACACAGCCGGCCGTCCAGATCCAATGCCGTACCCACCAGGGCTCCCAGCACGATGGACAGGATGGCGATCAGGGCGTTATCCCCCTCCAGGCAGCCATCCAAGCCGATGTAAAGCACACACAGGGCCACGCCCTTCATAATGGCATCGGTGATCTTTTCCGGCAGTCCCTTTTTCAGCAGCAACCCTAGGAAGCTCCCCAAAACAATGGCGCCCGCGTTGACCAGCGTACCCAGCATATGCGATCCTTCCTTTCAAAAGGGGCCACGGCCCCCGCTCATTCGTAAATATATTCCCCGGAGGTCAGGCTTTCTCCATCGCTACGCCAGCAGATGGCCAGATGCTCCCCCTGGTTGACATAGGACTGAACGCCCAGGGCCTCCAGCCGGGACAAGACCCCCGGGTCCGGGGAATCCGGATCATCCTCCCGGTTGCCGGTGAGATGCGCGACCTGGGGGGACACAGCCTCTAAAAACGCCTGGGTGTTGGCGTCCGCCTTGCCGTGTCGGCCCGCCTTGAGAAAGTCCGCCGCCACATCCGCCCCCTGGTCCAGCAGGGCTTCCTCGATCAGGAAAGTGGCGTCCCCCATCAGCAGGAAACGGACATCCCCGTGGGATAGGCGCACCACCAGGGAATTGTTGTTGTCGTCCTCCTCGTCGGAATAGGCCCGCTGGGGCGCCAGGATCTCCGCCTCCACCCCCCCAAGGGACAGGCTGTCCCCCGCCTTTACCCGCACCCACTGGCCGCAGGAAGCCGCGATGGTCTCCCGTTCGCTGTCGTTGTAGGTGGCCTTGTCATAGGCGTTGGTGTAGATGGTCCCGATCTCATAGGCCTTGGCCAGCTTTTTCAGGCCGCCGATGTGGTCCTTATGCCCATGGGTCAGGACCAGATGATGGATCTCCTTGACCCCCGCCAATTCCAGCACCTGCGCCACCTGGTCATAGGTGTCCTTCAACCCCGTATCCACCAACAGGGTCTCCCCATTGGGCAGGAGAAACACCAGGCAATCCGACTTGCCGGTCTGGACCCCATACAGGGTCAGTTCCCCAGGGCCCTGTCGGCAGCCGGCCAAAAGCAGCGCGCCCAGCAGCAACAAAACACAAAAAGTAAACCAACGCCGCAGCATGGCGCGCCTCCTTTCCATCTGGAAACCAAAATATTCAGCCTTGATTATAGCATAAACCCGCGGGTTTGTAACGAAAAAATGCATGTTTACAAAAGCCCCGCTAAGCCTTGCGCTTAGCGGGGCGAGGGTAGCTGGCCAAAGAATGGGCTATTGGGCGCTGACGCAGTCCTTGTGCAGGAAACCGGTGATGCCGTTGGCCTGGCATTGATACCAATTCCCTGTGGTGGAAAGGATGACCACCGAGGTGCCTCCCTGAAGCTCCGCCAGCACGGCGCTTTCCGCCCCGGAGGAGGGCAGGGCCCGCAGGTTGGCCACGATGCCCTGGGTCACGTAGGCCTGGGTGCCGGTGACGGTGGTCTGGGTGCCGTCCGGATTGGTCACCGTGGCGGTGGCGGTGGGCAGCTGGGGGAAGGCGTAGGAGGTCTCTTCCTTTACATACTTGGTGCGAAGATACCCTTGTACCCCAGCGTATTCCCCGTACCACCAGCCCTTTTGCGGGTTATCGTAAACCAGGGCCTGGTCCCCTTCAGGAATGGTGGCAAGGCGTTCGCTGCCCGTATCCATGTCCGCATAGACATAGGTCTTACTGCTGGCGGTATAGACTGTGGAAAGGGATACGTGATCCGGATCGCAAAGCAGATAGGCGGATTTTACATATCCCAGCTTGCCGGCCATGGTGCGTACCTTGCACCATTCCTCGCCGATCTGCAATAGCATCAGATGGTCGCCGGCGCTGAGGGTGGCAATGGTCTCATCCCGGCTGTTGGAAAAGCCGGTGCGCAGGGGCACCCCGTCAAACAGGACCGTGGCGGGCACTTCCACCGGCGCTTCCTTGTCATCCGAGGGCTGGACGTAGTCGCTGTAATCCGGGATCTGGGACTTGAGGCTGCTCACCAGGGCCGGATCCGCCGGCTTGTTCTTCACCACCTTGCAGGTGGTGCCCGGCGGGCAATTGTAATAGATCCACTGGGCGATGTGGGGCAGCACCCGCACGCAGCCATGGGATACGTTCTTGCCCAGGTTCCGGTAGGCGGAACGGCTCATGGAGGACAGGTCCTTGGTATCATACATCACGGAATGGATATAAATGCCCCGCACCACCTGGGTCCAATATTGGGCGTATTGGCCATAGGCTACAAAATAGCCGAACCGTTCCTTTAGATCCCCCAGCTTAAAGGTGCCGCTGCCGGTGGGGTTTTCCTCATCGCCGGTGGTACAAAGGCTTTGCAGCACAATGGCCCCGGACGCGTTTTCCCACACGGAGATCACCTGGTTCACCAGGTCGATCTCAATGGTATAGCGGTTGGGGTCCGTGTTGTCGTAATCCACTTTGCTGGTCATGCCGGGCAGCACGGTGGCGGAGGCCACGGCGGGCAGGCAGCACAGCAGGAAGCAGCAGCATAGCAAGCAAGCGAGCAGACGTTTTTTCATGGAAGTCCTCCTTTTATAAGTAGCCAGGACGGCAATTATCCACGCCGGGACAAGCGGCCCATCATGAGGGTGACGGCCCCGCCGGCGGCAAACAGCATGAAATACCACAGCTGGGTGGGGAAGGGCCAGAAGCCTGGGAAGATCAGGACCACCGTACCCAATAGGAACCCCAATACGCAGTAATAGGAATAGGCCTTGTGCCGGTTGAACATGCGCCGGACAAACAACAGCAGCAGGATGCCCGCTGCCCCTAGGCCCAGGCCCATATAGAACAGCACCGGGATATCCAGCCGGTTTAGGGCGGCCAACAAGGGGTCATATAACCCCATAAACATCAGCACAAAGGAGGTGCTCACCCCGGGGATCACGATGCCGATGGCCAAGATGGCCCCGGCCATGACCATGGTAGCCGGCGTAAAAGGCCAATCCCCGCCACCGGTAACAGCATTATCCAACGAGGCCAAAGAAACCGCCAGCAATAGCCCCAATAGGGTGCCCGCAAGATACCGCTTATGAAAGCCGCCGGTATTGGCGTCCCGGATCAGGTCCGGCACGCCTCCCAACACCATGCCCATCAGGGCGTACATCAGGGCGCCCCGATAGTTGGCCAACAAAAAAGCCAGGCCCCGGGCAGTAAGCAATATCCCCGCCACGCCCCCTAAGCCAAAGGGTAACAGATATAGGAAATTCTTCCGAAAGTCCTTCAGCAGGGAGAGGACCGCGTTCACAATGGATCGGTAAATCCCCATGGAAACCGCCAATACACCGCCGCTGGCGCCGGGAATGATCCCGGCTGCGCCGATGATGGCCCCCTGGGCCATAGCGAGGAAAAATTCCGCATTTCGTTTCCGCATGGATCGCTCCTTCATATTCCCTTTCATTCTAACATAGAAAAATCTCCCATGCATAGGCTTTGGGAGAATTTACAATGTGTTCAAAAACAAGAAGAATCTGGTTTTTTGCCGTTTATGCAGGCGAGGTTGAGAAAGCCGCAATCCTTGTCGTTTCTTGGGCGGGCAGCCCGGGCCCGGCGGGGGGCGTATAGTGCTTCCTCGCGCCGCGGCCCGGCAGCAGATGCGGGGCGGGCGCGGCTCGAGGCCCGGCGTACATAGGCTATGATGCGATTGATTGGCCGCCGACCGTGTCAAGGCGGCCCGGACAAACGACGTTTTTTCTGCTCCGAGAGCACCGTAGGATCCCAAATGCAAAAATCAGTACCCGATAAACAACCGAAAAAGCAATCCGCCAAAAACAACACCGACCGCAGCGTCGCCGTCGCCGACAAGGCCTTTGTGCTCTCCATGGGGGAGAGCTTTTCGCAGACGGCCTTCTGCAAGGCCTATTACGAGACCTTCGGCGTGACGCTCTCGACGGCCAATTCCGTCTTTGAGCATCTCGTGGCCAAAAAGGCGGTGGTGCCCGCGCAATCCGCGCGCCGCTACGGCGGCGGCGCTGCCATCCCGCCGCTGTGCGACGT
>UQRU01000105.1 GCA_900543475.1 uncultured Eubacteriales bacterium
CCAGGGAGCTATGCAAGGAAACCCTTGCTACGCAAGGCTTTTTGCGGATTTGACGCGCATGTCGCCAAATCCGATTAAAGCCTAAAAGGGCCGCGATCTTCCATTCGCCAGAGGTTTTTCGACAGGCTGTTGGCCGCAAAGTATGCTTTGCGGCCATTCGCTTTCTCAAGGGGAAGGTCCGTCCGGCCCGGAAAGGGACACCGGGCCTTCCACGGTAAACACATCCTCGATGGATACGCCAAACACCTTGGCGATGTTCCAGGCCAGCGCCAGGGAAGGATTGTACCGGCCTTTTTCCAGGTTGCCGATGGTCTCCCGCCGCACCCCTACGGCCTGAGCCAACGCCTCTTGCTTCATGTGATATCTGGCCCGGTATTCCCGGATCCTATTCGTGATCATGGGCGAGGCCCCACCTTTCCTTGCATCCATAATAGGCTGTGGACAGGGCATAGACCGCCACTGCCACCCCCCAGCCGGCCGAAAGCCCAGCGACAAGCGCCTGCCTGGCCCCCACCCGGCCCAGGAAAAACCCGGCCAAAGCCGCCAGCCCGGCGGTCAGCATCCCCCAATAAAAGGCCCGCGCTGCCGAGCGGTTCATATATTCCTCCAGCATCTCATCGGAACGCATAAAGAAGTATTCAAAATCCACCGCAAAGGCGAAAAAGGTCAAAAACAGCTTTTCCTCGCTGAAGATCCCGATCAGCCCCAGCAGGGACAAACAGCCCATCCAACCATATAAGCTGCCCTTTCGCTTCATAAACAACCTCCTGATATGGTATATTTCGCACTCTATGATAAAAATATACCACATAATTAAACGGATGGCAAGGGGGGGAAATGAAACGTAGCTCAGGCGCGCCTGGGGCGCTTGGCCAGGGCAAAGGCGCAGGCCTCCTGGAGCCAGGCGAGAAGCTGGGCGTCGATTTGATCCGGAGCGTCGATGAGGATGTGATGGGTCCAACGGCCGGGATAGGGCTCTACCGCCATGGCGATCCGGGGGGAATCCAACGGAGCGGGCAGGCCCAGGGTCAGAACGATGCAATGGGCCGGCCAGTCCTTTCGCCTGCGGATGGGCAGGGATACGGCGGCAAACAGGTGCCGCTGATAAAAGCTGATCTGGGTCTTTTGTATCTTGACCTGGGCTTGGGGAAACGCCGCGTCCATGGCCTTGTACAGGGCGGCGTATAGGGCGGCTTCTTTTGGCCGGTCTTGAAAGAAACAGGCAAGATCCATCGGGTATTGTTCGCTGGTCTCCACAGGGTTCACCTCCTAGGATAGCTCCATTGTAGCAGAAACCCGCCGGGAACGCCAACCGGCCGGTCTTGCCTAAGGGGCGCCGGGCGGTCCATGCCACCGCCCCAACCCCCTGGGTTTCATCCTAGGGTTTTTCATATTCCATGCCGTTGGCTTCTAGGACAGCTTCCCAACCGTCCTCGGATCCTGTCGCCAACACCCACTGGGCCCAAAGGGCCCCTGGGTCTTGGCTTTCGGCGGCCGTTTTTAGCTGGTCTTGAAAGGGCTGGAAATAGATGCTATGGGGGAAAGAACAGGCGCCGGAGCGCCGGTCGACCCAGCTGCCCTTCCCCTCCAGGAAATAGGCGGTATTGGTTTGGGCGTCATAACGGATCTGGATGGGGTCCGTGCGGGTCCAGTCGTATTTCGTCCCTGCAAACTGCGGGCTTTCCATGTCGATCATGCGGAATAGGCGGGAGGTGGCCTCCATGGTGATGGTGAACCCCAGATCATCCTCCTGGATCGTAGCCTCGGAAAGCGCGCCCTGAAAATCCCACCACCCCATAGGCGACCAGCTGCTCATCTCCAATGTTCTGGGCGAATAGCATAAGGGGATGGAGCCAGTGCGTAGATTTAGCCAGTCTGTGGCTTCCACCCCTACGCCGGTGCCATAGATGTCATCGTAGGTGCGTACCAGGAAGGGAATGCCGCAATAATTTACAAAGGAAACGTCCCAGGTACGGAAAAAACAATATTGAATGCCCACCGGCATAATAGCGCCGTCCGCCTCAATGCGGAAAAGCAGCAGCAAAAACTCGGATAAACTTTGAAGCCGGATGTAGGCAATCCCTACGTCATACAGGATGGATTGGGTGAGCTGCAGGTGTTCCGAAGAAAAGATACTGGCGATGTCTTTTTTTGCGTAGTCGTCAGGCTGTAGCGCTACCTGTGCCTGCTGGCCGGGGGGCAAATATTGGGGAAAAAACGAAATGGCCTGCTCCAGCTCTCGCCCCCGGTTGGCTTCCAGCGCTTGGTAAATCGCCTGGAACAGCCCATCGTCCCGGCCGGTGTAGCTGGCGGTAATCGGGGTATAGGAATAAGAAAGGGAACGGCCCGCAGGAGAAATAGGTGTTGGGCGCGGCGCGCTTGTGCGGGCCGGCGTGGGCGTGGGGATGCCGGCGGGAGATGGGGAAGGGCTGGATAGGGCCTGGGCTGCGGTAGGCGTAGGGACGGCCGAAGGCGCAGGCACGGACTGGGGGGCGCAGCCCCACAAGGCCAGCAGGGCCAGCAGCAGGCGAAGGAGCCGGAGGGGCATGGGATCACCGCCTTTACATGGGATGCTGGGGGCGTTTTGAGAACGGCAAGCCGAAGGGAATACGGATAGGAAAAGGATAGGCATTTACGAAGGGAAGCATACCTGTGGGAGGAGGCAGGCCCCTGCCGCCCCAAACCACGGGGCGTTAATCCTCCGGTTCTACATACTCGATGCCGTTGTTGGCCAGCAGCTGCTCCCAGTCTCCAAAATTGCTTAACGCCCACTGGGCCCATAGGGACCCTGGGTCTTGGCTTTCGGCGGCCTCCCGCAAGGGCTTGAGAAAAAGCCGGGTAGGCAGGACGGAAGAATAGCTGGAGGAGGCGCTTTGGTCAACCCAGCTTCCGTTCCCTTCCAAGAAATAGGCGATATTGCCCCGTGCGTCGTAACGGATCTGGATGGGGTCCGTGCGGGTCCAGTCGTATTCCGTTCCTGGGAAAAGCGGATCGCTGATCTCCCGGAATAGGCGAGAGGTGGCCTCCATGGCGATGGTGAAGCCCAGGTCATCCTCCTGGATCGTCGGCTCGGAAAGCTCGCCCCGAAACTGGGTCCAGCCCAAGGGTGACCAGGCTTGATCGCCGCTGATCAAGGTGGAGCGATAGCAGATCTGCAACTGGTTGGCCTGTAGGTTATATACCAGTCCGTGCGAACCACCAGAAGGCCGGTGCCATACGCATCATCGTAGGTTTGTATCAGGAAGGGTATGCCGCAATAATTTACAAAGGAAACGTCCCAGGTGCGGTCGTTGCAATATTTTGCCCCAACGGGGAGAAAGGCGCCGCTCTCCTCGATGTAAAAGAGCAGATACATGGAATCAAAGGACAGGTCTAAACGGATATAGGCCATCCCTTGCTCCGAGAGAACCGCCTGGGTGATTTCAGGTTGGGCGGCGGAAGCGATGGCCTCAAAATAAAGATCGGAATAGTCGCCCCGCAGAAAATCCAACTGGGCCTGCTGGCCGGGGGGCAAATATTGGGGAAAAAACGAAATGGCCTGCTCCAGCTCTCGCCCCCGGTTGGCTTCCAGCGCTTGGTAAATCGCCTGGAACAGCCCATCGTCCCGGCCGGTGTAGTGGACGGCTATGGGGATATAGGTTTCGTCAAAGACTGCGCCCAAGGGGGAAATGGGTTCCGGGCGCGGCGCGCTTGTGCGGGCCGGCGTGGGCATGGGGATGCCGGCGGGGGATGGGGAAGGGCTGGATAGGGCCTGGGCTGCGGTAGGCGTAGGGACGGCCGAAGGCGCAGGCATGGACTGGGGCGCGCAGCCCCACAAGGCCAGCAGGGCCAGCAGCAGGGGAAGGAGCCGGAGGGGCATGGGATCACCGCCTTTACATGGGATGCTGGGGGCGTTTTGGAAACGGCAAGCCGAAGGGAATACGGATAGGAAAAGGATAGGCATTTACGAAGGGAAGCATACCTGTGGGAGGAGGCCGGCCGGGGCGCCGGGGGGGGCGGCGGCGTTTGGCGGTCCGGGGGCCCCCAGGGCCCCCGGACCTGCCAAACAAAAAGCGCGAGGCCCGGGGCCTTTGGCCCCCGGCCCCCCGCGTTTCAGGGCGCGAAGCGCCCAGCCGCCGCCCCCCCCGGGCCCCTTGGGCAACCGCCCACGCCAAAAAGGCGGGAGGTTCGCCGGCCTGGGGGATGGGTCACGCCTCCCGGGTGGTCTCTTGGCCGTCGTCCGCAGCGGGGGCGGAGGGGTCCGCAGGCCCGGCAGGGGAGGCGGGGGGCTGGGCAGCGGCCCGCCGGAAGGGGAAAATGCCCCGCTTATAGCATAGGCCCGCCAGCACGGCGCACACCAGGAGCAGCAGAATCAAGTAGACATAGCCGGGGATGCCGGTAGCCGGGCTGGCAGAGGGCTGGGAGCTGGCAGCGGCAGGCTGCTGCGCCTGGGTTTGCTGGGTATCCCCCGGCGCCTCCAGAGCCAGGGTATGGGCGGCGTAGCCATCCGCTTCCTGGATGCTGCCATCCGCCGCCACCAGCTTGGCCCAAACCTCCACGGCTTCCTCCCCCACCTGGGCAACGAACACCAGGGTATCCCCCTTGTCCAGGGCGTCCGCCATGATCACGCAGCCATCGCTGCCGTAGATCACCTCGTAGGGGCCGCTGGCTTTCACCTGCACGCTGTCCGGCTGGAGGGAAACGCCGCTGGATAGGGAAAACCGCAATACGCAATTGGTCATATCCGCCGGCAGCACATAGGTATAGGCAATGGTATCCCCCGGGCTGACTACGGAATCCGGCGCAGGTTCCGCGTCCAAGGCCAGGGCAGGGAGGCCGGCAAAGAGCAATAGGCTTGCCAGCAGCAGGGAAAACAGGACACGCGTTTTCATTGGGCGTCCACCTCCTCCTGATATAGGGCGGGACGGCGGAAATAGCGGAACCCGCTGGACCAGGCCTCCGTGACCACCACGCCGTTTTCTTTGGATGAACAATGCACGATCATGTACTGGCCATCCTGGGTCTTGTTGAGCACAATGCCCACATGGTTGATGTCCACGCTGCTAGGCTTGGCCCGGAAGGCCAGGTCGCCGGGCTGGGCCTCGTCCCAACCCAGGGAGGTGGAGCGGGCCCACTGGTTGGCGCTGCCGTTGCCGATGGCCTCCAATACCGCCGGGTCTCCGATGGCGTTGATAAAGGTCCAGGCCACAAACCCGCTGCAATCCAAGCCGTAGTTGCGCACCTTGCCGGTGGTGACGCTGCCCTCGCTGGTGACCCGCCGGGGAATGCCCCATAAGGGATTCCAGCCCATTTCATTATATTTGCCGCCCCAGAAATAGCTCACCTTCCCCACCAGGGAGCTGGCGGTCATGACGATGGCTTCCCGCTGCACATCCAGCCCTTCCGGCAGGGAATCCCGAATGGCCTGGGCTTCCTCCTCGCTCATGTCGTCAAAGCTGGTATCTCCGGTCAGGGAGGCAAATACCTTGAGAAATTCCGGCTGCATCAGCTCTTCCAGCACCATTTCCCGGTCCGCGTCCCAGCCGTAATGCCGGGCCATTTCGCTGGCGGACCGAGGCGTTAGCATCACCCGGAGGATATCCCCCTCCTGATGGTAGGTAAGCTGGTTCATATCCCAAAATACATACGCCAACCCGGCAAGGTCGATCTTCCGCAGGTTCATCAGATCCAGGGGCTGGGCCACATCCAAGCTCTCCGAGGCCACGAATACCGCCAGAATATCCGACCAATTGCTGATGTGCAAGCTCTGCATGGGGGTATAATCCTGCTCCCCCACCGGGTAATAATAAGCCTCCGCCGCATCCGCTTCCGCCATGGCGGCATCCATGCCGCTATCGTCCACCAGGTTGGGGGTATAGGCCACCAGCTCCAGGGTCATGTCCGGAAACACGGTTTGCAGCATGTGGATCCGGGCCTGCAATTGGCTGGTAAGGTCCATCATCTGCACTTGCAGCTTTTCATAGATCTCGTTCCGATACTGAAGATACCGGGCATAACGCTCGTTGCTGTCCCCGCTGAGCCGGCGTTGGGCCCGCTCCCAGTCCTTGTATTCCTCCTCGGTAAGCACCCGCACCGTGCGTTCCTGGGTAAATAATTCCCCGGTCACCGGGTGGATGGCCCCGATGACCACCGTATAGGTGCCCGCCCGGTTTACCATAAACCCCGAACGGTCATATACGCCGTATTCCACGGTATCCCCATTCTCATCCACGGCCTTGACGTCCTTGAGCAGGTCGTATTCCCCGCCCACCTTCAGCACCAGTTCCCCGGCCATGATGGTGACCTTGTATTTTTCCTGATCCGGGCTTTTGTACACATGCACCACCCGGGTCAAGGTATATACCTGCCCGGTTACCGGATGCACCGCTTGATACCGCAGGGTATAGTCGCCCACCTGGCGGCCGTTGAACCCGCCGTCGTCCACCAGCTTTACTGCCACCGGGTTCCCCAACTCATCCACTGCGGCGATCCCTTGCATAGGATCAAATTCCCTCCCCAAAATCAGCTGCACATCCTCCCCCGACAACTTTACGCCCGGTACCGGCGTAGGAGTGGGAGATGGAATAGGCGTTGGGGTAAGAACCGGGGTCGGGGTCAACTCGGGAGACGGGGTAGGGCTTTGACCCGGCGTCATGCTGGGGGTAGCGCTGGGCAAAGAATCCGGCGTGGGGGTAGGGGTGGCCGGCCCTTCCGGGGTGCCGCCCGGCTCCAGGGTGCCGCCTGGGTCCGGGGTATTCCCTGTATCAGGGGTGCCGGTAGGCGTTTCGCCTCCCGTTGGGTCGCCTGGGGTAGGCTCCGTGCCCTGGGGCACAGTATCCGGGGTGGGGGCCGAATCCTCCTGGGCCCCCTCGCCGCTGCCAGCCGCCCCTTGCGCCATTGCCTGCATGGGCATGAGCAAAAACTGCATGGCTAGCAGCAGGGCCAGGATGGAAATTAGCCGGTGCTTTTTCATCATTTGTATCCGCCTCCAAGCAGGCGCCCCCAATAGGTTGCCCGCTGTCATTTTTTTCCTTATTTTCATTATAGCATCTGCCCCTTTTTCCCGAAAGGGCCTACATAAAACCTTAAAAATTATTCACAAACGGCTTTAGAATCCCGTCCCTTTTCCTGCGCTCCGTTCCTGCCGGCGGGGCATGGGGCGGAACAGCGCGGTCATTTGGCCTTTGGGGAGCTTCCAGGGCCCAGGGGGGGCGGCGGCAGGGCGCGAAGCGCCCGGAAAAGCGGGAACCGGAGGCGCTGCCTCCGGCTCCCGCTTTTTGTTTGGCAGGCGGGGCGGCTTATTGGGCCGCCCCGCCGCCAAACGCCGCCGCCCCCCTGGGCCGCGTCGGGCTTCCCCCCTTCCCCGGGGTCGCCGGCGT
>UQRU01000106.1 GCA_900543475.1 uncultured Eubacteriales bacterium
CCCTGGCCGCGCCGTAGGCGCAAGGGAGCTATGAACACCTCGAAAAAGTGGCGCAAGCCACTTTTTCGACAGCCTGAGAGCCGCCCCTTTTGGGGCGGCTCCTGCGCGATCCGTTTGATGGCTGTCCCGCCGGCGCTATGCCGGCTCCGTCAGCGCTTCCACCTGGGCGCCTACCTCTTGGAAATAGGCTTCCAGGGCTTCCGGGTCATCCGCCGGGAAACTTTCATCTAGCAGGAAGCTGGCGGTGGCGGACACGCTCCCGTCCTCCCCCCGGAGAAAGGAGACCGCAGCGGGGGCCCCGTCCCCATAGGTGTATAGATATATGGCGTTCTCGGTCAGCTCCTGGCATACAAAGGTTTTGCTGGCCGTACAGATGCTGGAGGCGGCCAGGAGCATGGCGCCCCCCGCCGCGTTGATCTCCGTGGCGATGGCAGCCTGGATCCGCTCCTCCATATAGCTGCGCAGCTTATCGGACATGCTGTCCATGCCCACAGCCTGGGATAGGCTTTGGATCCCCGCCTGAGAAAGGGTGATCCGATACACGGCCTGGGGCTGTCCATAGTCCCCTGCGCGAACAGGCTCCAGGATCTGCTGTATATCCAAGCTCTGGGAATAGGTCTGCATATAGGCTTCGCTATTTACCATTTCCTCCATCAGGGCGATCAGCTCCAGCCCTTGCTGATAGGGGGATTTACTCTCCTGGGTTGTGGTGGCGGCGCTACTGCAACCGCCCAGCAGCAAAAGTGTCCCCAACATCAACGCGATGCAGCCCATCCATATGGTTTTTTTCATTCCGTAATACTCCCTTCTAACTGTTGCGTATATGGTATTGATTTTCCAAATCCTCCCCTGCCGTACACACCGTTACCGCCCACACGCCTGCCGCCCCGGCCATGCGCAGCGCCAAGGCGCAGGCGTCCAGGGTGGAGCCGGTGGTAATCACGTCGTCCACCAGCAGGATATGGCTGCCTTGCAGCCCCCGGCCCGCCAGGAAGGCGTCCCGCACATTGCCCGGCCGCTCCGCATGGGTGCGTTGGGCCTGGCTGGGGGTGTTACGGATGCGGGTCAATGCCTTGGTTTGCATGGGGATGCCCGTTTCCCGGGATAGCCGCTGGGCCAAAAGCTGGCTTTGGTTATAGCCCCGCTGCCTGCGGCGAAAGGGGTGCAGCGGCACCGGAATGATCCAATCCGCCGCCGGCGGCCTGGGCAGGAAGGTGCATAGGGATTCCGCCAGGTATTTTGCCCCGGCATACTTGAAGGCATGGATCAGCTGGGCAGCCGCGTCGTTATAGAGCAGCCCGGCCTGCACCCCGTCCAGATAGCCAAAGGCCATGGGGGTTTCGGGAATGGGCTCTAGGGCGGATAGGCAGTCTGGGCAAAAGTATGCGCCCGGCCCGGACGGGGCCAGGCGGGTCTCCCGGCCGCACAGGTCGCAGGTCAGCCGCCGGGGATAGAGGGCGTCCAGAAATAGGGAGCGGATGCTCATGGCAGCAGCTCCTTTTGCCGGCACAGGAACCGGGCTAGGCCGCTATAGCGGCGCTTCACCTGGTTGTTGCGCACCATCTGCTGGATGCAGCTTTGCCGGCCCAGGATGTAGACCATATGCCGGGCCCGGGTCACCGCCGTGTACAGCAGGTTCCGGTTGAGCAGCATGGGCGGGCCGCCCAGCAGGGGCAGCAGCACGATGGGGAATTCGCTGCCCTGGCTTTTATGGATGGAGATGCAGTAGGCCAATTCCAGCTCCTCCAGCATGGAGAAGCTATAGACCGCGCTGCGGCCGTCGTCAAAGAGCACCTCCAAGGTCTGCTCATATAGGTCGATGGACATGATGGTGCCAAGGTCCCCATTGTACACCCCCTCTCCCATCTCCGGGGGCTGATGGGGCAGGCTGCGGGTCCAGGCCAGGCGATAGTCGTTTTTGATCTGCATCACCTTGTCCCCCTCCCGGAACACCACGTCGCCATATTTCCGTTCTTTTTTCTTATGGGCAGGGGGATTCAAGGCCTCCTGCAAGCGCTTATTCAAATTATAGACCCCCAAGGGGCCTTTTTTCATGGGGGCTAACACCTGGATATCCTGCAACGGCTCCTGGGCGCCCAGCTTTGCGGCCTTGCCGCTATTGAGGGCAATAAGCCGGCGGATCACCGCCTCCTGTTCCTCCATGGGCTCAAAGCCGAAATCCTCCAAGCCCTCCAGGATGGGCATCTGGCCCTCGTTGATCCGGTGGGCGTTGGTGACGATGGCGCTGCGGCCGGATTGGCGGAAGATCTCCGTAAGGCGCACCACCGGGATCTGGCCGGAATCCACCATATCCCGCAATACGTTCCCCGGCCCCACGGAGGGCAGCTGGTCACTGTCCCCCACCATGATCAGCCGGGTGCCCGGGGCCAGGGCCCGAAGCAAGGCGGCCATGAGGGGCACGTCCACCATGCTCATCTCGTCCACAATCACCACATCCGCCAGCAAGGTGTTCTCCGCGTTCCGGCCAAAGCCCCCTTCCCCATAGCTGTATTCCAGCAGCCGGTGGATGGTGCTGGCATCCCGGCCGGTGGCCTCTCCCATGCGTTTGGCCGCCCGCCCCGTAGGGGCGCATAGAGCATATTCCGTGCCCATCTCCTCCAAAAGGGTGATCACAAAGCGCAAAATGGTGGTTTTACCGGTGCCGGGGCCGCCGGTGATCACCAACGCCCCCGCTTTTAACGCCAATTCCACAGCCTGGCGCTGGGCCGGCGCCAGGGTAATATCCAGCTGCTGCTCCAGCCGGGCGATCTGGGCCTTGGGCCGGAAAAAGGGATTGTCCAGGGCGCTTTGGCCCTGGAGCCGCAATAGCCGCAGGGCGCAATCCTGCTCGGTGCGGAACATGCCGGGTAAAAATATCCCGTCCTCTCCCGGAAGCTGCTCCTGGATCAGCTGGCCCTCCAGCAGCAGCTCCGTCAGGGTGCGCTCCACCGGCGCGATCTCCGCCTGAAGCAGCCCGGCCGCCACCTCCACCAGCTTTTCCCGAGGCAGGTAGGTATGCCCCTCCTGCCGGGCCCATTGCAGGGTATATTTCAGCCCGGCCCGAAGCCGGTAGGGGGCGTCCGGCTCCACCCCGCCGTTGCGGGCGATGGCGTCTGCGGTCTTAAAGCCGATCCCCTCCACATCGTCGATGAGCCGATAGGGGTTCTCCTCGATCTTTGCCAGGCAGAGCTCCCCATATATTTTATACAGCTTCATGGCCTGGCCGATGGTAACCCCATATTTTTGCAGGCCCAGCATGATATCCCGTAGCCCCAGCTGGGCCCCATAGGAAGCGCCAATGGTTTGGGCCCGGATCTGGCCGATCCCCGGCACCTCCGCCAAGCGCGCCGGCTCCTTTTCCAGCACGTCCAGGGTCTCCATGCCAAAGGTCTGTACAATGGCTTGGGCAGTGCTTTCCCCCACCCCTTTGATCAGGCCGCTGGCAAGGTAATTCTTCAGGGCCGTAAGGGTGGCGGGGGCCAGGGTCTTACAGGTCTCGGCCCGGAATTGGCGGCCATAGGTCTTGTGCTCCGTCCATTGGCCCGTCAATTCCACCCGTTCCCCCACCCCGGCCAAGGGCATTTCCCCGATGGCGGTCATGTCCTCGCCGGCTTCATTGGTCAGCTCCAATACGGTGAAACCGGTATCCTCGCTGCGATATATAATGGCCTTCACCGTACCCGTCAGCTCCATGCGCCCTAACATACCTTTCCCAATAAGATGCTTCTATTTTAACATACCCTAGATTTTCTGCAAAGTCCGCCCTTGTGCTGCATATATCTAAACATCATCATAAGGGGGAGGTCATCCGCTTTGCGTATCTTCGTAATAACCAAACGCACCCTGATCATCTGGATCCTAATTCTGGCCCTGGTGATCACAGGCATTATCCTGCTGCTCAGCTTCACGCCCAACGCCGCCGCCGTCAGCAGCAGCGCCATGGTGGAAGCATATGAAATGGAAGTTCTGGCAGGCCGGCACAAGGAGGTGCCGGTCTACAGCGTGGACAGGGCAGACAAGAAAATCGCCCTGACCATCGACGCGGCCTGGGAGGATGACAAAACGCCCTTTATCCTGGATACCCTGGCTCAGTATAACGTGAAGGCCACCTTTTTCCTATGCGGTTTCTGGGTGGAAAAATATCCGGAGGAGGTGAAGCAGATCGCCGCGGCGGGCCACGAGATCGGCAACCACACCGCCACCCATCCCCATATGAACCAGCTGGACGCCAAGGGCATCGAAAAGGAGCTGGCGGATTTTGAGGCCATGACCGCCAAGCTCATCGGCAAAAAAACCGCCCTGTTCCGTCCCCCCTATGGGGAATACAACGATACGGTGATCACCACGGTACGGGGCCTGGGATACGAGGTGATCCAGTGGGATATTGATACCGTAGACACGGAATGGATGACAGGGTCTTAAAAGAATGCGGCTCTTTTTGCCGCTGCTTGTTCGCCCCTTATGCCTGCTCCATAAAATTATATTTCCATAGGATTTTCACCTTATCGTTATATATCTGAATCCTTTCGATGAGCAGCTTGGCCGTCTCCCGTTTCTGTTCCAGGTTCATCTGTTCCCACAGGGCCGGCACATCCCCCAACTGCCGCATGTTTTCTTCTCCCATGTTGGCGGCTTTCGCCTGTTGTTGCTCTTGCAGCAGGCTGCGCCGTTCCCCTTCCAGGGCGTTGATCCGCTCGTTCAGGTATTGTACCGTGATTCCCTTCGCCTCCGCTAAACCGTCCAGCAGATTTTGAATCTGCTGCTCCACCTTGGCGATCTGCACCTTGCGCCGCTTCTCCAGGGCGTCTTCCTCCTGCTGGATCTTTGCCTTGAGCGTCTGCTTTTGCCGTACCGCCCGAAACAGCTCTGCTTCCACCACCGCTTCCAGATCCGCCACCAGCCAACGTTTTTCATATTCCTCACAGGTGCCGTAGTTGGTCTTGCCGGAACAGGAGACCCGGGGGATGCACCGCCCGGAGGCCACCACCCGCATGGCGTGGCCGCAGTAGCCGCATTTCATCAGCCCGGTGAGCCAGGTATGCTTCCCTTTCCCTTCGTTGCCCAGCTGCACGTTGTGCATGAGCTTTTGCTGGCAGCGGAGGAATACCTCTGGTTCGATCATGCCGGGATGAAGCCCCAGGGAAAGTGTCAGCTTATCCCACTGGGAAAATTTGCGACGGCTCCGATCCCAGGCCCCATAGGTAACGCAGCCCCGCTCCCCTAAAAAGTCGTCGATCGGATTGGTGATCTTCATGCCGGCGCTTTCATAAAAGCGGTAGATATCCGCGTCCGCCTTTACATAGAGCGGGTTTGCCATGATCCGGCTCAGCTTGCCGGAATCCCATTCCGTCCCATTGGGCGAGGGAATCCCCTTGCGGTTTAGTCCCTTTGCAATGGAACCCAGAGATTCGTCCGTAAAGGCATAGGCCTGGAATGCCGCCTGGACAATGGCGCTGCTCTCTGGCTCTATTTCCAGGGTACTGATGTGCTTGCCCTGAACCATAGCCTTGGCCTTTTGGTAGCCGTAAGGGGGGGCAGCGTCATAAGCGCCTCGCTGGCTGCGGGCATGGTAGCTATCCTGCACCCGCAGCTGGATGGTCTCCCGCTCCAGCTGGGCGAATACCATCAGGATGGACAGCATGGCGTTGCCGATAGGCGTCGCCGTGTCGAATTTTTCCCGCGTGGATAAGAAGGCTACGTCATGCCGCTTAAAGGTATCGATCATGGCGGCAAAGTCCAACAGGGAACGGCTCAGCCGATCCAGCTTATAGACGATTACCTTGTCTACCAAGCCCCTTTCTATATCCTCCATCATTTTGGTGAACTGGGGCCTGTTTGTATTTTTCCCGCTGAAGCCCCGGTCGATATATACCTTCACGTCCCCGGTACTTTCCAGCTTGCAGAGTTCTATCTGGGTCTCTATGGATAGGCTGTCCTTTTTATCCAGTGATTGCCGTGCATAAATCGCTTCCATTACGCTCTCCTTTCAATAGCGCAATTCCATCGTTACACAGCTATGGTAATATGGGCATTCTGCTTTTGCAAGGGTATGGCCATGGCGGATAATAGCTTGGCAGCCAGCAGGGCTAGTTCATCCCATTCCTCCTTTGTGGTATGGCTGGGATATGTGTTTTCGATATACATACCATCACCTCCTGCTGCAATATATGTACCCCGGCCAGGGTATATGTGCCTGCCGGGAAGAATTGACAATATCGGTGGAAGCATGAAATCATGCCGAATATATGGCGTTTCCTTCCGGAATTAGGCGGAGCAACGCCGGAAAATGCTTGTTAAACAACATGCTTTTCCCACAGCCGCATATTTGTTGGGAAAGCAAGCGCTCCATCCGAACTGGAGCTGCGGCATAGTTTATACCGATGATAAGAAAATTGCCCGAACCGGCCGGCTCCGGCCGCGCTGGGATCGCACCACCCCCCTTGCAGCGGGCTGCATTCTGGGACTTAACCTCGACTATGCAGGCGTATCATTATGCCGCTTTACAAGCCGTATCGCTGGCGCCTTGGGTTTTGCCCTGCCCCGATCCGGCTGCGGAGGCGGTCTTGGCGGGCTTGTAAAGCGGGGTTGTTGTATCCAGGCAATCGGTATGCGGTTTTCAAGGTACTTTTTAAGGACAATGGCGGGGGATACGTCCTGCCTTATGCCGGCAAATGCTTCCCCTGCTCTCGTAGCGAAATATGTCCCTCTATATATCCATACATTTTTTGGGCAAATCCGTGGGGCCTATCACAAATTTTTTTGCAGAAATTTTTCCATGCTTTTTAGCGCCCGGCGAATGCTCTCCCGTATAGAACATTCCCGCACGTTTTCTAAGCGGGCAATACGGCCATAGCTCATGCCTAAAAAGAAGTGGGCGTATACCCGCTGCCGCTGCTTGTCTGAAAGGGCGGCTAACGCTTGATATAGCTGCTCCTTTTCATTATTTGCCGCCAGAAGGGTATAAGGGTCTGCCGCCGTACTTGTGGGCAGCTCTCCGCGCGCATCCGCCCACTCCAGGGAATAGTAGGCTTTGTTCCGAAAAACGCGCACTTGATAGGCAACTTCGCTTGCCTTCCCTTCATGCAGTGCAGCCGCCACCGCATCTGGCAAGGAAATCAGATGATCCCGGCGATATATCGTAGGATAATACTCCCGTAAATTGATGGTTTTCATTTGAACCTCCTGTGTCATCTTTGTTTTGGTATCAGAGCTGCAAAGCGCCAGGAGGTGCGCGGGCGCGGCGTAGG